>JBGUTC010000066.1:0-11647 GCA_045132895.1 Clostridia bacterium
TATTAAAACACCAATAACTGCTCGCATCATGTGAGTCTAAAACCACACGATATCCTTTTGCATAATTGTCCGGCTGAAGATTTTTTAAAGTGGGCAAATTAAAGTAAACTTTCCATTCACCCATATCTTCCATCGGTCGTAAATAATAACCGCAGGAAAAGGATTCCTGGCTGTCTTCTGTATATTCCGCTTGATAGGCATTTCTGTTATTTTCCGATAAAACAATCGGTAATTCCTTGCCTTTGGTCACGTAAAGTTCCCAGCATTTGTCGGCGACATTGAAGAAAACACCATGTCCGCCTCCTGCTTGCGCCATAACGGACTGAATCAGACTAAAAACCGGTTGTGCCGCGTCACTTTTCAGAAAAACATCGTTAAATTGTTCTTCGCTTTCCCGAAAAACAAAGTTATGAATGTCAGAAAAAGTTTGACTTAAAAGATAGCGAATAACGGTCTCCGGCTTTCGCTCCGCCAGAATGCCGTTTGTCAGGAGTTCCTCAGTATCCAACCGGTCACCAAAGCAAAACCGGGTTAAAATCCAGTTGCAACTCCTCCCGTAAAGGATTCCCTCTTCCGTCAACTGCCGTCCGGTTATAATCGCCTGCTTGTCTCCCTGAACTGCCACCATGTAAGGGTGTTCCGCAGCAATGCTGCCTAAGCGACTTTCATGAGGAAAATGCATTTCAAATTGCCCGATATCATTCTCATAAAACGTCCAGTTGCAGGAAAACAAGGCATGCTCAATGTGCAAAAGACGAAACTCAAAATCATAAAAACGCACATCTTCCACTATATCACCGCCTCAAAATACCGATGATGATACGCCAACATAATGTGAGTCGATGCCCATCCCGATTCACTATTTCCTTCCAGCAAATTGTGCCCCGGTTCCAGCCAGAAATCACTCAGATAACTGTCTGGCGAAAGTGACGCTGTAATGTCACCCGCAAGTTCGCTGTAAATCTGCCTGTCCGGAATATTCAGCGTCACTTTTTCTCCCGGGGAAAGAGTATAGAGAAGCACAATTTTTTGTCCGGTCTCATGATTCAGAATTGTAATACAATCCGTCTTTCCTTCTGCCACCTCAGGAGCTTTTTCCCCTGTGTAATACAAGTCAAAAACAGGTTCCGTCCGAACATTGCCGCGGTTGACAACAGTTTTTTGGTTAACCTTTTCTGTGAACACACACGGAAACATCACCTTGCCGCTGACCAAATCCCGGCGTGAAAGCAAAAGTTCTTCTTGTCTCTCTGCTCCCGTAAAAAACGGATCATCGCAAACAAACTGCAAAACAACCGACATGATAGATTCACCATATCTCTCCCCTTCGTCAATGCTGATACATCGACAAGCAATGCACCTATGCAGATTGCCGGCATGAACCGTCAGGTTTCCCGGAAGAAAGAGAATCTCCATGACGTTTTCAAGTTCTGTCCTTATCCCTTCCGCTCGGCAGATATCTGCCGAAACCGTAATAGTCCGCGCGAGTTCACGTCCGGAAAGAAACAGTTGCCCCCGTTCCCCGGCAAACTGTCTGACATGTTCCTCGCGTTGCGGAAAGCCCAACCCGGTAATTTTTTTAATATAAAGCGCAGCATCGGTTTTGTGGCTATTCCGTTTCCCACGAAATATCAACCGCCCACGCGTATTTTCAAATATCAATTCCATTGTCAAACTCCTCTCAGTCTTTCTATGGTCGCATGCTTCTCCGCGCTCCTTAATTGTTCAGATACCGTCTCTCCCGCGCTGTTTAATATGTATGTAACCGAAGTTTGATTTCCGGCTGGCTGCCCTTTCTCTTCCGTCATACCATTCTGGATGCTGACAACGCTTAAAACTGCTGCTTGTAAAGATTCCTGCATGCTTCTGAGTCGCTTGACAAACCCTTCGCCAAAGGCCTCCGCCGAAAACTCTCCCTCCGCAAAGAAGCCCTCCGGAATCGTTGAAAACCAGGCCGACAGTTCTCTGTCAATGTCCGCCAACGCCAGTTCTGTCTCCTGCGCATAGCTCATATCCGCCACTTGCTTTGAAAGCGTGGCAATGGCTTCCCAGTCCTTAAGATAGTCCTCTTTTTCTTTCGGGGACAACTTTAGAAACTCTTGTTGAAACCGGATTCCGTCTTCAACAGATAATTCGCGGATGGCATAAAACAGTTCCTGCGGAATATTCTCCATAGAACCAATTTCCCTCAGAAGCCCGGCATAGGTTTCAAGATCTTTGCGCTCTTTTGATAAATCCGCAATCAGATCCTTATAAACGAACTTACTCCGTTTCGGGTCAACATTTCTTAAAACTACGGTCCTTTCCTGGAACAAGCCACCATAGCCCTGTAATTTCTCCTCCATGCGTTCCCGTGCTTGCGTCACATCACTCAGCCGATCCTCAACAAAAGATGAAACCTCGCCAAAGTCTGAAACAATATCTTTTTTCAATGCCTCAATGGTTTTTAACTGAGCCTTAACTTCTTTCAGATATTCCTGATTTGCTTGTTTTTGTAACCGGAGCATTTCTTTCTGATGAATTTCTTCTGCTCGTTCCTGGTTTTTGGCACGGCTAAGCTGTTTTTCATAGGTTTGGCGGTGCGTTGCCTCCGTTAAGGCGGCATTCTCCTTTTCCAGCCTTTCTTTCTCTTTAAGATAAAACTGATAACGTCCCAGTAAATCGCGGTAAACTTTATCAGATGCTGCCTTAACTTTATCTCCGCCATCCTCAAGACCGTCTCCCAGACTTTCCCCCAGAATTTTACCAATTCCGCGGTACTTGTCCGCAATCTCTTTTTCATTCTGATTATATTCGTCCGACAAAAAAGCTCCTCCTCTCTTCTAAAACAGATTTTCTAACACGTCTGAAATTTCCTGCTCATTCATGGTAGCCCCACGGCATATTTTCAGCGGATACAGTTTCTTCATTTTTCCATAAAAATCTCTCTGCTCTTTGCTTTTTATATCAGACAGATCAATGGCTCTGTACCGAACAACTCGGCCAAATAAAGTCTCCTCACCTAAAGCCTGTAACAACGCTTTAAACTGAAACCAGTGAAGCCGTGTATGTAAAAGATCAATACCATATTGCTGATAAAATCCGGCATATATCATAGCCGCATCCTGTTTAAAACTGTAAACCGGTCGGAAGCCACCGCCTCTATCTCCATGTTTTTCCGGTGACTGCCCCATATAAAACGTGGCAATTCCGCGAACTGCATCCTCCAGTGTATCCGGCAAAACCGGATAGCAGAGTGCCAGAATCCTGGGTAATTTCTGCAGAAAGTTCCCCTTTTCCTCCAGCAGAATAATTTCAATCTGTACCCAAACGGTAAAATCTGTGGCAATAGGAAAACTTTTTCCGTCACAAATAACCTCTTCCGGCAAAGCGCCGGTTAATAATTCTGAAAACATATTGCTTCCTCCCGGTCTACCGCCGCAGTATGCCTGCGGCATTTTCATTTAATTTTCATGAAAGGAACAAGTTGTCCAATCATCATCGCTGACAGCAGTGCCAAAAACTTTTTCGCCTTTAACACGAAGCGTA
The DNA here is from genome assembly GCA_045132895.1 of Clostridia bacterium. Lineage (GTDB taxonomy): Bacteria > Bacillota > Clostridia > UBA1381 > UBA9506 > UMGS755. The sequence goes on from JBGUTC010000066.1 coordinate 3,529, forward strand.
CCGCTATAGCTGTAGCTTTCCAATGAGTTTCCTTCTGAATCAAAAATAACAGCAAATTCCCGCTTAATTGCCGGACATGTACCATCCTCGTTTTTCTGTGACAAATCCACCTGCATAATTGCTCTGACGGCTTCATCGCCAACCTTCTCCTGTTCTGATAAAGATACCATGTCGCTGTGAACCGGGTCATCTTTAAACTGATCGAAGGCATAAGAAATACTGGGACTATATCCGACAACATCTGACTGCTCGAATTCCTCATCAACATACTGTCTTGTATACTCGCGGGAATTTTTCTTTACAGAAATTTCACTGAACCCTTTCATTCTGTAAAAGGTGGTGTTGCCGTTTCCATCAACCACGCCGTAAAATGTCAGTTTATCACTTCTTTTAACAATCCTGTTCATGACTCACTCCCCTTTTCTTCATAGTAAATCAATCTACAAACCAGTTCCCTGCACCGACTACCGGGAGACCTGTTTGTAACTGCCGCATGTCTGAGTACCTGAAACCTTTGCGCTGTCTGACCGTGAGCGAGTTCAGGCAAATTCTGTTCCGCCTCCAGAAATTGACCGACCTTCTCCAAAAAGACTAACGTCTCCTCTTCCATTGGCGCATAATTCGGCTCTCTTCTCAGAATTTTAAATGTAAATTGCTTAAGTTTTCCACCATCAGCATATTGCTCTATAACAGGCTCTGAGGCTACAGCCTGAACGCTGATAGCCACCTCTTCTCCGCCCAGATAATCCGCTGCCGGCATCATCTGACGTAAAAGAGGATTCTTTTTTAAATACTCCAGAATAAGGTAGAGCATATCCTCTCCTCCTATCGCTTGGCAACCACTTTCCAATGAGAAAGGTCACCATGTCCTATTCTGTTGTCTCGGATTTCCGTAACAACATACCAATTACCGCTCTGACCGCAAACCTCATCGCCACATGCAATATCAAATGAGATCCTGTCCGGAATCCGAAGAATCAGTTGCCCGGATTTAACAAATCCATTGCTATCAGAAGAAAGTCCGGCTGTTTCAACACACCAAACGCCGGAAACGTCAACATCAGTTAACGCTCCGCTTAGTTTATCTCTTTTTCTGACAGTTATGGTGTCACCCATTTTCATATTGCCCGCCCCCTGAAAAGAACACCGTCATTTCCCAGATGTTGTCTGACAATCTTTAAAACTTCCGAGTCAACCTCATGTTCGTCATAGGTTACACTATAACCATCCGCCGATTCGTGCAAAATACTGTTTCTGCAATCATCCTGATACAGTCTATCGCAGATTTCACAGAGTAACCACAGAATCTTTTCGTCATGATTGACCGTTTTTCCGGCACGAATCATGTGCTGAAGGAGCACGCCGGCGCGATAAGCAAACTGATGAAACACAGCCTCCGGGATCTCTGTTCCGCCATATGTCCCGCTGTAATACTCATAACTTACAAGAACCAAAGCACATCCTCCTAACCGTAAAACTATCACCTGCAGGAGATGAAACCATCTCCTGCAGACTACATATTTTAGCCATTTGTAACGAGCTTCGCAATGGGAATTGCCTTTGGATCAAAAGCAACAGACCAGTTTGCAGAAGCTGCCAACTGCTGATCTGTCGGGCTGTTTGTCCAGCCGGTAGAGGGTGCTGTAAAGGAGAAACCGTTGGGATGAATGGTTTCCCTGATTCTGGTGTACAGGGTATCCTGACCGCCATTCTTCATAGGATCACGGTATACCTCTGCCGGAACCTCAACCGCGCCTTTTGCAGTACGGATAGCCCCTTCACCCAACAGATAAGTTGTGTAATTGGTAACGTCACCATTTACCTCAACCGGCACGCCATCATCAATCACAACGGTATAACCGTTAACAGAAGCAAGCGTTGTCGGTCTTTCAATACCGTTGACATCTGTATATCTCCAGAACTCAAGCAACTGCTGATTCTCCAAAGTTTTTGCAACATTTGAGTGCATAATCGCCAGCGAAAACAGATTTTTATTGTCGCCCATTGCCTGAGTCGCCAGTTCATTAAGATCCGTAGCACCGATGGTATAAGGCGTACCGGAAGCAGCCGCCAGATTCAGGGTGTGGCTTTCCTTCCATTTTTTCGCATAACCGGAAGAACCGGAGATGCCGAAAATAGCATTCAGAATGGAAAGTAACGCCTTCTGTCTCTGCTTCGCCCAATATTTGCCGATACTGGATGCAATATGACCCATAGGATCCGCACCGGAGAGTTCAGAAGCAAAATTTCTTGCCGTAAAGCCCTTACCTCTTCCATATACCACGCCAGTCTGACTACCACCGGCCGGCTCAGTTGTTGTAATATCCGTCGCCCCGTCATAGTTATCCGGATCTCCTTCCAGAACGCTGTAAAAAGGAACGGTATAAAGACATCCGTCCGTCTGAATTCTTGATGCAATCAGGCTGTCTTCCACCAGTGCACCGCAGTCAATCATTGCTGCCTTAGTCGGGTCCGGAGCGCCTTCCCAACTTTGAATAAAGACCTCCTGATCAAAGGGAAAATTTAAATATGTTGCCATAGATTTTTACCTCCTCTGTTTTGTGTAAATTTTCGGTACAGTTCCGGCTGCTCCTTTTTAAGTCTGAGCCGTTCCATATACCCCATTTTTTCGAAATCCTCCTGAGAAAAAACTGTCTTGTTGCCACCCGGACGGATGAACGGTTGCTGTTCTTCCTGGACATCAAACAGATACGCGTTTTCCTGCTTCAGAACATCCAACTGCTCTGCCAGGCCACTGAGTTTTCCTTCTTCCAGTTTGATTCCTTCCATGTCGAGCAAAGCCTTAACCGCAACGAGATTTCTCGCTTTTTCAGCTGTAAGTGCCTGATCCAGCGCACTTTGCAGACGGATTTCTTCTTCTCTCTGCTTTGCTGAAATCTTCTCCTGCTCATAGGCTTCTTTCAGAGCACAAAGTTCTTCCCGAAGAGCCTTGTTTTTCTGTTCCTGACCAAAAGCATCAGCCACCTGCGCTTTCTGTTCAGCCAATTGGGCACGGAGTTGTTTCAGTTCTTCGCCTCTCTGATTAAATTCAGATTTCGGGACAAATCGTTTGCCCAATTCCTCTTTAAACAGATTGAGACTTTCCTCTGTTACGACATCGCCGTAAAGTTGTCTGAGAATTTTTTCCATGTCTCCTCCTTTCATATATGCGCCTCCTTTTCCGGTAGCCAGTCCTACCCTGCGCCATCTACTTCTATACCGCCGACTCAGGCGGTTGTTCTGCCGCATGGCGGATTGCGGCAAAGTCAGCGGATCTGTTTAACGTCTGTTATCCAAAGACAGGTTCAGTCCCCCATAATTTCCTTAAGTTTTTCTTTTGCCTGCTCTTCTGTTTCTCCCAGATACCAGGAACGAAATTCCCACTTTGAAATAATCCCCTGCTCAACCAGTCGACCCATTTCTTCAAATTGCGCACTTCTGTCCGTAACGGTGCTGTCATCAAATTCAAATGTCACCGTATGCTCACCGACAGGCAAAAGAGAGAAAACTGTCGCAAAAATATCAAGGCACTCTACCAGACCTTCCAATGCCCTCTGCAGAGATTTCTGAATATCTGTCACGGTAGAATAGGAACGCTGCCTGAGGATCCGAAGCTCTGTTGCTGTTCTGGCTGTGTTATTCAGATTGGAAATGCTGCCTCTTGCCAGACCACAAAGATCCTCAACCTGAATGAGCATTTCATTCAGCCCATCCAGATAAGACTGATCACGAAGTTGCGGCGCAAAAACGCTGTACAGGTCGCTTCCACCCACATCCAGATCAAGAGCTCTGAACAGTCTCCGACTTAAAGACGGCATCTTCATATCGCCATTTTCCAGTAACAGTGCATCAACACTTGCATCAACTGCCAGTTCTCCGCCTTCATATTCCCAGATAAGCCTCGAGAACTGTTTATCCGTTTCCTCCAGCAACTCAACCGCCCTCGAAAACACCGACACACCCAGCGGCGAATCCGGATCCACCGTGTTAGCCAGGGGAATTTTAAAATAAGAAAACAACGGCCGTTTTGCCCCAAAAACGGTAACTTCCTCCTCCAGATTCGCCCATTCCGGAACGTCATGTAAGGAAATCTTGCGACCTAAACCGAAAACGCCACCGGAAAAAGCATAATTTTTGATATGAACATTCCCGTTTTCCAGTGTGTGTTCTTCCAGCCTCGTATAGTAGCGTTCATTCCGTTTGATCCGTTCAGCAAAAACAGCGGAAACAACTTCGCCCCTGCAATCTGTTTCCAAGGGGAAGAAGTGATTCGCCCGAACATATTCCACTGCCAACCGGTCTTTTTCAAGATAGGGCTTAAAAACCACGCCGCCACAAGCACAAGCCAGTTCCGTCACCCGCCTGATATCTTTCATAACATCCTGATAAACCGTCCGGTTGATTGCCTCCGCTCTGGCACTACCGCTGATTTCCGATTGAAAATCCAGCGTTGCTTGACAGGCAAGTTCTGTGCTGATTGCCGATGCCAGATTCATGCTTTTAACAACATCGCTCTTCCATGGTGCCTGATTCCGATAAAGTTGTTCCCAAAGAGTGATGGCACTGCTCATTTCCGGCGAAATTAAAACATTTCTGCCTAAAACATTCTCAATATTTTTAACCAGGATTAAATTTCCCGCTTCAAAAGGTATCATTTCCCTCTCCTCCTCCAAATTTCTTCCAGGGCATAGCGAACAGCATCAATGGAATGATTGTTCAAATCCGGATAACCGCTGACCACTTCTCCTCCCTCTGTCGTTTCATATTCATACTCCCTGAATTCTTTTCCGGCATTAGGGCATCTGACCGGGTCAATCACAATTTCCGACAAGGATGAAAGCCATTTCATGGAATACTCCACGCTCCCCGGACCTTTCTTTGCCCGCCGGACCGCAAAACCCATGTCGCGTAAATCTGCAATAGACTTCGGGCCTTCCCCGCCGGAATCTGCAACAATCTTATCCCGCGCCGTTAAGCCATGCTCTTTTAACAGCATCCCGATGTGGCGATTTGGGAGTTTATGCCCACTGATTTCATCAAAAATAAACAATCGCCTCTCCGATGCCAGATAGGCCATCCGGTGAAACCGGAACGGATCCGGGTACCAGCCCCAGTCAATACCGTTATAGATTCTGTCAAAGCCGGCAATCTCACTGTCTGAAATTTCACGAAGCTTCAGATTACCAAAAACACAGCCACCCTCGCCATTTGCAACGCCACCGTATTCATGCTCATAAGCGTCAGGATTGACTTGCTTTAAATGCTCTGCCTCTTCCAGAAAAACCTTGCCCAGCCACTCCGGCGGCACATCTAAATACGTACTTTTCTGAACAAGTCGTGTTTCCTTTGGAACCAGAACATATTGATTTGCCCAGTTCCCCAATGTTTTCGGCGGATTAAATGATTTAAAAATATAGGCCTCATCACCGCCACGGATAACCGACTGCTCAATACTTCTGATCTCTTCTTCGCCGCAAAACTGATCCAATTCTTCAAACCAGAGAATGCCAATATAGCCAAAAGGTACTTTAATAGACTTCAGTTTTGCCGGATCATCTGCCCCCCTGAAATAAATTTTCTGCCCCGTAGGCTTATACACGATTTCCATAGGGTTCACCCGACACTCAAAAACAGATTCCAGTTCCAGTTCCGCCAGCGCCCATTTCATCTGGGCATAAACACTGTCCCTGAGCGTATCCTTGACACGTCTGCATAAAACGGCATGAATATCAGGATTAGAAAGCAGAATATCAACAACCATCAAACTGATAAAGGTAGACTTAGCGCTGCCTCTTCCGCCAAATAACACGTATTCGGTGTGCGCCTTCCGTTTAATATCCCGCCACACGTCAAGATAAACCGCCGTCATCATCCGTGCCGGCATTTCAAAATGATATACATCTTCGACAGCGATGCTCTCCGTCAGATTTCTGACTTCTTTAATAGCACTTAAATCTCCGGCTTTTGCCCGTTCAACAAGAGCCCGTGCAATGGCCATAGCATTATCTCTGTCTTCCGGTTGCTCTGCCTGATAAACTGATGACTCTGCAGGTTCCTCCAGGAGTTCCTGAACATACCGGGCCATCGTTTTGCCCCCAACTTCCATGTATTCACCCCCTTGTGCAGTTACTATCCTAGCATAAAAAATTTTCCCAAAGTGCAACTTGCAAAATTGACGTACAATCGAAGAAAATTCTCTGGTGCCGCCTCATATTTCTGCAAAAACATTGACGAAAACTGTTTTTTTTGCTAAACTTGACTTGTTGGAGGTGTCCGCATGACAATCACAGAAGTCAAAGAAAACAAAAAACAATACCTGGATTTATTACTCCTAGCTGATGAGCAGGAAAGTATGATTGATTTGTATTTAGAGCGCGGCACCATGTTTGTTTTAGAAGATTGCGGCATCAAGGCCATCTGTGTCATAACAGACGAAGGGAACGGAATCCTTGAAATTAAAAATATTGCCACCGCCCCAAAGGCCCGGCGAAAAGGGTATGCCCAAAAACTGATTGACCATATCTCGAACCAATATAAAAACAACTTTACCGTGTTACAGGTGGGCACGGGCGACAGTCCCCTGACAATTCCGTTTTATGAAAAATGCGGTTTTAAACGGTCTCATAGCATTAAGAATTTCTTTACTGACAACTATGACCACCCTATCTTCGAATGCGGAGTGCAACTGGTTGATATGATTTACTTACGCAAACCGTTATAAGACCATCTTTGTAAAAAACCTTGACAAATCACCTGAATTTGTATATAATGAAGAAAAATAAATATCGGGGAGCCTTAGGCTGAGAGGAAACCATGTTTCGACCCGTAAACCTGATTTGGATAATGCCAACGTAGGGAATATTTCACAGTGCTTTTTGAGCGGAAACAGTCCACGCGTGGCAGTTTCCGTTTTTTATTTGTCAAAAACGGACTCCTGTCAATAGCATAATTAAGGAGGAACTCAAATGAAAACAAAAAAACTTGTAACATCTGCCATGCTGATTGCCATTGCTGCTGTACTGTCTGTTTTTCAGCCATTCCAGCTTCCCTTCGGTGGCGGTATCACAATTGCATCCATGATGCCCATCGTGCTCATCGCCTTTTGCTTTGGTACCCGTTGGGGACTTTGCTCTGCCGGCATCTTCAGCCTGCTTCAACTATTGCTGGGAGCTAAAACCGTCTCTGCCTTTTTTCTGCCCGGAGACGATCAGATGATTCTCTGGCAGGCGCTTGTTGTGTGCTTCTTAGACTACATTCTGGCATATACCGTCATCGGTTTCGGCGGTATCTTTAAATCGAAATTCAAAAACCGTTCCGTGTCTGTATGCCTGGGTTCCATCTTCGCTCTGTTCTTGCGCTACTTGGTCCATATCCTGTCCGGTGCAATTTTCTTTGGTGCCTGGGCTGAATGGTTCTTCAGCCAGGAAGGCTTCTATCATTTCGGCTCTGTCATTTTGGAAACCTTCTCCGGCAATTCACTTGCCGTGTTATATTCCGTCATTTATAACGGTAGCTATATGATTCCGGAAATCATCATCACCGCCATTTTAACTCCTATCGTCTATAAGGCCCTGCAATCTGCCGGTATAGATTAATTTATCTCTTGACTTTTCTCCCCGGAAAGACTATAATAAAAGAGATAAATAGTAATAAATTATGACAAAAAAGGGGCTTAAAAATGAAAGGAATATGGATCGTAATTGTATGTGTATTAGTTGTTCTTGTTTGCGTTTTAGCCTTGGTCTTCTCCAAGAAGAAATCTAAAGCATCAACCGCAAAATGGGATAACACTTTTCCGTGTAAAACATTGATTTATATTGACGGTATGACCTGCGAGCATTGTGCCTCAAGAGTTGAAACCGCATTCCTGGAAAAAGGAAACGGTGGCGTCAAAGTAAACCTGGAAGAAAAATTCGTTGAAATCTGGTCTGAGGAGCCGCTGCCCCAGGCAGATGCTTCTGAAACGATTCAGAACCTCGGTTTCATCCCCGTAAAGTTCATCATTGTAAAATAAAGATAAAGAGCCGATGCAAATGCACCGGCTCTTTTTTTTGCAAAATTTAAAGGCATATGATATCTTTTCAAAGAGGTTATCTTCCAATAAATCCCTTCCATTGTG
>JBGUTC010000067.1:0-35436 GCA_045132895.1 Clostridia bacterium
AATCCAGCACATCCTGAATGGCACCGGTTGAGGTGTTTTCGATGGGCAGAATGCCGTAGTCGGCTTTTTCTTCATTCAGAAGTTTGAAAATGCCGTCAAAAGAATCGGTAGCAATGGTATCGGAAGCCTCAGAAAACAACTGCCCCAACGCCTCGGCACTATTGGAACCGGGACGGCCTAAATAGGCAACCCGGGGAGAGGATACCGCAGGCGCAAAAGTTAAGGGTTGATCCATTCCTTTCTGCTGCAGTTGGCGGGACAGACTCATAAGGTCGGCGAAAAAGCTGATGGTTAAATCTTTATATTCCGGATTTTTCAGAGCGCTGATCCGGTTTTCTAAAATGGCTTCTTCACGCTCGGGAACTAAAACCGGCAGATTCCGCTCTTTTTTATAAGCGCCTACTTGTTTGGCAATATCCATGCGCTTTTCAAACAAAGCAAGCATTTCCTTGTCAATATTGTCAATTTCCTGTCGGAGTTTATTGAGCATAGGTTTTCGCCTCCAATAATAAATCAGTCAGAACAATGGCGGCTGCCGCTTCTAAAACGCAGACGGCCCGGGGAACAATGCAAGGATCATGCCGACCGTGAATGGAGATTGTTTCTTCGGTTTTTGAATCAATATTTACGGTTTCCTGGGGTTTTGCAATAGACGGGGTCGGTTTAATGGCGGTGGTGAATAAAAGAGGCATACCGTTGGTGATGCCGCCGTTAATGCCGCCGTTATGATTTGTTTTTGTTTGTACCTTACCGTCTTTTAGGCAGAAAGCGTCATTTGCCTGACTGCCGCGCAGTTTTGTAATCTCAAATCCTGTGCCAAAGGAAACCCCTTTGACTGCAGGAATGGAAAACAAGAGAGAAGCCAGCCGGCTCTCAACAGATTCAAAAAACGGCGAGCCAAGTCCTGCCGGAAGACCGGTGACCAGTGTTTCCACCACGCCACCTACGGAATCCTGCTCTTCCCTTGCTTTCTTAATGGCATCTGCAAAGGCATCTGCCATTTCGGGATTTAGAACCGGCAGGGTTTCGGTTTTTAGCTTTCTATAAGTCGCAAGATCCGGATTTACGGCGTCAAAACCAGCGTCTTCTAAAGATTCTAACGACTTGATGTGGGCAAAAATCTCAATGCCCTGTGCCTTTAAATAGGGCTTTAAAATGGCACCGGCAAAGGTCAGAGGTGCTGTCAGTCTGCCGGAGAAATGCCCGCCGCCGCGGTAATCCGAAAAGCCGTGATAGCGGCAGAGCGCGGTATAATCTGCATGAGAAGGACGCAAAAGTTCCGGTGTGTAGTCTTTTGAGCGGGTGTTGGTATTTTCAATCAGGGCGCAAAGAGGCGTACCGGTGGTTTTGCCCTCGAAAAATCCGCTGACAATCCGGGGAATATCGCCCTCTTTTCTGGGCGTTGAAAATTGATTTCTTCCCGGCGCGCGGCGCTCCATTTCCGCCCGGATTTCCTCAAAATCCAGGGGAAGACCGGCGGGGAGACCGTCAATCACGATGCCGATGGCATCCGAGTGAGATTCGCCGAACAGAGAGAGTTTTAAAATGTTTCCGAAAATATTTGCCATCATGTCCTCCTAACCCTGCAGAGACAAATAGTCCTGCCAGAAGTTTCCATAGGATTTTGCGACGCATTCTGCGCCGAGAATCGTTACTGTATCTGTAGCTACCGTTGCGGCAATGGCTGCTGCCATAGCGATTCGATGGTCGTTATAAGCATCAACAGTGCCGCCGGAAAGTGGCGTTTTTCCTTTGATAATCAGGGCATCTTCCAGTTCTGTTATGTCGGCACCCAGCCGGGTCAGCATATCTTTCGTTGTGGTCAGGCGGTCGCTTTCCTTGATACGAAGCCTTGCAGCATTAACAATGTGAGTGGTCCCTTCTGCCTGGGTTGCCAAAACGGCTAAAACAGGCACTAAATCCGGAATCTGACTAACGTCAATGGTAATGCCGGAAAGGGGGGTGCCAAACCGTTCAATAATGGAGAGAATTTCTTTGTCTCCCTGAGAGGAACCGGGATTTAAGCCACAAACTGAGACCTGACTACCCATGGCGTTGGCGCAAAGATAAAAGGCCGCCTGAGAATAATCTCCCTCAACAGAAAGGCTGTGCGGCGTATAGCATTGGTTGCCGGGAATGTAGTAGGTCTGGTAGTTGTCGTGCGTAATCGTAATGCCAAAGTCAGCCAGAACATCCAGGGTCATTTGAATGTACCCCACGGATTCTGCCGCGGTGGTCAGTTTTATAACGCTGTCATTTTCTAAAAGCGGCAGCGCAAACAACAGTCCGGTGATGAACTGAGAACTGATGTTGCCGGGGAGACGATACGTGCCCCCTTGTAATTTGCCGCAAAATATAACCGTTGATTCTGTTTGTTTGTATGCGATGTTCTCCTGGTCACAAAGAGCAAAATACGGTTCTAACGGGCGGGACATCAGCCTGCCTCTGCCGGTAAAAGTAACCGGTTTGCCGGAAATCCAGGCAAGGGGAATCAAAAACCGCAAGGTTGACCCGGATTCGCAGCAATCAATGACCGAACCTTCTGCCGGAACGGGCAGAGCACCGGAAACCGTCAGTTGGCTTCCGTCTTCTGTTATGGATGCCCCGAAGGCAGCCATGGCAGAGACAGTTGCCCGGATGTCCTGAGAGAATACAATATTTGATAATGTAGAAATGCCGCCAGCAAGGCAGGCGGCAATAACAGCACGGTGTGCTTGACTTTTTGAAGGGGGAACGGTAACCGTTCCCCTTAATTTTTTAGGTTTAATTGTTTGTTCCATGACGACTCCTTACCGGAGAACGGCTCCCAGTTCTTTTTCAAGGGCAGTCAAAATCTCCTGGACAGTTTCATTTACTTCGTTGTCGGTCAGGGTCTTTTCCATTGACTGTAAGGTCAGGGAATAAGCCATTGACTTTTTGCCTTCGGGGACCTGCTTGCCTTTATAGACGTCAAACAGAGTCAGTCCGGCAAACAGTTTCTTCGCCTTTTTCTTCATAATGGCTTCAACGTCAGCAGCGTAAACACTGTCATCTGCTAAAATAGCCAGGTCACGGGTGACGGCCGGGTACTTAGGCAGCGGACTGTAGGTCTTGTTATTCTTTGCATAAGTCAGAATGTCAGGCAGGTTAATCTGTGCTACATAAATTTCTGTATCAATATCATAGTTGTCGCAGACTTCCGGATGAATCTGACCTAAAATACCGATTTCCTTCTTACCGACACAAATGGAGGTGCAGCGACCGGGATGGAACGTAGGATTGTTGCTTTCCGGTACGAAACGGGCGCTGGAAAGACCTACGCTGTCAAACAGGGTTTCTACGATTCCTTTTAAGTCAAAGAAGTCACAGCCACCGTACATACCCAGAGAAATAACCTTTCTTTCTTCGGGCAGACCTTCTCCCTGTGGCAGATAAATGGTTGCCAGTTCATAAAGTTTCGCGCATTCTGCCTTAAAGTTCCGGTTTCTTGCCAGCGTTTCCAGCATGGAATGGATAGCAGTTGTACGCATAACGGAGTTTTCTTCGCCTAAGGGGTTGCTGATGGCGACAGCGTTTCGCAAAGGACTGTCAGCCGCAAGGCAAAGTTTATCGTAAAGGTTCGGATTGGTAAAACTAAAGGTTACGATTTCGTTCATACCGCAGGCGCAAAGCAGATCTCTGACGGTACCTTCCAGTTTCTGTGCGGGGGTTTTAACACTGTGTGCTGTTTCGCCGCACATTAAGGTAGAGGGGATTTTATCGTAGCCATAAATACGGAGAATTTCCTCTGCCACATCAGCAAACGCCTCAACATCTTTACGGAAAGACGGAGGAATAACCGTGTCTTCGTTAACGGTAAAGCCAAGAGCCAAAAGGGCTTTATCCATGAAAGCTCTGTCGATATCGGTGCCTAAGAAAGCATTAATTTTAGCCGGATCATAGGGAATTACATTAGGAGCTTCCGCTTCGCCGCGGATATCAATCATGCCGTCAACTACTTCGCCGCAACCTAAAAGTTCAACCAATTCGCAGGCGCGGAGAATTGCCGGTTCAGTATTTTCCGGATCAAGACCCTTTTCATAGCGGGCAGAACTTTCGGTTCTGAGTCCCAGTTTTCTGGCGGTTTTACGAACCAATGGTGCCTTAAAGGTTGCAGATTCAAATAAAATCGTGGTGGTGTCGTCTTTAATTTCAGAGTTCTGACCACCCATAACGCCGGCAACGCCGACGGGCTTTACGCCGTCGCAAATCATCAGCATGGACTCGTCTAATTCACGGGGGATATCATCCAGCGTGGTCAGGGTTTCGCCGGCTTTCGCACGGCGGACGTTAACTGCGGCACCTTCTAAGTCGCGCATATCAAAAGCGTGCATAGGCTGACCGTATTCCAGCATAATGTAGTTGGTAATGTCAACGATGTTGCTGATGGCACGGATGCCGCAAGCTTTCAGACGATCCTGCATCCACTTGGGAGAGGGACCGATTTTAACGTTTTTAACCACCTTGCCGCAATAGCGCAGGCAGCCTTCTTTGTCTTCGACAGAGATGGAAACATAGTCGTTGATGTCGCCACCGCAGCCTTTGACTTCCGGTGCCTTTACGGTAAAGGGTTTATCAAAAGTAACCGCTGTTTCACGAGCCAGACCAATAACGGAGAGACAGTCAGGGCGGTTAGAGGTAATTTCAAATTCAACGATATTCTCGTTTAAGCCAAAAACTTCACGGATATCCATGCCAGCGGGGAGAGAATCGTCTAAAATCAGGATGCCGTATTCAGCGTCGGGGAAATCTGCTTCTGTCATGCCCAGTTCTTCGTAAGAGCAGAGCATACCGGCAGATTCAACACCGCGGAGTTTACCGGTCTTGATTTTTGTGCCGTCAGGGAGCAGAGCACCGTCTAGGGCAACGGGAACGGTCTGACCAACTTTGACGTTGGGTGCACCGGTAACAATCTGCAGCGTTTTATCTCCAACGTTAATCTGGCAGACAACCAACTTATCCGCATCGGGATGAGGCGCAATTTCTAAAATTTTACCGGTTACGACGTTTAACAGGTTTTCGCCGGCGTTTTCGATGCCTTCAACCTTAGAACCGGTCATGGTTAAAGCGTGATTATATTCCTGAGGTGTGATTCCGGAAATATCCGTGTAATCACTGAGCCAACTCATAGGTATTTTCATTGTTCGATCTTCCTTTCTCTATCTTAGAACTGGTTTAAGAAACGCAGGTCGTTTTCATATAAATGACGCATATCATCGATGTTTAAACGGCGCATAACGATACGCTCAAGACCTAAACCGAAAGCAAAGCCGGAATAGATGGAGGTATCAATGCCGCAACGCTCTAACACCTTGGGGTGCACCATGCCGGCGCCCAGCAGTTCGATAAAGCCTTCGCCCTTACAAACACGGCAACCCTTGCCGCCGCAAACGAAGCAGGAAACGTCAACTTCTGCGCTGGGTTCGGTGAAGGGGAAGTGATGAGGACGGAAGCGAAGCACGGCGTCGTTTCCGTACAGAGTTTTCATAAAGACTTCCAGGGTTCCCTTTAAGTCACCCATGGTGATGCCTTTATCAACCACTAAGCCCTCAATCTGATGGAAAACGGGGGAGTGGGTTGCGTCAACGGCATCACTACGGTATACGCGGCCCGGAGCAATAACACGGATAGGCGGCTTCTGATTTTCCATAACACGAACCTGAACGGAAGATGTCTGGGAACGAAGAACCACGTTATCGTTGATGTAGAAGGTATCCTGCGTATCGCGGGCAGGATGATCCGGGGGAATATTCAGCGCTTCAAAGTTATAGTAATCATATTCAACTTCGGGACCTTCAGCGATGGAGAAGCCCATGCCGATGAAGATATCTTTCACTTCTTCCAAAACGGTGGTTAAAGGATGGGTTTTTCCTAAGATGGGCTTTTTGCCTGCCATGGTTACGTCCAGAGTTTCGGACTTAAGCTGTTCGGTTCTGGCAGCGGATAAAAGCGCCTTTTTCTGTTCTTCAATTTTTCCTTCGATGAACGCTCTGACATCGTTTGCCAGTTGGCCGATTACAGGACGTTCTTCAGCGGACAGTCCGCCCATGCCGCGCAGAATCGCGGTCAGTTCGCCCTTTTTACCCAAAAGGTTAATACGGATATCCTCCAAATCCTGCAGGGTTTTTGCGCCGGAAAGCGCGTTACCTGCTTTTTCTTTCATGCTCAGCAGTTGGTCTTTCATGATTTTCTCCTTTCATTGATACAATCGGACGCATAAAAAAACCCGTCCCCCTAAAAAGGGACGGGCATAAAAGTCGCTCGTGGTACCACCCTTATTCCCAAAGACAACAGTCTTTGGCTTCATTGATGCGTAACGTGCAATAACGGCACGGCCTACTAAAAACCTTCAACCGCACAGCTCCAGAGTGAAATTTCAGGTCTGCCCTTAACCGGGTTTCCTCTCAGCCGGTGAGAAACCCTCTCTTTCTGAGGTTTTGGTAACCTTACTTTGCTCCATCATAGCTTTTTGTTCATATATTTGCATTCATTGTATCACAAAAAACATCATTTTGCAAGATTTTTTTATAAAACAACCGATTTCTTTCTGGCTCTGGGGGAAACGCCGAACTTTTCTTTAAAACATTTTGAAAAATAAAACTGATCGCAGAAGCCAAAACGCTCGCTGATGGACAGGATGGACAGATTGCTGTTTAATAGTAACTGTTCTGCTTCAAACATAATCGCATCGGATACATAATCGTGAACTGACATGGAGAGTTCTTTCCGGAAATGCTTTGTCAGGGCGCTTTTGGAAACAAAGGCAGCATCAGCAATTTCTTCGATGGTCAGCCGGACAGACAGATGGTGATTAATATAGGAAATTGCCTGGGCGACGCAGGGCGATAAATCGCGGCTTTCAATGGAGAGTTTCTGCTTATCTAAAAATGTCATTAAAATGCCGGAAATCGTCTGCTGTAATTTTAATGCATCCGTAATCTGCCGGGACCCCAGACATCGTTGAAATAAGTCCATCGGCAGGTCGTTTGGGACAAAGGCGCAAGGCTTACCTAAATTTCTCAGAAGGTCGATTCTGTCAAAATCACATAATTTTACATGAAAATAAATCTGTTCCAGTTCGTGTTCACAACTGAATTTGAATGAAAAGCCGGCAGGGAGAAGATACCACTTACCCGGAGAAAGGATTAAGATTCCATCATCTGACTGGATAGAGGCACTGCCGCCAATTACATAGTAAAGCCTGGAATAATCGGGATTTGTTACCTTGCCGCACCAGTCTTTGTCTACAATTGCGTGCCCGAACTGGAGGAGAAGTAACTGAATTCTGCCGATGAGTTCGCAAAGGGCAGTGTTATACTGAATCATAAAAACCTCCATAACATATACTCATTTTTACCAAGTTCAGAAATTTTCTTTTTCATGCATCTATCTTAGCATTCTTTCCGGAATTTTGCAAGGATAAATTTTTATTATTCCTATAAAAACCAAGAAGAATGAGCATTTTATATCCGGGTGCTCCGAAAATTATTCCGGGAGAAGCCAAGATGAAACACAATGCATTTTTACCCGTTTTTCCCTTGTTTGTTCCGGGTGTTTTTGATATGATATACGTATCTGGTTTTTGTGTATTTTTGCAGGTTTATGTAAAGGAGGATGTAAGATGTTATTGCGTGATAAATTCTGGCTTTGGGGGCATCCGGAGGGATGCTACAATAATAGTTATGGCAACACCGGTGTTTCCCGTATGACACCGATGGAATGTTGCTGCTACCTGGGTATCCGGAATACTTTTATGGTTCCGGACGGGGAGCATACCAATGCAACGGTTAACCGCAGACAGTATAACAAGTCTTTTACCACGCTCAATCAGGTGGGCTGGGAATGCCGTGCGGCAAGTGAGAACGCCGATGCGGTTTTACCGTTTATTGAAGACGCCAGAGATTTTGAAAACATTGGTTGTCTGGTCTTTGACGATTTTCAGGGTTATGTGGAAGATTCCCGCGGCAAGGGGGAAGATGCGTTTCTGGCTAACATTTTAAAAGCCAGAGACTATATGAAAAATAATGATGTCCGTCCGCTGGATCTGTGGATGGTTCAGTATACGATGCTCTTTGGTGTTGATGAAGAACGGGATAAGCAATTTGCGAAATATATTGATCCTTTTGACGGTCTTATCATGTGGACCTGGGAAGAAAAAGACTACCTTTTGATTCCTGAAAAGTTTGAAATCATGAAAAAACAGGCACCGGGAAAACGGTTCATGTTTGGTTGTTATCTCTATAACTTCGGAGAAAACAAACAGGCGACCGGTGAAGCTGTTAAATGGCAGCTCGACTGGTATCGTGAAAAGCTTCTTTCCGGCGAGGCAGAGGGCGTTGTCTTTCATAGCAACACCATGGCTGACCTTGACTATGAGGCCTATGATGTGGCATACAAATGGATGCAGGAGCATGGTGATGAGGTTATTCCGGGTTAAATTCAGATAAGATAAAAGCAGAAAAGAGGTTTTACCATGAGCGTTAAAGTTGTTACTTTAGGTGCAGGCGGCTATGCAACGGCGTATACCCGTCCGCTTCTTGACCACTTCGGTAGTGATAAATTTGAATATGCGGGCGTTGTTGCCAGAAACATTGATGCCTGTATGTATGCAGATGAATTCCGCGAAAAAGGAATTCCTATTTATAAAACCATTCAGGATTTTTTTGCAGAGCGGACGGCAGACCTGGTTATTATCAGCACACCGCCCCATCTCCACGCAGAGCACAGTATCTATTGCGTAGAGCATGGCGCCAATGTCCTTTGTGAAAAGCCTATTGCGCCCTCAAGAGAAGAGGCGCAGGCTATGACTGAGGCGGCGAAGCGGACCGGGAAGTTTATTGCTATTGCCTATCAGCATTCCTATACCACGCCGATTTTGAACTTAAAGCAGGATATTATTGATGGCGTTTTAGGAAAGCCTCTGATGTTTAAAACCATGGTACTCTGGCCCCGTGCCTGGAGTTACTATAACCGTGGCACAAAGTGGGGCGGAAAGCTTAAAGATGATTCCGGCAAGTTGATTTTAGATTCTGTTGCATCCAATGCTGCGGCGCACTTTCTTCACAATCTTTTGTTTCTGTTAGGGGAGAAGCAGGCGGCAGCGGCAATCCCGGAGTCTGTTTCTGCGGAACTTCTCAGAGCAAATGAAATTGAGAACTTTGATACCAGTGTGCTGAAAATGGGCATGAAAAATGGCGCTGAGGTGCTCTTTATCGCCTCTCATGCAACCACCAGCAACATTGAGCCGAAATTCGATCTGGAATTTGAAAATGCTACCGTGCATTATGAGGCAGACGGCGGCATGCGCGCAACCTTTAAGGATGGAACCGTTAAAGATTACGGTGAACCTCTGGCGGAAACCAGACCCATGAAGCATATGTGGGATGCTATTGACGCCGTTACAAGCGGTAAAGAACTGCCCTGCAGTACCGTGACAGCGTCAGCGCATAATGCTGTGATTAATAGTCTGTATGAGCAATGCACGATTCAAGACTTTCCGGAAGCAATGGTGGTTAAAGACAGTGAACAGGAAAAAACCTATGTGCCGGAACTTTATGACTTGCTTGTCAAAGCCTATGATGAAGGGAAGACACTTTCTGAGCTGGGTTGTTCCTGGGTTAAGAATGAAACATTTACAATGTAACTTGCAAAGAAAAAAGACCTGCGATAAAATCGCAGGTCTTTTTATATGGTTTTTTTATTTTGTTGCAACAGCTTTTCTGTATTTTTCGCTTTCCCAGTTGTTGATGAAGCCGGTGGCTTTGGTATCCATGGGATGTACAGTCAGGTTTGCATTTTTCTGGCAATCAATGATGTAGGCAAAAGCTGCAAAGGTTTCCAGCATAGCCAGAGCCTCTGTTTTAGTGGTTTTGAAAATGGCTTTGCCGTTTTCAAAGGACAGTTTGCCGTCCTTGATGCCGGAGTTTAAGTAAACCAGCTGGTCAGGATACAGGGCAATATCGGTAATATTCTCTAAAGAGTACTTGGAGAAGTATTCTGCAATCACCGGTGCATCACAAACCCATGTATCACCGTCTTCTGTAACGGAAAGGCCGGTGTAGAAATCTTTCAGGTTCAGTTTCTCTTTGATTAAGTTATTGACGCGGATGTGCAGTTCGGTGCATTCGTCGGCGTCGTCAGATGTAGTAATCAAACCGTGGTTTTCCAGGAAAATAACTTTCGGGAAAACGCCGTTGGTCTTTTCGTAGTCAGCCAGCGCGTCGCCGATGACCAAAGACAGAGAAAAACCGGGGTTAATGTAGGGAATCCATACGAAATCCATGCCGTCCAGCATATCCTTTGCCATGTCAGCGCCGCCTTCGGAGCAGGTCAGCACATTGGCATATACCGGATGTGTATGCATAACATATTTCTTCATCAGGGAATGGAAACCGGTTTCAACGGAAGGACGCAGGCTGTTATCGCCTAACACGCAGGAAAGAGTAAACGGCGTGGATTCCTTTTCTCTTGTTTCCAGTTCTTCTGCGGGAACATCCGTATGATAATCCTTGATTTTTATGTAGTCAACGTTGACATAGCCGGTATCTTCCGTCATGTCCTTAATGGTAAAACCGGAGGCTTTGATAGCCATCTGGTTGCCATCGTGTTTGCAGGAGGCATTACCGCCGCCACCCTGCACATAGTCAGCCATAGGGCCGATTTTCTGACACATTGCAATAAAATCTTTCATCATAATTCTCCTTATCGTTTGGACAGAACGTTCTGTTCATATGCTTTAATTTCTTCCAGCCATGCGCTCTGGGTGGGAACGCCGCAAACTCTGCAATATTCTTCCCAGACTTCGCCGAAGGGGTAGAGTTTCTGTTCTTCTGCTAAAACCATCAGTTCGGTCAGACGGTTTTCATCCTGCAATTTCTTGAACTGCGCGTTGGGCGTCAGCATAGCGGAAAGCAGGGCTTTCTGCCAACTGGAGAAACCAACAACCCAGGCAGCGATACGATTGATGCTGGCATCGAAAAAGTCCAGTGCCATGTGAACCCGGTCTAAGGCATCGTTGCGGATAATTTCTTTTGCCATTTCCTTCGTTTCGTCATCAAACAGAACTACATGGTCGCTGTCCCAACGAATGGGGCGGGTGATATGCAGTGCGATTTCGGGGAAGAAGGCAAGAAGCGCCGGAATTTTATCGGAAACAACTTCTGTCGGATGGTAGTGACCGTTATCCATCAGGGGCAGACAGCCGTCGTGGGTTGCAGCAAAGGTCAGTGTAAATTCAGCAGAACCGGCGGTGTAGGCTTCAACACCAACACCAAACACTTTGGATTCAACGCAGGGTTTTACCAGATTTTTGTCGAAGGGTTCAGAGAGAATTTGCTCAATAGAGTCCTTATAACGCAAACGCGGTCCTAAACGGTCAGCGGGAATGTCCTTATAACCGTCACCAATCCAGATGTTCATAACACAGGGAATGCCGGTTTCTTTTGCAAAGTATTCAGAAATTCGGATGCAGGCTTTTCCGTGGTCAATCCAGAATTTTCTGGTCTCTTCGTCGGGGCTGGTCAGAGTCAGACCGTCTTTCACCTTATTGTGAGAAAAGAAAGTAGGGTTAAAGTCAATTCCCATGTTCCGCTCTTTTGCAAACTGAACCCATTTTTCAAAGTGCTTAGGCTCAATTTTATCACGGTCAACGAAACCGCCTTCTTCAAAAATTGCATAGCAGGCATGAACATTCAGCTTTTTCTTACCGGGCATCAGGCTGATGGCCTTATCCATGTCAGCCATGAGTTCTTCCGGTGTTCTGGCTTTACCCGGGTAGTTTCCGGTTGCCTGAATGCCGCCGGTTAAGGGGCCGTCATGGTCGAAACCGGTGACGTCATCACCCTGCCAGCAATGGATAGAAACGGGAATATTTTTCAATTTGTTAATGACAGCATCTGTATCAATGCCGATATCAGCATAACGCTTTTTAGCTTCTTGATAACTCATTGTAACTTCCTCTCTTTCAAAATCTTTTCTAAAATTATATCATAGTGGATATAAAAAAGCAAGGGACCGTTTTTTGCAAAAACATGCAATTTTTTTCTTTCTGCAATATATTGCATTGCAAAATATTTAATGTTATAATACAATTGAAAAAATCATTAAACTGGACAATCAATTGTAGCAGATAAGGAGAATTAATGTGGATCAGTTTAAAGTCGGATATGCAGAAGTGAACATAAATCCGCCTCTCGGAGCCGGTGTTGCGGGGTACTATATTCCCCGGTATGGCAAAGGGTTTCTTGATGATTTAATGAGCGAAATCATGGTTTTTTCTCTCGGGGAGAAGAAAATCGTTTTAATCAGCGTGGACGTATGCGGATTTGACAAATCTGTTCTGGAACAGGTAAAAGCAGGGATTAAGGAAAAAGCAGGCATTGGGGAAGAAAATGTTTTTCTGTCTGCAACTCATACCCATACCGGTTCCCTGCTGGTTCCCACGAAGGCGTTTGATGCAGATGAAACCGTCATCAGACAGTATGCAGAATTTGTGACGAATCGGATTGTGGACGGTACGGTTATGGCGCTTGCTGACCTTAAGAATGCCACAATGGGCTTTGCTGTGGGTTATGCACCGGAGAGAGTGGCATATATCAGACGGTATAAAATGAAAGATGGTACAACGATGACCTGTCCGCCTATTAACGATCCGAACATTGACCATCCCATCGGCGAACTGGATCAACGGGTGAATGTTCTCCGTTTTGACCGGGAGGGCGGTGCCAGCGTTGTTCTGGCGAACTACGGCCTGCATGCAGATACTATTAACGGCGAACTCTTTGCTTCTGACTGGCCGGGCTGGATGAGAAGAACCGTTGAAAAAGCCCTTGACGGCACGAAGTGCATGTTCTTTGCCGGGGCAGAAGGAGATGTGGGCAGCACCCATGTCAATCCGGAAGGCGGCGACATGAATGACACGGAAATCAGTTTTGACAACGAAATGAAGAGTCCGGGCATGGCGCGCTTTGTGGGACGTGCTTTGGCGGGAACGGTTCTCCAAGTGTATGACAAAGTGGAATATATTGACGTTAATGATATTGCGATTGCAGAAAAAATTATCAAAATTCCGGCTAACGTTCCGGCAAAAGAAGATCTTCCCCGGGCGCATCTGTATAAAGAACTGCATGAAGCAGGAAAGGATCATGAAATTCCTTTTGAGGCCATGGAACTGACCACCGTTGTGGCAGAGGCGCTGCGGATGTGTCGCCTTGAAAATGGTCCTGAAAACTTCATGCTGAACCTGACGGCGCTGAAATTGGGTGATGTGGTTCTGTTGGGGATTCCCGGCGAACCCTTTACGGAGATCGGCGTAAAAATCAAAGAGACAGAGGGATGGAAAATGATTCTGCCCTGCGCTCTGACGAATGGTGATGAGGGATATTTCCCGGTGCAGTCTGCGTTTGACGAAGGCGGCTATGAGGCCCGGACATCTCCCTTTAAAGAAGGTGTTGATCAACGGATTGTTGACGGTGCGAAAGAACTGCTGAAAGAAATCAGATAATAGAAAAAACCCTGCAAACGGTCAAAAAGGAGGTGCGGTATGCGTCAGGAACTTTTAGAACAACTTGTTAATTTTTCCGCGGAAGAAGGAAAGAGTTATCATGAAAGGCTCGTTCATCGCTTATATTGTGAAGACGGTAGTGAAATTATCAACAACAGTGAATATCTTCCTTTGGGAGAAACCATTGGTGTTTCGGTACATACAATAGCGGAAGAGGTTCCGCTTCATGGGCATAACTTTGTTGAAATCATGTATGTATACAACGGCAATATTACCCATCGGATAGACGGCAAGGCATTGAATGTACGGGCCGGAGATGTCTTGTTCATGAATCAGCATGTTAAGCACAGTGTTGACGAAACAACCAGCGGAACGGTGGCGGTAAACTTTATTATTCTGCCTGAGTTTTTTGATCTTCCTCTTGTTATGTTGGGAGAAAAGAAGGGGGATATTCTGGCAGAATTCCTGATGAGTGTGCTGAGAATTGATGATAACCGCCCTCAGTATCTTCTTTTCAGAACTGCAGAGAATCCTGAAATTAATAACCTGTTTGAGAACCTGATTATTTCCATGATGGACACGAAAAGACAGAGCACGGTTAATCAGTATACCATGGGACTGATTTTTCTCTACCTGATTAATAATCTGGAGACTGTCAGCAGCACCTCCCTCCTTTCCGGTAACAATCTTCTGGTGGATGCGGCGCTTCAATATATTAACAAGCAGTATCAGACGGCAACTTTGACAGAACTTGCTCACAGCATGTATCAATCTGTCTCCAACATGAGCCGGATTATTAAGAACAGCACGGGATACACCTTCCTGGAATTGCTGCAAAGAAAGCGGTTTCAGCAGGCGGTTGTCTTCTTAGAGGATACAAAAATGACTGTCGCGGAAATCATGAGCGCGGTAGGATATGAAAACAGTAGCTTTTTTTATCGACAGTTTAAAGAGCGATATGGCATGTCGCCCCGGAAGTATCGAAGCACATTCAAATCAGAAAAAATGACATCACTGTAGAGACAATTTCTACAGTGATTTTTTTTAACTTTTCCGGTGTGTTTTTTGTCAATGGGAAATAGCCTGAAAATGGCCTTTGGAAAAAATAGTCCTATTTTTTTGCATTCGAAGTTCTATCATTTTTGAGCAAAACTTGCTATAATTACATTATGATAATAATTTACAACGGGCGAAGTGTCACTTTTTTTAGGATTACAGAATTTTCCCGGTCGAAAAGGGCAAAAAAAATACGTCTTTTTTTGCACATGACATAAAATGGCAAGTCTGAGATCTTTCTCAAAACGTGGTCACATTTTTACGCTTTCGAGATTCGGTTTTCAGGTGGAATTTGGTTTTAGATTATTATTGCAGAACAATTTGCAGGAGGAGAAGAAAAGTATGCAAAGAAAAATGAAAATGCAGAAAAATCCGGTGGCTTTAGGGCCTAAGCAGAGTTTTTCTCAAATTTTGAAAAAAGATTGGCAAGCAAACAAGCTGAAATACCTGATGGCGTTGCCGGTTCTTGTTTGGTTGTTCCTATTTTGCTATAAACCGTTATACGGTATTATTATTGCGTTTAAGAATTTCAGTCCCGGACTTGGTATTGCGGGCAGCCCCTGGGTTGGCTTTAAGTATTTCGAAGAATTTTTCCGGAGCAGAAATTTCGGACGTCTGTTGGGAAACACCCTGCTCTTGAACTTTTACATGATTCTGTTCTGTTTCCCGCTTCCGATCATCTTCGCGCTGCTGACCAATGAAATCAGAAGCCGTGTTGTCAGAAGCGTTGCCCAGAGCGTTTCCTTCTTCCCGCATTTTATCTCTCTGGTAGTTATTTGTGGTATGGTAACGCAGTTCTGTTCCAGTGGCGGTTTCATCGGTCAGATTGTTGCCGCAATCACCGGAAGCGACAGAATCCTGCTTCAGGAGCCGTCCATGTTCCGAACCATTTATATCGTGTCAGATATCTGGCAGGAAACCGGCTTTAGTTCGATTATTTATTTCTCTGCACTCTGTGGTATTAACGGAGAGATTTATGAAGCGGCAGACATTGACGGTGCCAGTCGTATTCAGAAACTGTTTCATGTATCTCTTCCGGGAATTGCACCGACCATCATTATCATGCTGATTCTTCGCGTGGGTCAGATGATGAGCCTGGGTGCTGATAAAATCATTCTGCTTTATAACCCTCTGACCTACGAAACTGCAGATATCATTAACTCCTATGTTTACCGTAAAGGTCTGCAGGACTTTAACTGGGGCTTATCTACAGCAGTTGGTCTCTTTAACAATGTAATCAATGTCATCTGTCTGGTTGCAGTAAACCAGATTGCCGGAAAGGTAGGGGAAACAAGCTTATGGTAAAAACAAACAATAAAATCAAAATCAGCAAAGGCGACCGTGCCTTTTCCGTTATTACCTATATCCTGATCATCGGGGCAACGCTTGTAACCCTGTATCCTCTGTGGTATGTTGTGATGGCATCTTTTTCCAACTCCAACCTTTTAAGAGGTCATTCCGGTCCGTTATGGATTCCTCTGGGTGGAACCCTGGAAGCCTACAAAGCAATTATTGAATATCCGAAAATCTGGATGGGTTTTAAGAATACCATCTTCATCGTAGCAGCCGGCCTTGTTGTCAGCCTGTTCCTGACAACGCTTGGTGCCTACATTATGTCCCGTAAAAATTTCTGGTTCGGAAAAGTCTTTACGTTCTTAGCACTGTTCACGATGTACTTTGGTGGCGGTATGGTTCCGGTTTACTTAAACATCAAGAGCCTGGGTCTTTACGATAGCCTTTGGAGCTGTGTTTTAATCGGTGGCCTTTCCGTGTATAACATGATTATTATGCGGACCAATTTCCAGAGCATTCCTGATTCCCTGGAAGAATCTGCTTACTTAGACGGTGCCAACGATATTACGATTCTGGCAAGAATCATCCTGCCGTTGTCTTCTAACGTTATTGCCGTTATGGTTCTTTACTACGGTGTAACCTTCTGGAACAGCTGGTTCTATCCGGCAATCTTCCTGCAGGATGCAGCGAAGGTTCCTCTTCAGCTTGTTCTCCGCGATCTGCTGATTCAGAATCAGACCCATGCGCTGATGGATGACCGTGAACAGATTGATATGACCATTAAGTATTCAACCATCGTAGCTGCAACCCTGCCGCTTCTGTGTGTATATCCGTTCCTGCAGAAGTACTTCGTTAAGGGCGTTATGATTGGTTCTGTTAAGGGTTAATAGGGAAATAGGAGGAAACAACATGTTTATTGATATACACGCCCATGCGTTCTGGGAACCCTATCCCTTTGTAACCCGGTTTTTTTCGCCGGAAGAATTAATTGAAGAATATGACAAGTATGGAATTGAGAAGGGCGTTTTGATGCCCATCGTCAGCCCGGAAATCTATATGCCGCAGAGTAATGAAGATATTCTGAATATGGCGGCGAAGTATCCGGACAGATTTATTCCTTTTGTAAATCTTGATCCCCGTGCATTAACCAATTCCCCCTTTGCTCCCCTTGATGAAGTCCTCCAGTATTATAAGGACAAAGGCTGCAAAGGTCTGGGCGAGGTCATGCCGAATCTGGAGGTTATGGATCCCTTGGTGCAGAATCTGTTTTCTGCAGCGGAGAAGGTTGGTCTTCCCGTTACCTATGACGGTTCCGTGACGAAAACCGGTTCCTTTGGTCTTTACGATGAACCGGGTCTTCCCCAACTGGAGTTTACCCTGCAGCGCTTCCCTGAACTGACCGTTTTAGGTCACGGTCCCGTGTTCTGGTCTGAAATTGCCAGACTGGAAACCCCGGCGGAACGCGGCGTTGTCTGGGGCTTCAGAGGAAGCCAGGTAGGTCGCCTGCCGGAAGGTCCGATTAAAGAAGAGGGCGTTGTTCCCAAACTTCTGCGCCGGTACCCCAACCTGCATCTGGATCTGTCTGATGGAACTTGCTATAATGCTCTGACCAGAGATCCGGAATACGGACCGAAGTTCTTAGAAGAATTTCAGGACAGGGCTTATTTCGGAACTGACTTCTGCAGTGTCGGAATGCCCCTGCCGTTGGCACAGACTCTGATTGACTGGAAGGATAGCGGTAAGCTTTCTGAAGTCGCCTTTAATAAGATAGCAAAAGAAAATGCTATCCGGCTTTTGAACTTATAATATATCTCCTATTAAATAGGAAGAAACTCATGTTAATATAGTTTTCTAGTGTGTAATCACATGAAAAAATAAAAACAAAATTTTAAAAGGAGTGAAAGGTATGAAAACTTCGAAAAAGCTTTTAAAAGCTTTGGCACTGGTTCTTGCAATGATGATGCTTCTTGCAGGCTGTGCCACATCAACTGGCGGCAATCTTGGCAAAGAGCCGGAAATCGGTGAACCCAAATATGGTGACACTTATCCCATCGAGTCCGACACAGTGTTGACTCTCTGGACCAGCCACAAGCCTGATGCGGCTTACCTGACCCATGAGGATACACCGGTTCACCAGGAATTCACCAAACGTACCGGTATCAAAACTGAGTGGAAATTCCCCAGTGGTGATGCTGGCGAGGCGTTTAACCTGTTAATCGCTTCCGGCGAATATCCCGACATCATTGTTCACACCTGGCTCGGCGGTGCTTATAGCCCGGCTGATGCAATCCGCGAGGGCGTTATTTACCCCATCGACAAGATTGTTGATGCTTACGCACCGGTTTATAAAGCTCACTTAGAAGCTGATCCCGAGCGTGCTAAGTACTTAAAGACAGAAGACGGTCAGCTCTTCGGTTTCTCCGGTATCAACGGAAGAGACACAGCTCCCTTCATTGGCCCCATGGTTCGTGGTGACCTCCTTGAAAAGCTGAACATTCCTGATCCTGAAACCATTGATGACTGGACAGCAATGCTGAAAGCGTTCAAAGAAAGCGGCGTTGAATCTCCTCTGACCTATGAAGGACGTCTGATGACAGATGCTCGTTATGCTCCCTTCATTTTCGGTGGTTTCGACACAGCTTGTGCTTATTACATTAACGATGACGGCAAAGTTGAATACGGTCCTATGACCGATAAGTTCAAGAATGCTCTGACCCTGATGCGTGACTGGGCTGCTGAAGGTCTGTTAGACAAAGAATTTGTCAGCATCGAAGACACCATCACCTATCAGAAAATGTTAGACGGTCGTTCCGCTGTTACACACTATTTCTTAAGTGCTGTTAAAGGCCTGAACGATTCCAGCCGCGAAAGCGGTAGCGGCTTCAGCTTTAAGGCTCTGCCGTATCCCACAGCAACCCGTGGCCAGAAAGCAGAATTCGGTCATATGCCGGAAGCTTACGGTGTCAGCGGTATCTATGACTTTGCTGCAATTACAACCAGTTGTAAAGATATTGAGCTGGCTGCTAAATTCTTAGACTATGGTGTAACAGAAGAGGGCGGTATGCTCTGTAACTTCGGTATTGAAGGCGTGACCTACACCATGGAAAGCGGCGATGTAGAACTCTTAGAGCCCTACAAATCTGACTTCAGCCTGCTGTCTCCTTATTTCAGACAGTGGATTACTCTTGGTGATGAACGTTTCGCTGAACTGCGTTATACTGACCCGGCTCAGGCAGGCGCAAGAGAACTGTGGAAGACCAACATGAATGCACACGTTCTGCCCAGCGTAACACCCAGTCAGGAAGAAGCAGACGAACTGAACGAACTGCTGACCAACATCGATGACTATGTAAACGAACAGACCCTGAAGTTCATCACAGGCAGTGCTGACCTTGAGAACTATGATCAGTTCATTGCAGAACTGAAGAATCTGGGTGTTGAACGCGTTATTGAAATTAAGCAGAATCAGTTAGACCGTTTTAACAATCGTTAATTTCCCTATTGTAAATTAAGCGGATTTTTAAGGAATGGAATTTGCAGGGAATGCATTCCCTGACGAAACGGATATTTTTTCATGATCCCAATTTATCCGTTTTATGCGGAAGCCTGGTGAAGATCGCAAGGCTATCTTCCTTAAGAAGATGCTGACTAACCGTGTGGTGCGGTTTATACATTATTAAAGATAGGAGTTGTTTTAGCGTGAAAAACATGAAAAAATTAGTTAGCCTGATGCTGACCTTAATCATGGTCGCAGGCTGCATGGCAATCCCCATGACCGCAAGTGCGGCAATTACACCCGGTACTACAATTGATTTTTCATATTTAACAACCGGTGATGCTGTAAGTGCAATTCAGACAAATCAGTCTGGTTGGGGACTTGACATCTTTAATGAAACTAGAGGTGTTTGTTCTTATGAAGGTGTTGACCGCGGTGATGATAACGGTTTTGCTCTGAAATGGAACGCGACAGCGGGTGTGGCAGGCAACCATTGGCAGACAGGTTTCTGGCGGACGAATACCGTTACCTTAAATGGTAGTGTTCCTTTGGATTTATCTAATGCTTCCGGAAAACAAGCGTGGATTTCTTTTGATTTTGCTATGGAAGGTGCTGACCTCAAGCGTGAAATCGTTCTGTTTAATGGTTGGGCCTTAGATAAACCGATTTATGTTATGTCTAAACCTACAGGGGCTGTAACAGCAAGTTATAACGGAACTTCGACAAGCGATGTAATTGTAGATAACGGTTGGCATACAATTGATGTTTGTCAGGAAATAACTGGTAGTGCATCAACTAAAATTGTTGTATATTTAGATGGCAAGTCGGTTTCTGAAATGACTTATGATGCAGTTCAATCCTTCCAGAGATTCTATATGTACATGGGTGGTGCATCTGCAGCAGGAAATAAGGGTTCCTTCTCCTTTGACAACATCAAAAGTTTTACCTGTGATAGCGGTGACTATACACCGGTAGTTCCTGTAGTTCCCGAAACTCCTGCAGAATATGAAGTTGTTAAAACAATTAGTTCTGCCGCAGAATGGGCAGCAGCAGTTCCGGCTGCATATATTCCTGCTGCAAAATTTGTTGATGTTCCCGGCTCTTCCGGAAAAGCAACAACTGATACAGCTGTTCGGATTGCTTATGCAGAAGGGGAGCCTGTAATTGGTACTTATAATAGTACAGTGCAGGTTCGTACACCGCTTAGCGTTGCGTTAACACCGGATGAAAAACGTGATGTTATTATTAGCTTTGATTTAAAACACGGCGAAGCTAACTACAACAAGAGAATTTATTTTAAGCGTTCAAATTATGCTTATCATAACGGCTTTGAGTTCCCGTATAACAACTACTATGATGTTATTCCTGTAAATTCCTGGAATCACTATGATATCCGCTTTACAGAAACTTCTGAAGAATTGTACGTTAACGGTATTTTAAAATCTACAACCAACGTTGGTGGTACTATTACAGAAATTAACCCCATCTGGAATGAGAGATCGTATGTACAGGCTCCTTCTCTGGGAATTTCAGAGGAAATTGATAACTTCAAAATTGCCTATTGTCCTGTAGAGGATAGTGTAGACACTATTACAGCACCGCAGAAGATTTTCAGAAACTATGACTTTACTGGCGTTCTTAATAATGCAGGAAACTATATGATTCCGAACGGAACAACGGGCAACACCTATGTTTCGGCGGATATGACATTTAGCGGCGCAGCAGCTGATGCAATTCGCGATGGCTTTGCAGGTAAACCGGCAAGCGATAAAGTCATGAAGTTTTATTCTGATGCAAACACCTGGAAGGAAGTTGCATTCAGAACTGCGACGGATACAAGCAATCCTAATGTAGCTGTTCCTAAAACAACGACCAGTGCAATCTGGGGTTCCAGAGAATTTGAACCCGGTTCTGTGGTTCGTGGCGGTGTATCTATTCTGCTTGATGAAGACTCCTTCACCGGTACAGAAACAACAAAGCGTATCACTGTTAGACCGTATGCTGCAGGCAGTTTGAGTGTTTACACGGAGATTGATTTGCAGTTTACCGCTCAGGATGTCCGTATTAAACACAACATGACTGAAGTAGCAGATGATAATACCATTGTTGCGCCGAAAGCAGCGCTGAATCAGTGGCATAGAGTTGACTATGTTCTGAACGTAGCTGACGGTAAAGGCAGAACAAATACCGTTGATTTCTATCTGAATGGCGTTCTGATGAACGATGAGCCCATTGAAGTTAACTTTGACTATCCGGCAGATAACGGAACAGCCGCTACAACATCGGTTGGCAATGTTACTCTTACTGTAATGTGTAATGGTACAGCGCCCTGCTATCTTGATGATTTCACCTATGAATATATCCCTTCCGGTTTAGAAGTAGAGTTAGACGCTCTTGCTAAGACCGTTGCTCTGCCCGGCAGTGCTGATGGTTCTGTTGTTTTAGGAAGTGGCGCTATCGTTCTGATGGATGCTGCTACTTCTGCCGTAACCGCAGACGGTCTGAACGCTAAACTTTGCCCCAACACACCGGTTAGTCTGGTAGATGCAAGTGGTGCTGCTGTAACAAGCGGTCCGGCTGCAGGTAACTATGCTTACTTAAGCCGTGGCGTTCTCCCCGGAATCTTCTACAAGGTTTCTGACCTGGATGTTGCTATTGACGGCAAGGAAGTAACCGCAACGCTGCCTTACGCAGTTGATGAAGATGTTATCATGATTGTTGCTCTGTATAAGGGTGCTGACCAGTTCGCAACCTGCCTCAGCGACACAGCAGAAGACGGTCAGCTGAGCGTAACGGTTTCTGATGATGAAGCAACTTCTTACAAAGTATTCCTTTGGAAGAGCGAAGCATGGATGATGCCCTTCTACGCAGCAGCTGAAGGTGCTCTGAACTAATTGAAATTAATCGCAAAATTGCGATAAAACAACAAATAAAAAACACAAATAAGAGAGAAGTTTTTCTCTCTTATTTGTGACTTAGAGAATTATTCACACAAGTTTTGTTACAACGCTTTTTGCGTTATACGAACTGGGGGTATGAGAATGAAAAAATATGTAGCAATTTTACTGACCTTGATGCTGATGTTAACGGTTGCTATATGCCCGGTTAGTGCGGCAGATTTTTCCGCAAGCAGTAGTCTTGTTGAAAATACGCTGACGGTAACGGGAACCGGCGCTAGTGGTCTTATTTCTATCCTAATTCTGGATGAATCACAGAGCGCTTCAACGATCAGCAACTCCAATAAGCCGGCTATGATCGAAGCAACGCTGGCAAACACAGACGGCACATTTACCATGCCGATTATTCTTTCGGCCGGTCTTGTTACCGGACGCTATAAAGTCCATGTGACTAGCGGTACCAATACTTGGACATCTGCTCTGTTTACTTATGTAAATCCCGGTGAATTGGCAGCGTTGTCTTCCAATGTCAACCTGGCAACATCCGGTACAGCGATTCAAACGCTGCTGGAGCCTTTCCAGGTGGTTCTCCAGATGCCGGATTTAGGTTTTACATCAGAGTATCTTTTCAAAATTCGTCCGGCAACTGGCTTTACGCAGACCAGTTTGAACGATGAACTGCAACGCTCAGCTGCTCTGTACTATCTTGGTCACGGTGCTCCTTTGAGTTATATCGAACCTTATAAAGACTATTTGGTTAATAGCACTCTCGGAATCGACTGCTTTGAGCAGTATAAAAACTTAGGCACAGGTGCACAGGCTGATTATCTGGCAACAGTCAGTGGTCTGGACCTGCAAACCTTAACTGCCTTAGAAGACCTTTACGGTGTCGGTCTTGTCAGCGCAGCGGGCTATACCGAATCCTGGCAGGAACTGCAGCAGTTGTTACTGGGCAGCGAAGAAGGTAACGGTTTCTTTAACGAGAAAATCGTTGCCGGAACAAAATATTCAGAATTAAATTATCCTGAAAATGTATTTAAAGAATTATTCAGACAGAAAAGCAACCTGACCACCTTAAGTGCTATCAAGTCTCATTTTTCTGTTATCGTTGGTGATGTTTACGATGACGAACATGAAGACAGCCGCGGAAATGGCGGCGGTGGCGGCGGTGGCGGCGGCAGCAGCTCCGTTATCTGGGGCGCTGATGCCGGAAAGATTCTCCCTGTGCCGGAAACCAATAAGCCGGTGCAGAATCAGCCTCAGACCCAGGGCTTCCGTGACGTCGTTGGCCATTGGGGCGAAAGCCAGATCAACAGCCTGGTTTCTTTAGGCGTTGTCAGCGGCTATCCCGATGGCGGTTTCTATCCCGACAATGCCGTTACAAGAGCTGAGTTTATTAAGATGGTTTGCAACCTCTTTAACTTAAAATCAAGTGCTCCTGCAGGTTTTGCTGATGTTAGTGCTGATGCTTGGTATGCTCCCTTTGTCAGCGCAGCAAAAGAAGCAGGTCTCGTTCAGGGTGATGCTGCAAACAGCTTCAACCCCAACAACACCATTTCCAGACAGGATGCAGCGGTTATCTTAAGCCGTCTTCTGAATCTGGAAGGCGTGGACGCTACAGCATTTGCCGATAGCGACACAATTTCTGAGTATGCCGGCGCACACGTTGGTGCACTCCATGCACAGGGTCTGATCAGCGGCATGGATGACGGCAGCTTTAGTCCTCTTTCCAATACAACCAGAGCACAGACTGCGAAGATGCTTCTGAATTGTAAAAACTGGAAGGATCAGGGAGGTGCCCGATAATGAAACGTCTTTTACATATCTTTTTAATCCTGACCGTTTGCATCATGTCGGTGCTCCCGGTTATGCCTGTTGCTTATGCAGCAGAAGAGAGCGATTCTGCCCTCGTTTCCTATTTAACAGGAGACATGTCTTTTTCAGCTGAAGGTGTTACCCGTGCGGAATTCGCAGCCGGCTTAATCCGCCTGGCTTATGATAAAGCACCGGCAGCAGCAGAGGCTTCCTTTGGCGATGTAACGCTGGCGCATCCTTATGCACCGGAAATTTACACCGCTTTGTCCATGGGTCTTGTCTCTAAGGGCGATTCCTTTAATCCTGACGGCAAAGTAACCTATGCGCAGGCTATGAAGATGGCTGTCAGCATGCTGGGTTACGGCACCATGGCAGAAGCTAAAGGCGGCTTCCCCAGCGGATATCTTTCCTACGGTCAGCGCGCTGGTCTGACTCTGGCAGGCAAGGGTAACGATGAAGTTATGTTGCCGGCTGACGTTATGACTCTTCTTGCAAAAACTGCAGAAGCTGACATGATGGCCGTTTCCGAACTTGGAACCTATGAACAGAATGCAAAAAGCACGATTCTTTCCAATGTTCGCGGTATTTATAAAGCTCGCGGTGTGATTACCGCAACGGCATATTCTTCTCTTTACAACGCAAAAGATGTTGCAAAGAAAGGCTTCGTTCTGGGAGCAGAAACAATTTCCGGTTCCGTGCCCAGTGGTCTTTTGGGTTACAATGTTGTTGTTTACTATGAAAAAGACCTCGAAGGCAATAAGGAAGCTTGCGTTGTTGTTCCCCAGAATAATGATGTTGTAACGCTTTTAGGTCGTGACTGTGAGCCAATCAAAGGCTACACACTGACTGATGCTGACGGCAATGAATATGACCTTGACCCCGCTTATAACCTGATTTATAACGGTAAAGCCTATGGCAAGAGCGACGGTAGCAAGTTCTTAAAGGGTGCAGACGTTAAACTGACTCTGATTGATGCCGGCGAAGACAGCATTTATGAAACCGTTTTGGTTGAAGAAGCAGCTTACATGCAGGTATCCCGTGTTGAAAACGGTATCGGCGGCAAGGCTCTTTATGACAACGAAACGAAAAACAGTTTGGTCAGCCTGTTCGGCAATGTATCTTATGAAGTTTATGCTGACGATGAAAACGGCCTGACTGAAATTGCTTTTGAAGATATTTCCATTGGTGATTTGGTTGCTTCCTATTCTTCTGAGGACAAAAAACTGGTGAAACTGGTGCTTTGCTCCAAGAGTGTTACCGGTGCGGTTAGTTCCTTGTCCAGAACAGAGAAAACTGTGACCATCGGCGATGTAAAATATCCCGTTAACGATGTTCTGAATTCTCTCTGGGGTAACATCACTCTGGGGGCAGAACAGAAGTATCTGATGGATGAATCCGGTCGGATTACGGCGATCAGCTCTGCTTCGACCGACGCTAAATATGGCTGGATTGTTGGCGCAAAAAATGACGCCGGCAGCAGCATCAGCCGGAATATTATTTTAAAGATTTTCACTGAAACAGGTGAAATGGAAATCATTGGACTGGCACAGCGCGTTCTGATTGACGGTGTTTCTACCTCTATTGGTGATTTGTCACCTGACACGTTTAACAGACTGGCAGACAACATGCGTCTGATACGCTATAAGAAGAGTACAGGGGAAGAACCGAAGATTACCATGATTGACTATGCGACTACTTCAAATCCCGGTAGTTATGTATACATGGAAACCTCCGATAATTCCAACGATGCCCTGATCAGAAACCGTGATTTTGAAACCTTAAAGTTTGAGGGTACAACCGTTGGTCGTTATGATGCGGTTGACGGCAGAACCGTTGGTTACTATCATCTGAGTGGCACAACCAAGGTGTTCTGTATTCCTGAACAGACTACTCGTCGTGAGGATGACAAGAACTATATCATCGGTACCGGCGGTATCCGTGGCGGTTATGAATATTCTTTCGCAGCTTACGATATGGATGTTTATGCTGTTCCCGGTGCGGTTGTAGTTCTGTCCACATCCTTACCGACAACGGTTGATGACAAAACGACTTTTGGTATTATTGAATCCATTGAAACAACGGTCAATGAAGACCTCGAGGAAATTCCCGTTATTTACATGGCAGTTCAGAATAAGATCGTTCGGTACTATCTGGATAAAGAAATCGTATCTGTAGCATCTACATTATCCCCCGGCGACTGTGTTCGTTTCAACTCCTTTAAGCAGGGTTATATCAATGCAATCTTAAAGGATTACGATTTCAGCGATAATGAGGCGACGATTAAAAATAACATCCGTGGCGCGGCATATGGTCACCTGGATGTGGGCTGGATTTACAGTATCAACAATCAGTTTATTAATCTGATGCCTGAAGGTAAGACCACAGGTCTGACCAGCAATGATATTGTTGCACTGAACTACGCCACCCCGCCATATGGTACTGTCACTTATGTGTATGTTAAACCGGCAACTGCATCTAAAGCAGCTAAGGTCAACATCCGTTTCGAGCCCCAGCAGGAGGTTAGAGACTATGTAACCAGCGGACAGCAGGCAGACAGAGCTGTTGTTTATGGTGCTTATAACAATATTACCAATGTTGTTATCTATCGTTTCAACTAAATCGGAGGTGAATGAAATGAATAAAAGTTTTATGGGAAAACGTTTGTTTTCTGTTATTCTGGCTCTTCTGATGCTCCTTTCCGCCGTTCCGGCGCTGGCAGCAGAGGAAGGCAGAGCGTATCTGGCAGACAGCTTTGAAGATTGGGCAACCAATCAGGTTCCTGACGGAACGACCTATACCGGCTTTAACACCCATGTTGTAGAATTCGGGGAACAGAATAAGGCTCTTTATTTGGAGCCGGTCAATAATGAAATTAGAGTTTCTGTCACGCTTCCTAATGTAGATAAAGAATTTTTCTTTACGATGAATTTCTCTGTTGAAGGAAAAATCAGTTCAGGACGTGTGAACTTAGTCAGCAGCGCTAATGCAACGACCAATTTGATTGGTATCGTTGACAATGCGCTGACAACCTATGACGGTAAGCGTGGTCTTCCGTCACTGAAAAAAGAAACCAGTATTACCATTTGCTATAAACCTGAAAAGAAACGTATGGACGTTTACAACGGCAACAAACTGGTTTTAAGCGATTGGTTTGTTAAAGGCGGTCCTTCCGCCGTTAAGACACTGGATTTTGCAATGGAAACCCTAAACTATACTGATGCAAAAGTATGGATCGATGATGTCTATGTTTACTCTGATCCCTGCGGTCGGAAGATGGACATCCCGAAAGTAAGCTATAATGAAAAGGTTTACTCTTGGGAAAATGACATTTACGATGATGAGCCGACAGTTTTCGTGTTCAAAAACTTTGACGCAGCTTCCGGTGCATTAAAAGCCGTTTCTCTGCAGACTCCATCCGGTGGTGCTGCTTTGGTTGAAAAAGACGGCGAGTCTTATTATAACATTCCTACTACCGATGAACAGTATGTTAGTGATATTCAGTTTGCGGGTGCTAACACGAGTATTACATATGAAATGAGCGTTAAGCAGGGCAATCCCGGTACAGACTTGAATGTTATGTTTGCTGATAAGTCTAATGCATGGAGCACACTTCTGAATGTTACGGCAACCGGCGGTGTTACGTTAGGCGGAATCGGTATCGGCAGTTTGGAAACAGGCAAGTGGAATCACGTTGCCATGGGAATCAACTACGGTGCTGGTACCTTTGACGGCTATCTAAATGGAAAGCACGTTTTAAAGAGCGCTAGCATCGGTAAGTTTGGTGCACCGGTCAGAATCCGTTTTCACAGACCGCCAAGCTCTGATAAGGGTAGCGTTATGATTGATAATCTCCGCGTTTATTCCGGCGCTGAGGTCAGAGAAATTGACGATTCACCGTATACCGGTATTTCTGTTAACGGTGGTGACGGTGCTGCTATTAAAGCTCTGGCAGGCAAGAACGCTTTCCATGGCTATAGCGATTATGTAACTGTTAACGGTGAACGTAAGAGAAGTGACAAACCGGCTTATGTTGAAGACGGCGTTCTCTACGGCGCACAGGCAGAATTTGCTGAAATGTTAGGTGCAGAGGTTGTTGCAACAGCCGGCAACACAGAAGTTAAGGTCGGCGAACAGACCATTACCTTAGACAGCGCACCTGCTACCAAGGGAGGCAAGGTTTACCTGCCGGCGAAGGATTTAGTAACAAAGCTCGGCAAGAAGATTGTAGAAGATCCGCAGGGCTTGTTTATCTTTGCTGATGAAATGCCGAAACTGTCAGCTACAAAGCTTCTGTCCGTTAATAACTATATGCAGTTTGGTCGTCTGACACCGGAACAGGTATTAGAGTTGTTGCAGAAAAATGCAACTAAACATCCCTACGGTTCCGTTTCCCAGGCTGATATTGACCGTATCCGTACGGCCTATCAAAACGACCCGTTATTTAAAGAAAGAGTCGACTATTATGTTGAAACCCAGGCTTTCCCTGAAAGAGGCGGAAAGGCAGAAACCTACGACTGGTATGGAATGAACGCATTCATGGTAAGCTATCTGGCTACCGGTCAGGAATACATGTTTGAGAAAATTAAAGAAAATGTTCTGGAAAGTCTGAAGCAGAAGTCCTGGACATCAGGCAATGACTCCCAGGAGCCGGCTCATAACTATGAGTTCCTGGCAATGTGCTACGACTGGCTCTATGACAAGTGGGAACCCGAACTGCGCAAGCAGATGGAAGAGAGACTGGTTGAATGGGGTATGAAGTTCTGGGAGAAAATCCTGAAGGGTACTGATAGCTCTCTGACGCCGTCTCTCTCCATCGGTAACAACATTACCGGTGGTTGTGGTGGTTCTGTTCTGATGGCAACAATCGCATGTTGGGATCTGGATCCTGAAAGAGCTTCTTACATTATTGCAGAAACGATGCGTGCCCTAGAGCCGGTTATGAACCACTACTTCCCCCAGGGTGCTTGGGCAGAAGGTCTTGACTACAGCTCTTACATGATTGCACACTTATGGCACGGTGTTTCCGCCGTTATCAACGCTTTAGGCGATGACTACGGTCTCTTGGATGCCCCCGGCTTCAAGCAGTACCCGGCGTACTACATGTCATTACATGGTCCCGGCGGCGGTTCTAACTTCGGTGACGGTGGCGACTGGTCCAGAAAGTCTTTCTATGATGGTCTGGTATTCCCCTGGGCAGCACATGTATACCAGGATCCCGAGATTTATATCATGGGTAGAGAATATATGGACTTCTCCGGCAGACCGGATTACTTGGAGCATGTTCTGTTCCATAACTCTGAGTGGGAACAGATGTCAGCAGACAATCTGGAGCTGAACCTGGATAATCAGTATTCGGGTAAAGAAGGAAAAACAGAAGATATCGTTATCCGTAGCGGTTACGGTAAGGATGACACCTTCCTGGCAACCAAGTTCGGTCAGCTTCAGGTCGGTCATGGTCACTGGGATGCCGGTTCCTTCATTATGGATATGGCAGGAACCCGTTGGGCAATTGACTTAGGTGCTGATAGCTACTACCTGCCGGATTACTTTACCGAATATGTGGGCTGTAACTACTACCGTAAACGTGCTGAAGGACATAATACCGTTATCATCGGTCCGGACGAAACAGCTGGACAGCAGACATGGGTATATGCGCCTGTTGAAAAGTTTGAAAATAGCAAGACAAAGTCTATAGCAATTGGTGATATGTCAGTTAACTATCCGAAGTCTAAGTCTGCAAAGCGTGGATTTATGCTGACTAATAACCGTAAGGATGTCGTTATTCGTGACGAAATCAGAACGGAGAATCCCACAGAGATTTACTGGTTCATGCATACAGGTGCTGAGATTACCATCGTCGATGGCGACACGGCAATTCTGACTCAGGACGGTAAACAGGTTCAGTTAGACTTTATTTCCAATGTTCCGGCTGAACTCACTGTCATGGACGCTGTTCCCCTTCCGACATCACCGAATCCGGAAGGACAGAATCCGAATCCTGGTGCTCGGAAGATTGCGATCCGTGTTCCGGCAGCAACATCTCTTGACCTGACGGTTCGTATCGCAACCGTAGGCAGCACAGGCGCTTCTCAGCCCGTTCCCAATGTTCCGCTTGCACAGTGGTCTGCAGCGGAATAATCAGAAAGGAGAGAATACAATGAAAAAAATCTTAGCACTTATTCTGATTGTGGTTCTGTCCCTTTCTACGTTGCCTGCTTTTGCAACGCCCCTCGTTAAGAGCTTTAACTTTGAAGGCTTTGAAAACGATGAGCCGGCGCAGAATACCAGCGCCTGGACTTGGATTGGCCTGAACCAGTGGGAGTTCTGGTATACAGATGCAAAATTTGTTGCCACAGATTCCTGGCTCGAACCCGTAGCACGTACCGGTGATGTCACCGGTACGGCGCTCCGGTTCCATACAAAAGACGGTACAACAGCTTACGATGCAGCCAATGCTAATCCTATGTTTTACCGTGGTAATGGTGTCCCGATTAACACAGAATCCAAATTCAGTTTAGACTGGATGGTGGAGGATCATAACGCCGCTCACTATATTCAAATGTCTTTGAAGACTGTTTCTGGTGCAACTGGGTATTTTTTCCCGTTTCGGATTGAAACAAGCGGCAAACTGTTAACCTTTGGCGAGGATACCGGAATGACCATTAACCCCGGTGAATGGCACACCTATGAAATGATTCTTTCTGTAACAGAGGGTCTTTTCATGTATGTAGACGGTGCTCCCGTCCATGTCGATCCCAGCTTCAAGTGTAACAATATTGACTTGACCTTCTTCCATCAGGAATTGCAGAACGACGGCAACGGCATGTTTAAGGGCTCTGCCATGCAGATCGACAACTTAAAGTATGAGATGCTCAGTTATTCAGGTGCTGCGGATCCTCTGTATGATAAGAAACTCTCCGGTCTCCGTGAGGCAGTCTTTACCGAAGACGCAGACAGCATCAGCGTCAGCATTTCGGCCTATAACTATGGTGTATCTCCGTTGCCTTATCTGGCAGTTTTAAGCGTGTATGATGCGGATGGCGCCTATGTTGGTTATGGCGTTTCCGCTCCCGGTAGCATGGTGGCAGGCGGCCAAAAAAATGCAACGATTAGCGTAAGTTATCCCGAATGGGACACAGGCTACAGTGCGAAGCTTCATGTTTTAAATGACTGGAGCAATCTGACTGCCTTCCAGAATGTTATTTACACATATCCCGCTGAATAAGAAAGCGGTTTACTTGCTTTTCCGGTGCAATGTAAAAGGGGTTTTGGCAATGTTCTTTTGGTACGGACTTGGGAAAATGAACATTGTACCGGAGAAGCAATGAGCAGATGTTAGACAAGGAGTAACAACATGAAAATTGATATTATACAGGCCGGTGCCATTGCAGACGGCAAAACCAAAGTAACAGACGTTGTTCAGAAAGCGATTGATGCCTGTGGTGAAAATGGCGGCGGTATTGTTTCGTTCCCGGCTGGCCAGTATTTAATGGGAAAGGTATGCTTGCGTAGCCATGTTACCATTGAACTCCAGTCCGGATGCCGAATTATCGCTTCTCCTGATGAGGCCGATTATCCCATGTCTCCCGGTTACGAGGGAAGCTTATGGGTTTGCCCTTCTGACGATGAACTGGAAAAAGACCGTTGGCTGATGAACAGGCGTCAGGCTATCTTTTATGGATGCAGCCTGGAAGATATTCATTTTTGCGGTCCCGGCATGATTGACGGTAACTGTGAGAACATTCTGGTTCCGCAGGACCGTAAGTATGAACCCAGTTGGGCTTGCTACGAAAAAGATCTGGAAATCTTAGCAGGTAACGGTTTCCGACCGGTTTTGATTTATCTGGAAGACTGTCATCAGGTTAAGATTGAGGATATTTACCTCTATCATGCACCTGTTTACACCATGAACTTCCTGTATTGTACCCATATGTGGATCCGGGGCATTCGCATTGATAACTTAATTGGTGCTGACAATGCTGACGGTATGCACATTACCTCTTGTTCTGATGTATTTATTTCTGATTGTGATCTGTATTGTGGCGATGACTCCATTGCTATTGATGCGGATGACGGAAAACCGGCAGAGCGATTCTTGATTACGAACTGTAACATCGCAAGCCGTAACAACTGCTTCAGAATTTTCCATTCCCTCCACGATGCCTATCAGTATACCATTCTGCCCCGTGGCGTGGTGCGGGATATTACGATTTCCAACATTACCGTAAAAGAGGCAGACAGCGTTGTTTGCATCAACTGTGACTGGGGCGAAATCTCTCAGGTTGTGGTACAGGGTGTTACCGGTACGATGACTCGTAACGGTGCGGCATTCTTAATCACATCTCATAATGATTCTAAGGTTGACCGTGTTCTCTTTGATAACTGGTTTATCACAACCCGTGGCGGTGGCTACATGTATGCAGAACCCGGCAGCGTGATTTCCAATGTGGAACTTTCCAGACTGAACATGGAGCTTTGTCCGAAGACACAGACATTCTGTTGTGGTCTGCGGGCTCTGCCGAAGGTTTCTGAAGAATGCTCCAACAAGAACATTCCTCAGTACTGGTGGTCTCACAGTCTGCCGTTCTTTATGCAGATTGTTAATACAGAAAACGTTTCCTTAGAGAAAGTTTCTATCCGTTGGGGTGAGGAAAGCCTGGAAGAACTGGATCATATGGCAAGTCCTGAGGGTCAGAAAACGCTTCGTGAATTGGAAACCGAATACGGTTATCCGAAATTCTTTGAGGTTACCCGGGATTGGCCTGCTATCCGTGTTGATGATTCTGTTGGCTTTACATATGAAAAACTGAATCTTCAGCCTCATGGCAATCAGAAAGATGCCCTTGTGATTTACGAAAACGAAAAGCTTGTTAAGTCTGAATAAGACTATACTTCGTCGGGTTGCTTTCAGGCAACCCGACGGGGTCAGGATTTGATTTACGATTTTTTACTATAAAAAGACTTGGAGTGCTTTACATGAAAATTTTTGTTACCGGTCCTCAAACCGGAGAAAATCAATTGGTTTTTGAAAGCTTCTTTCCTCCTTATGTCCGGGAAAAACTGGAGACTTTGGGGGAAGTTTATTATAATGAAAGAGGACACTATCTGTCCAAAGAAGAAATGATTGAGTTGATTCCCGATGTGGATGTTCTGTTTACCGGTTGGGACACACCTATGCTGGATGAGGATATTTTAGATGCGGCAAAAAATCTGAAAATTATTGCTCATACCGGTGGTACAACGGCTTTAGTAGACCCCAGTGCTTATGACAGGGGCATCACCGTTTTAAGCGGCAACACGATTTATGCTGAATCTGTGGCAGAGTCTGTGATTGCTTATGCTCTGACAGCGCTTCGCCGGATTCCTGATTACCTTGAAGAGACCAAAAAGGGAAACTGGAATGAAAATATTAACGTCTGGGAAGGCCTTCTGGACCAGAAAATCGGTATCGTTGGCTATGGTATGACCTCTAAATATTTGGTTGATTTGTTAAAGCCCTTCCGCCCCGAAATTTTAGTATATTCTTCTCATATTAAAGACGAAGTTCTGGCTGAAAAGAATATGAAACGGGCAACGTTGGAAGAGATTTTCTCAGAATGTAAAATCGTCACCATTCATTCGGCAATGAAAGAAAAGAATAAGCATATGATTACTCGCCAGTTGCTTGAAAAATTGTCACCGGAAGCGCTTTTAGTTAATACAGCCCGTGGCGGCTTGATTGACGAAGAGGCAATGGTAGAACTTCTTTCGCAGAATCGCTTCAGAGCAATTTTAGACGTGTTTGAAGTAGAACCTCTGCCGGTACCCCATGCTCTCCGGGATATGCCCAATGCCTATGTCATTCCTCACAGAGCCGGTCCGACCTATGACAGAAGAAAGTTTGTCACCATGGCGCTGATTGAAGATGTTTTAAATTATGGGAAAGGCGTACCTCTGAAAATGGAAATTCCCAAGGAATATGCCGGATTTATGACTCGCTAGGAAAGAGAGAAGGATGCGAAATGAAAACATACAGACATAATGAGGCGCCATTAGAACTCCACGGTATTCCGTTTTTCGACAAAACCGGAGAATGGTATCGTCTGCCTCCGGAAATTACAGATACAATTGAAACCCTTTCTTTTATGGGTAGACGAAGCGCTGGCGCAAGAATTTGCTTCCGGACAGATGCAACAGAGTTTACCGTTAAGGTTGCGCTAAAAACCCTGAGCGTTGATATCGGTCTTTCCATTTATGCTTGCCAGTCGGCTCATGTTTTAATCGGACCTCGTCATGATGCTCTCTTTCCGGGACATGTCAGACCGGATAACTACGAAATGAAAGAGTTCCAGCAAACCTTTACAAAGAGTCATGACATGGAAGACATCACCATCTACGTTCCCAGAAACGAAATTCTTGACTATATTGAGGTGACGGTTCCCGATGATGCAAAGGTTGAACCGCCCACACCTTATAAAGATATTAAACCCATCGTTTTTTACGGCCCGTCCTATACGGAGCAGGGCAACTGTTCAACATCCTTCGTTTCTTACACGGCGATTCTCTGTGAGCGCCTGAATGTTGACCATTATAATATGGGATTTTCCGGTTGTGCACGAGGCGAAGCGGAAGTAGCGGAATACATTAAGAATATTGATATGAGTCTTTTTGTTTATGACTACGAAGAAAATGCGCCTACGGTAGAACATCTGGAAAAGACACACAAGCCGTTCTTTGATATTATCAGAGCGGCAAATCCGGATCTTCCGATTATTATCATCTCAAAGATGGTCTATCGCTATACAGAAGAAGATTATAAGAAGCGGGATGTGCTTAAACAGACCTATTTAGATGCAAAAGCCGCCGGCGATGAAAATGTCTATTTCGTTGAAGGTGAAAGCCTTTTCGGCGATGTAGAACGGATGCTTTGCTTTATGGATGAAATTCATCCCAATGATATCGGCATGTTGGTGAAAGCCAATGCCTTAGAGCCTTTGGTTAAGAAGATATTAAAAACGGAACGGGTATAAAAACAGGAGGAAAACTCAGTGGATTTAATGAAGTTAATGACGCATCCTGATGCGAAATTTAGTGAAGAAAGAATTTATCTTTTTAGAAAAACCTTTACCTGCGAAAAGCCGGGGTCTTTTTCTGCCAGCGTGTTTGCAGATACTCGCTATAAACTGTATGTTAACGGCAAACTGGCTTCTGTTGGTCCTTGTCGCGCGAATTTCACAGAGAAGTATTACAACGAAATTGAAATCGGCGCTTACCTGAAAGAGGGCGAAAACCTGATTGAAGCGGTTGTTCTGCAGCTTAAGAATGAGTTTGACGGACCGTATACATATGCAAACATCGGCAGCGTCAGACGAACCGGCGAA
>JBGUTC010000068.1:0-8646 GCA_045132895.1 Clostridia bacterium
TCGATGGCCCCGGCCTTCGTTATACTGTTTTTGTCCAAGGTTGTCCTCACCGTTGCCCTGGTTGCCATAACCCGAACACCCACGATTTTGACGGTGGGACAACCTATGAAATTGAAAAGTTGATTGCTGATATCAATGAGCAGAAGCTGATTACCGGTGTCACCTTTTCCGGTGGTGAGCCATTCTGTCAGGCAAAAGCTCTATGTCAGGTCTGGGATAGCGTATCAGAAGGGCGCGATCTGATCGTTTACACAGGCTATACCTTTGAGCAGATTCTGGAGGAAGAAGATCCGGATAAAATTGCGTTGTTGTCCCGTGCACGTTATCTGATTGACGGTCCTTATATAGCAGCGCAACGGGATTTGACCCTAACATTCAGGGGCAGTCGCAATCAGCGGATTATCAACGTTTTTGAGTCTGTCCGTCAGCAGAAAGCTGTAACACTTGACTGGTAAAG
Source organism: Clostridia bacterium (assembly GCA_045132895.1). GTDB lineage: Bacteria > Bacillota > Clostridia > UBA1381 > UBA9506 > UMGS755. The sequence continues at coordinate 458 of JBGUTC010000068.1, forward strand.
AAGAAAAGAGGGATTTTCTTGAGTTATAAGCAGGAGTTCATGGATTTATATACAAGTTATATTCATCGCGAAGGTGCAGATAAGTTGCTTGAGTATCTGCAATCCCCCGGGAGTGATTTCTTTACGGCACCTGCCAGCACCCGGTTTCACGGGTCATATCAGGGCGGTTTGGTGGAGCATAGCCTGAATGTATACCATTGTTTAAGGGATTATCTTTCTCGCCCGCGTGTACAGGAACTTTACAAACTTTGCCCCAGCGAGGAGACGGTTGCTATTGTGTCTTTGCTTCATGATGTTTGCAAAATCAATTGCTATCATGAGGGGACGCGAAACGTCAAAGGTCCCGACGGCAAGTGGCAGACTGTCCCGACCTATGATTTTCAGGACGACATGCCTTACGGTCACGGTGAAAAATCTGTATATATCATCAGCGGTTTTATGCGCCTGACCCGTGAAGAGGCGTTTGCCATCCGGTACCATATGGGTTTTTCGGAAGATGAAAGCAAACGTAACGTGGGACGTAGTTTTGAATTGTACCCCTTAGGTTTTGCAGTTCATACCGCAGATATGGAAGCAACCTATTTCTTAGAAAAATAAGAAAAACACCGATTCAATTCTGAATCGGTGTTTTTCTTTGGAGCGGGAAACGAGATTCGAACTCGCAACGTTCACCTTGGGAAGGTGACGCTCTACCGTTGAGCCATTCCCGCACGTCTGCATCATATTGTAACACGAACAACGCGCTTTGTCAAGGGCACATACGTATCCATAAAAAAAGACTGTAACATCACGTTACAGTCTTTTTTGATTATAATACTTTGCTTAAAAATGACTTTGTTCTTGGGTTCTGCGGGTTATCAAAGATTTGTTCCGGCGTACCTTCCTCAATGACAAGACCTTCATCCATAAACAGAACGCGGGTTGCAACCTCACGGGCAAAGCCCATTTCGTGGGTAACCACGGCCATTGTCATGCCGCTTTCAGCCAGTTCTTTCATAACGTCCAAAACTTCGCCAACCATTTCCGGGTCGAGAGCTGAAGTCGGCTCGTCAAAGAGCATCACTTCCGGCTCCATGCACAGTGCACGGACAATGGCAACACGCTGTTTCTGACCACCGGATAACTGAGACGGATATGCGTCCGCTCTGTCAGCCAGTCCGACAACATTTAATAATTCCCGGGCCTTAGCTTCAGCTTCCTCCTGGGTCTTCTTTAAAAGTTTCATCGGCGCAATGGTCATATTCCGCAGTACGGTCATATGAGGGAATAAATTAAAGTGCTGGAACACCATGCCCATTTTCCGGCGGAATAAATTCACGTCCAGTTTGGGATTCGTGATATCAACATCGTTAAAGAAAATTTTACCGTCAGTCGGAACCTCAAGCAGATTCAAAGAACGGAGCAGGGTAGATTTACCGGATCCGGAAGGACCAATGATAACAACAACCTCTCCCTTTTTAATATCAACAGAAACTCCGTCTAATGCGCGGATGCTGCCGCCTCTGTAATGCTTATGTAAGTCCTCGGTTCTAATGATTACATGATTATCGCTCACTCTTGCGCAGCCTCCTTTCGAATACACTCAGAAGTTTCGATAAACCAATAACCAGAACCAGGTAAACGATAGCTGTTACCATAATGGGGTTAATCTGGTCATAAGTCGTATTTTTAATTTGGTTTGCTGCCTTGGTGATATCCACAACAGCGACATAACCGGCAACGGATGTTTCCTTTAACAGAGCGATCATTTCATTACCGATTGCAGGCAGAATGTTTTTCAAAGCCTGAGGCAGAATGATATACTGCATGGTTCTGAGTTTTGAAAAACCTAAAGCACGGCCGGCTTCCATCTGTCCGGAATCGACTGCCATAATACCGGAACGAATCGTTTCGGCAACATAAGCACCGGAGTTGACACCGAAGGTGATAATCGCAACGACTGTGCCGTCCTTTGCAGACACAAAGATAATAAAGAAAGCGATCAGAAGCTGAACAACAACAGGTGTTCCGCGGATGACCGTTAAATAGACATTGCAAATCATGTCTAAAATTTTCAGTTTCTTGTTTCCGTCAGCAAACACCTTAATAACAGCAACGATCGTACCGATGATGACACCGATTATCAGCGCACCAAAGGTAATAATCAGGGTTTTTTCAAAACCGTGAATCAGGGTCATGTACCGAGCGTCTACAACAAAGGTGTTATATAACGTATCAAGCCATTTGTTAAACCATTCCATAATACATAAAACCTTTCAAATATACTCTTGAAAAAACGGTGCAGAGAAAAGCTGCACCGTTTTACAAGCGTTTTTTTAAAGTAATTTCTTACTCAGCGTCAGCAACCAGATCGTACTTAGCGAAGATTTCAGTTAAAGTACCGTCAGCCTTCAGTTCAGCCAGAGCAGCATTGATTTTGCCAACCAGTTCGTCGTTACCCAGCTTAGTAGCGATTGCGTAGTTTTCTTTTGTCATGGGCTCGTCTAAAACAACGGTCTTGCCTTCCTGCTTAGCGGAGAGAGCTTTTGCAACAGCGTCGTCGATAACAACAGCCTGAACTTTACCAGCAACTAAAGCAGAAACAGCTTCAGCACCGGTCTTGTAGGACTGAACTTCGTAGTTGTTATCTAAGAGGTACTGTTCGCCGGTTGTACCTTCCTGGCAGGAGATTGCTTTGCCTTCCAGGTCAGCAACAGCCTTGAATTCGCTGTCAGCCATAACGATAACAGCCTGAGATGCTACATAGTAGTCATCAGTGAAAGCCATGTTCTTACGTCTTTCGTCATTTGCAGTAATACCGGAAAGAGCGATGTCATACTTGCCGGTAGCAGCGCCGGTTAAAGCAGCGTCAAAATCAATGTGAGTGATTTCAACTTCAACACCCATTTTTTCAGCAATTGCATCGATCATGTCAATGTCAGCACCAACGATTTCTTCGCCTTCAAAATATTCGAAGGGAGGGAATTCAGCGTTTGTTGCTACAGTCAGAACATTGCTGTTGCCGCCGGAACAAGCACCTAACATTGCAGCTGTCATGATAACAGCCAGGATCAGACTTAAAACTTTGATTTTCTTCATTTTTGTTTTCCTCCTAAACAATTTTCTTTGTTTTTTTTGATTACATGAATAATTATACACTATATGCAATAAAAATGCAAGTCTTTTTTTTCGATTTTTCAAAAAATATTTCAACTTTGTAAATTTTTTATAAAAAACCTTTTTATATCTTTCTTTTTGTGGTATAATTGTTTCAGTATTTTTATATGAAGTGAGTTGAAGTCCCATGTTATGTGTGAATTGCAAAAAAAACACGGCTGTTGTTTTTATAAAGAAGTTTGACCCAGTGAATAAAACAGAATCCACTGATGGTTACTGTCTCCAATGTGTCCGTGAACTTGGCTTGGCGCCGGTTGATGATGTCTTAAAAGAAATGGGCATTTCTCCGGATCAGGCAGAGGCTTTAAGTGACGGCATGAACGAACTGATGAGCCAGTTTGGTGGTATGGATGGAGAAGACGGGGAAGATTTTATGTCCCCCTTAATGATGATGGGCGACCTGACCAATTTTATGGGCGGTGCCGGTGGGAATGCTTCACCTGCTGAAGGAAAAGGCGGGACCCAGACAGCAACGAAGCAAAAGAAAAAGGAAAAGAAACGTCTTTTAGATACCTATGGCACGAATCTGACGACGAAAGCGAAGAATCACCTGATTGACAGAATTATCGGCCGTGATTCGGAAATCAGTCGCGTTGTTCAGATTTTAAATCGTCGCTCGAAAAACAACCCCGTTCTGTTAGGTGAACCCGGTGTCGGTAAAACGGCTATAGCAGAGGGCTTGGCTGTTCGCATCGCTGAAAAGCAGGTGCCGGCAAAACTTTATAATAAGGAAGTTTATCTGTTAGATTTTACGGCAATTGTTGCCGGAACGCAGTTCCGTGGCCAGTTTGAAGCAAGGCTTAAAAAGATTTTGGAAGAAGCCAAAGAACTGGGTAATGTTATTTTGGTGATTGATGAACTGCATAATATTGTCGGTGCCGGTGATGCTGAGGGTGCCATGAGCGCTGCAAATATCCTGAAACCGGCTCTTGCCCGTGGCGATGTGCAGGTTTTGGGTGCGACCACTTTAAATGAATATCGGAAGCATATTGAAAAAGATACGGCGTTAGAGCGCCGTTTCCAGCCGGTTATGGTAGAGGAACCTTCCGTTGAAGATTCTATCGGTATTTTAAAAGGAATTCGAGATTATTACGAATCTTACCACCGCGTGAAAATTTCTGACGAAGTTATCCGTCAGGCGGTTCTCATGTCAGAACGGTATATTACGGATCGATTTTTGCCGGATAAAGCCATTGATGTTATTGATGAAGCCGGTTCAAAGGTGAATCTGCTGAATCGTGACCTGATTCAACTGACCCAACTGAAAGAGCAACTTCGTCAGGTCCAGCTGGAAAAAGATGATGCGATTTCTTCTGATTCAACAGAGGATTACCAGAAAGCGGCTGAACTGAAATCTAAGGAATGTATTTTGATCGAACAGATAAATAATCTGGATTCTCAGGGCATTGATAAAGAACTGACGGTAGAAGATGTTGCAGCTGTCATTGAAGACTGGACGAAAATTCCGGTGAAGAGCATTACAGAGGCAGAAAGCGCTAAACTTTTAGATCTTGAGAACCGTATCCACCAGCATGTAATTGGTCAGGAAGAGGCTGTCAGCCTGATTTCCCAGGCAATCCGCCGGAATCGTGCCCGTCTTTCCAAAGTGCGTCGTCCGGTTTCTTTTGTTTTCGTTGGTCCTACCGGTGTTGGTAAAACGGAACTGGCAAAAACTCTGGCCCGGGTTATGTTTGACAATGAAGAAGCGATGATTCGTGTGGACATGTCTGAGTATATGGAAAAGCACACGGTTTCCAAGCTTATCGGTGCACCGCCGGGATATGTAGGTTATGATGAAGCAGGGCAGTTGACGGAAAAGGTCCGCAGAAAGCCGTATTCCATCATTTTATTGGATGAAATTGAAAAAGCACATCAGGATGTATTTAATATTCTGTTACAGATTTTGGACGATGGTCGTGTTGCAGATAGCCACGGTCGGATTGTCAATTTTGAAAACACCATTATCATTATGACGTCCAATGCAGGCTCTGACCTGAAAAATTCCAGCTATGGATTTAACAAAACGGAGAGCGAAGCAATCCAAAGCAAGGTGCAGGCGGCAATGAAAGAAATTTTCCGCCCTGAGTTTTTAAACAGAATTGATGAAGTGGTGGTATTTAATCAACTGACTGAGGCAGAACTGACAAAGATTGTTGATTTGATGATTTTTGATTTGGCAGAAGAACTCTTTGCCCGTGACATTATTTTTGAAATCACGGCGGAAGCAAAAGCCTTTGTTTTAAAGGAAGGTTATGATCCTAAATATGGTGCACGCCCCTTACGTCGTACCATTGAAAAACTGGTTCAGAATCCTATTGCAGAGCTCATTTTACGAGGAGAAGTCCCGCAGCATTCCAAATTGTTGGCAGATGTGGCAGAGGGGAAAATTCAGATTCAGGTTCTTTCATAAGCCAGACAATGCAGGGCATAGCAATTGTTATGCCTTGTTCTTTTACAGGGAGAGTTGATTGTGAAGTTTAAAGCCTTAACACGATTTTTGGACGAAATTCCGGAACGTTACGGTGTGCCCGGAACGGATTGTATCATCTACCATCGCCATGAACAGGTATTTCGCCATCAGTCCGGGTATTCTGAGATAGAAACAAAGCGTCCCATGGATGCAAAGCAACTGTATAATTTATATTCGGCAAGTAAACTGGTAACATGCGTGGCCGGGCTTCAGCTATTTGAACGCGGTGCCTTTTTACTGACGGATCCGCTTTATGAATACATTCCGGAATACCGGACAATGTATCTAAAAGAAAGAGGACTTGTGCGGGAAGCAACAAAACCCATTCTGGTCCGTGATTTGTTTACTATGTGCGCCGGGTTTAACTATGACACCCGTTCCAAGGCCATTCTCTCGGCAAAAAAGGAAACAGAGCACCGTTGCCCGACAATGACGGTTGTTAAAGCGCTGGCGAACGAGCACTTAGATTTTGAGCCCGGCAGCCGCTGGCAGTACAGTTTATGTCATGATGTTTTAGGCGGCTTGATTGAGGTTGTTAGCGGACAATCGTTTGGTGAATTTTGCCGTGAAAATATTTTTGAGCCCCTTTCGATGAATGAAACAACCTTTCTTCCGGACGAAGAGATGGAAAAGCGCATAGCGCCTATGTATATGTTTAATGAAGAAACGGAGAAACCGGACAGAATTTCATCCCAGAATGTTTTCCGTTTCGGTAGTGAATATGAAAGCGGTGGAGCCGGCGTGGTTTCGTCTGTGGAAGATTATGCGAAACTTGTGGAAAGCTTGTGTGCCGGTGGCAAGACGCCTTCCGGAGAAACCATTCTCAGTCGCCATTCGATTAATCTGATGCGCACTTGCCATCTGGAGGGACAACCTCTTCAGGATTTTTACGAATATGCAAAAGTTCATATGCCGGGATATGGCTATGGCCTTGGGGTCAGAACCATGATTGATCCTGTTAAAGGCGGTTCAAACGGTCCGGTAGGGGAATTTGGCTGGGGCGGCGCTGCCGGTGCCTATGCGTTAGTTGACCCGGAAAATGAATTGGCGGTGTATTACTGTCAGCATATGCTCACAAGCCGCGAGGAACTGATTCACAGACGGCTCAGAAATATTATTTACGGTTGTATTGACTAAAGAAGGAGAGAAACGATGCGTTATTCATATAAAACACAAAACACCTGCTCCCGTGCTATTAATTTTACCATTGAGGGCAATGTTGTGCGAGATATTGAGTTCATTGGTGGATGTGACGGGAACTTAAAAGCCATCAGCAAACTGTTAGAGGGTGCAACGGTAGAAGAAATTGAAGCAAAACTGTCCGGTAATACGTGCGGACCGAGACCGACTTCCTGTGCGGACCAGTTGGCAAAGGCTGTTCGAAAGGCAATGGATGAACAATAACAAATGAATGATTAAAAAAAGATTCACCGGAAAAGATGAATCTTTTTTTTATTTACGCAGTCTTGGCACGCGTACCGGTCTTCCTCTGTCATCCAGTGCAACAAAAACAAGGGAAGCTTCGTTGGTCATCAGCTTTCTCCCGGTTTGAAGGTTCTCTGCCCAAACGGTGACTTTGATTTTCATGGAAGTATTTCCGACGGATTCCAGTGTGGAATTGAGTCTTACCATTTCGCCCAACTTAACCGGATATTTAAAATCCAGACTGTCAATGGATACAGTGGCGACAATATGCCCGGCATGTTTTGATGCTGTCAGCGCAGCAGCAATATCAATCCAATGCATGGGTTTGCCGCCCCTTAAATTGTTTAACAGGTTGACGTCGTTAGGGAGGACCAGTTGTACCATTTCAATGGCTGAATCATAAACAGTTTTAATTTGTTCCATTTTTTTATTCTCCTTTTTATTTAGTTTGAACCGTTTTAAAAATTCTAATCCCCAAAATCTGTTTGGTATCAAAAATAATAGGCAATGAAATACTAAAAATAAAAAATGGTGATGTAGATGAAAAAGATACCTTTTGTTACAGTATGTCTTCTTGTGCTCATGTTATTTGTCAGTTGTAATGGCAAAAAGGACAATATGGAAAGTCGTCCGGCAGAGACGCCGGCTCCCAGCCAAAGTCCAATGGCGACAGAGGAGCCGAAGCGCACACTGTTAGGCAAAGCGGAGACGGAAATTCTGGACGGAGAAGAAAATCGGATTCATAATATTTCCCTTGCAATTTCTGCCATTGATGGCTTTACGCTGGAGCCCGGCGAAACCTTTTCCTTTAATGATACAGTAGGCCCGCGTACGTCAGAACGAGGGTACAAAGAAGCCAGCGTTATTATCCAAATGGAAAAACGAAGAGATTTTGGCGGAGGCGTATGTCAGGTCAGCAGTACATTGTTCCAGGCGGCACGGTCAGCGGGGTTTGAGGTTTTTGAGCGCCATAGTCATCAAAAAGACGTTGGCTATGCTCATCAGGGAGATGATGCAGCTGTAGATTACGGCGCAAAAGATTTGCGTTTTCAAAACACGACTGAAGGAACAGTCGCCGTATCTATGTCGGTGACAGATGGTTTTGTTGTGGCAGAAATTTATGACTTGTCCTGACCGG
>JBGUTC010000069.1:0-26062 GCA_045132895.1 Clostridia bacterium
CACTTTGCTGGTTGGTACAGAAGAAGATCGCGTTCAGACTGCTATGGACATCATTGCTAAAAACAGTATGAAGAGAAAACAGATTGTGTTCACGCCGGAACCCTTCATTGGTGCCGGTGGCGATTTCGCATCCTATCCGGAAGAAATTGAAACCGGTGGTGCAACTATCTTTGTTGTGGATGTGGAGCGCTTTGAGAAAGTTTGATTATGATGCAATTGCCGGGCACGGTCTGATTTGCGAAAAACTGCGTCAAACCGTGCGCGCAGAGCATGCTGTCAGTGCGTATTTGTTCTCAGGCAGCCGGGGCATTGGAAAAAAAACCGTTGCGTCTGCTTTTTCTGCAGCGCTTTTGTGCGAATCACCTGTGAACGGTGCTCCCTGTATGTCCTGTCCGTCCTGCCGTATGTTTGCCGGTGAAAGTCATCCTGACTTCATCCGTGTTACGTTGCCGGAAGACCGGAAAAGTATCGGCATTGACCAGATTCGCTCTGAAGTTATTCAGGAGGCCTATGTGCGCCCCTTTCACTCAAAGTATAAAATTTTCTTGATTGAAGAGGCAGAAATAACAGATGACGCGCAAAATGCTCTTCTGAAGATTCTGGAAGAGCCTCCTGTTTATGCCATTTTTATTCTGCTGACCGCGTCACCGGATCGTCTTTTAAAGACCGTTCGTTCCCGGTGCCTGCATCTGCAGTTTCTACCCCTTCCCTCTGAGCAATGTCGTGCTTTTTTTCAGAATCTGAACTGTGATTCTGAAAGCAGAAGGGCTCTGGCTGCTTCATTGGCTCAGGGCATTATCGGAAAAGGTCTTTCAATTTTACAAGACGATGCATACTACAAGCTTTATCAGGACACGGTTGCTCATCTTTCAGCCCTGTCCCATCGCGGTAGTGCAGTTGTCAACATGATGCAGTTTCTGGAGCAAAACAGCGACCAACTGGACAGCATCATCGATTTCACACTGGTGTTTCTGCGGGATTGCTTGCGTCTTGCTCTCTCTCAGAACACAAACCTGATCTTAAACGATCAGCAAACAGCCATCCGGTCATTTTGTGCTGTTTGTTCCCCCGCCGGCTTGATACGCATGACGGAAGCAGTGATTACTTTTAGAAATAAGCTGCAAAGGAATGCGGATTTTTCCATTGCCGGACTTGAACTTTTAACAAAGATGCAGGAGGAAATTCATGACTAAAGTAATCGGTGTCCGATTTAAATCGGTAGGTAAAATATATTATTTCGATCCTGACGGGCAGGCGTTTGCCGCCGGCGACGGTATAATCGTCGAAACCGCCAGAGGAACAGAATATGGCTATGTTGCCATGACGGAAAAGGAAATTGACGAAAGTCAGTTCTCAATTCCCATTAAAAAAATTGTCCGTAAGGCAACGGATGCTGATAAAAAAACCTTAGAAGAAAACGCCAAAAAAGAAAAAGAGGCTTATGATATTTGCCTTTCAAAAATCCGGGCAAACAACCTGGAAATGAACCTGATTGACGTTGAATATACCTTTGACCGCAGTAAAATTTTGTTCTATTTCACAGCAGACGGCCGCGTTGACTTCCGACAGTTAGTTAAAGATCTGGCCTCTGTTTTCCGCACAAGAATTGAACTCCGGCAGATTGGTGTCCGTGACGAAGCAAAGATGCGCGGCGGACTCGGCATTTGCGGCAGACCCCTTTGCTGTTCTCTGTTCCTGGGAGATTTTGAACCGGTCTCTATTAAAATGGCTAAGGAACAGTCCCTGTCACTAAACCCCACCAAGATTTCCGGTACTTGCGGCAGATTGATGTGCTGCCTGAAATATGAGCAGGAAGCTTATGAAGCGCTCCTTAAAGAGACACCCAATGTAGGCGCCATTGTGGAAAGCCCCGCAGGTCGCGGCACAGTTGTTTCCACCAATCTGTTAAAAGGTCTGGCTCAGGTAAAACTGGAAGAAGGTCCTGAAAATACAGTCAGCGAATTCAAGGTTTCCGAACTTTCCGTTATTAAAGATTCCGTCAAACGGAACCATGATAATGACATTGATTTAGCTACACTGAAAGAACTGGAAGAGTAATTTTCCAATGCTATAAAACATGTTGCTCACAGCGACAGATAGGAGAGAAAAATGGCAAAGAAAGCAAAAGAATATTTATTATACGAAGGCAAACCTTTACTCCGTGATGGTAACGTTTTATATTATGGTGATTTCAACGAAAACTTCATTACCCGTTTCACCATTACGGAAACAAAAAAAGTACAGGATCTGGAAGCAGCTTCTAAGGTTACCATTGAGCTGCTTGAGAAAAACGGAGACGATATTCGTTCTGCCCGTCTGACAAAAAAAGCAGAGCGCGACGGTCTTTATGCTGCTCTGGATATTGGTGTATATTGGCTGGAAGATATTCTGGAAATGGAAAGAGAATTCCTGAAAAAAACCGCACAGTAACTTTTTAAAAAAATATTGCCGGAGCGAAGTGCTTTCGCTCCGGCTTTTTTTCGTAGGTCGAAAAGTACAAAAATATGGTATTTTTGTACTTTTCGACTATTTTTGCTAAAAAATCTTAAAAAATTTGAACTTTTACTTGACTTTCTTGTACTTTTATTGTATAATGATACTACATTCACAGACTTGGTATACGGAGGAGGAACAATGAGCAACTGCTTCAATCGATCTTTGTGCAAGAAAATTAAAGCATTGCGCGTGGAACAAGGGATGTCACAGGAGGAACTCGCCTCAAAATTGAACATTTCCCGAAGCTGCCTGGCAAATTACGAAATCGGCAAACGCCAGCCGGATAATGAAATGCTGATTCGGATTGCAGATATTTTTCACGTTCTGGTTGACTACCTGATTGACAGAACAGAATATCGCAGTCTTGATCTGAGTTTCCAGGAAATCAATCAATGCACGCGTATTAAAAAACGTCTCCAGGAACACGATTCTGTTCTCGACCTCTCCGCTCTGGATATGGATGGGAAGATTGCCGTTGTGCAATATTATGATTATATCGAAACCATGAATCGTGTCCGGCAAGCGGAAACGTCCCTGTCCCGGAGCAAATAAAAAAGGTGTCGCGCAGCGACACCTTTTTTATTTTACTTTATTAAAGACCGTTTGGATTTTCAACCATGAACTTCCATGCATCACGACACATTTTTTCCAACCCAAACGCTGCTTCCCAACCTAAAAGTTCTTTTGCTTTCTTGGGGTCAGCATAACACTCCGCAATGTCACCGGGGCGTCTCGGTGCAATCTTATAAGGAACAGAAACACCATTAACCTCTGAGAATGTTTTCACTATATCCAGAACGCTATAGCCATGGCCGGTGCCCAGGTTATAAGCATCTACACCGGTGGTATTCATCACGCGTTCAACTGCTTTGATGTGGCCTCTTGCCAGGTCAACTACATGAATATAATCTCTGACGCCGGTTCCGTCATGGGTCGGATAATCGTCTCCGAACACACTGAGAACTTCCAGTTTTCCGGCAGCCACCTGTGCCACATACGGCATCAGATTATTGGGGATACCGTTGGGATCTTCACCGATTAAACCGGACTCATGAGCACCAATAGGATTAAAGTAACGCAGAAGCGCAATGCTCCACTCATGGTCAGGCACATATAAATCCCGCAGGATATTTTCAATCATCAGTTTCGTGCTGCCATAGGGATTCGTTGTTGAAAGAGGGAAATCCTCACGGATGGGAACGGACTGGGGGTTTCCGTAAACCGTCGCAGAAGAACTGAATACCAGTTTCTTCACGCCGAATTTCGCCATGGTTTCGCAAAGGAGCAAAGTCCCCGTTATATTATTATGATAGTACCAAAGAGGCTTTTGTACGGATTCGCCAACGGCTTTTAAGCCGGCAAAATGAATAACGGCGTCAATCTGATTTTCGCTGAAAATTTTCTCCAGCGCATCACGGTCCAGTAAATCTGCTTCATAAAATTTAAAGTCACAACCCGTAATCTGTTTCACGCGCTTTAAGGACTCCGGCTTAGAATTAATAAAATTATCTAAAACAACAATGTCGTAACCATGCTCAATCAGTTCCACACAAGTGTGAGACCCAATAAAGCCGGCGCCGCCCGTTACCAAAATCGACATATTCTCCACTCCTAAACTCAATTTCTACCTTTAATTATAGTCTCTTTTATTTTCGCTGTCAACCCCGGTTTAGTATGTAATCAGGATTTCCTGGGTTTTAGGCTCCCATAAAACATCACAGCCCAGAGATTCTGTAGCAAAGCGAAGGGGTACCAGCGTCCGGTCATTCTGAATGATGGGCGGTTGCTCCAAAACCGTAACCCGTCCATTAACAAATGCACCGGTTTGCCCCAAAATCATGGTCACCACCTTGCCATCGTAACGCAGGGAGATTTCCTGCCGGTTTTCGTTCCACTCCACCGTGCCGCCGATCGCTTCCACTACCTGCCGGATGGGGAGCATGGTCACGCCTTCATGGAGAATAGGCGCTGCATCCAGGGAAATATCCGTTTCTCCCTGCTTCATTGTCTTCTGTCCAATACGCAGCAGCAAACCATCTGCCACAGGCTCCTCAAACTCCGAAACAAAGGGGCGGAGCTCCATAAAGTTCCATAGACCTTCCTGAGACTTTACCATGCCATAACCGGCAGAAACCGGAACCGCATCCGCATAGATAAAGTCCGTAACCGCATTGCCTTTTTCGTCAATATATCCGAACATGCCCTCTCTGGAAACCGGCGCAAAGCCGCCGGAAAAATCCCCCGCCCATTCCCATTCCGGCGAGATAGTCCACTGAAACTGTTCATTCATGTAGCCATATCCTTCTTCGCTTCGAGCTAAAACAAAACCCCCGGAAAAATCTCCAAACTCCGGACAAGCCTCAGAACGCACCGCACCATAGGTATCTACAAACACAATGTTACCGTCTTTTTTGCCTTTTAAATATCCCCCCGCAAGGGTCGGAGACAACTGCTGCCAGGTAGGACGAATCAACCATTCACCGCCGGAGCCGATCAGCCCATAGCCCCCATCTTTCACCACGGCTCCGCCCTCTGAAAAGTCAAATGCCAATTCAAAGGGACCGGGAATGACCACCTCTCCCACAGGGTTCAGATAACCGTACCCATCCTCCAGGCGAACACACGCCCGATCCTCAAAAAAGGAATAGGCCTCCTCCAGCGTGGCAGGAATCGCATATTGACCCGAGCTGTCTATGTAACCGTACAGGCCGCCGGATTTCACCAACGCTCTGCCGGAAGAAAAATCGTTTGCATCTTCAAAAGAACAGGGAATGACAATTTGACCGGAAAGGTCAACATAACCCCAGAGACCCTCATCGTTTTTCACGCAGGCAAGACCCTCAGAAAAACCGCCAACCTGAGTATATACAGGGGAAACCACCACCTGGTGACGCTCATCAATAAACCCATAGAGATTGCCTTTCTTAGCGATTCGTCTGCCCTCTGACAGTTCCCCGATATAATCCCACTCGAAAGAGACAACCTGATTCAAATTCTCATCCAGCATGCCCCATTTCAGCGCCCGGACCACCCGGGCATAGCCACCGTCAAACGGGTAAATCAGGTCAAAGCCTTCCTCTGCCGCTACCGGACAGGAAAGCAGAAAAATAAGTAATAATCCCAACAATAATTTTTTCATGGTGTTTAGCTCCATCTGATACAGTAATTGTTAGTATCATTGTAGAATTCGTGAACACTTTAGATGACAAGTTTTTAGCGATATACTCACTTCGTTCGTGCGATATATTTGCTTCTCAAATGCGATATAACTCCATTTCATTCCGTTGCGATATGATATAAATTCCTTTATCTCGTCCCGAAGGGACATATCGCATTGAAGATATATCGCGTACGAAGTACATATCGCAAATTCCGTCAGGAATTTATATCGCTGATTTCATCTTCGATGAAATCATTATACCGCATTTTCTGCTTTTTTTCAATAAATTTCGACTAATTTATGAACTGAAATCCTCTACTAAAGAAAGCAATTCCTCTTTCGTTTCAAGAGGCAACCCCTCCTGAAACAGAGCTCTGTCACCCTCCTTCAGCGCATCCAGCTCTACGGGAATAAAATGGCTGAAACGTTTTAAGCCATCCGCATCCACTTTAAAAACGCAAACTTTCCCATCCTGTTCCACAACAAAGTAGCCCGTTTCTTCTGGCTCTTCTGCCTCTATGGGCAGGTGAGCAGAAGCGACCTGCTCCGGTTCCTGCTTTTGCTCCATTCGGGCTGACGGCGGGGTTTCCGTCAGCGGTAGCGCCGGTTTCCGGTTTTTCAAGCGGGCATACCCTATCCCCAGACCCACTGCAAACGCGCAAACAAATAAAAACAGATAAAACAGAATTCCTTTTCGCTTTTTTGTTACCTGATACATAAAATCCTCCTGCATAAATTACCTATCCTTTGGTTTTACTGTCTCCAAAGGCAGATAAAATATGCAGGAGGAAGATTTTAAGGAATTTCAACCGGAATTTCTTTATCTTTTTGTCCGAACAACATTTGTCGAGATAACTTTTTAAACATACCAAACGGACTCACGCGCCCGACTTCGGTTTTGGCCACAATATCCGTGCCGCCAATCCGGTTGCCATCCAGCAGGAATTCTACTTCGCCCAGTTTATCACCGACGCGAACAGGCGCTTCCACGCATTCCGGCAGGGTAATTATTTTTTCGATGTTTCCCATTTTCGCCTTGCTGACCAAAACATGGAAATCTTCTGAGATTCCTGTCTGAACCTGAGACAAAACCCCTTTATTCACCCGGACTGTAGCCAACTCCTCCGGTGAAATCAGACTGTCGGCAATGGCGTAGTTCGCAAAGCCATAATCCAGTAACCGGCTGGCATCTCCAAAACGGTCTTTAGAAGAATCTGCCCCCATGATGACGGCAATCAGATTCATGCCATTCCGGACAGCCGATGCGCTGAGACAATACTTTGCAACGCTGGTGGAGCCGGTTTTCAAACCGTTGGCACCTTCATAAAAACGAATCAGCTTATTGGTGTTCACCAACCCAAAGGCACCGTCCCGCAGACTATCCATCCAGATGCCGGTAAACTCTAAAATCAGAGGATATTTCACCAGTTCGCGACTCATGACACTGATGTCATAAGCGCTGGTCAGGTGTTCCGGGGCATCCAGCCCGTTGCAGTTGACAAAATGGGTATCCGCCATGCCCAGTTCTTCCGCCCGTTGATTCATCAGGACAACGAAGGCTTCCACGCTGCCGGCGATATGTTCTGCCAAAGCCACGGCGGCATCATTGCCGGAAGCCACGGCCACAGCCTTGAGCATATCCCGGACACTCATCTGTTCCCCCGGCTCAAGGTATACCTGAGATCCACCCATCGACGCTGCAAATTCAGAGCAGGTTACCATGTCCTCAAGAGCAATCTGCCCGTTTTCTACCGCTTCCATGGTCAGAAGCATGGTCATAATTTTCGTGACAGATGCAGGGGGACGGCGCTCATGGCTGTTTTTTTCAAACAGCACCTGACCGGATCCCGCTTCAATCAGGATCGCTGCCGGTGCCGTTACCGTAACCGGTGCAGTTTCCTCCGCAAAAGCAGGAAAGCTACACAGCAAAACACTAGCGATAAGACATAATGCCAGGATTTTTTTCATTTCTTTCATCCTTTCAAATCCAATGTCATTACATCCTATGCCGGAATCTTGTCTGATATGACCAAGTAAAATGAGCCGTGAAAATCACGGCTCATTGTTTTGTTATTGCATGTAATTATAGATAATAATCAAAGAATCTGCCCGCCGGAGCACATTCTCCGGATAAAAGTTGTTGCCGTCTCCGCTGACTAACTTCAGCCCCCATGCCACAGCAGCAACTCCCAGGTCACCCTCCGAAACATCCCCAAAAGGTGCACAGAAAATGCCGGGAATTTTTACAAAGTCGCCGTAACCCAAAATGCTCAAAAGCCAACGGATTCCATCTATTCTTGAAACGGTTCCTTCCGGATTAACCTCTTCTGCAGTCAGAACACCCTGACGAATCAGGTTCTGATATAACCGGTCTACGTCAGTTGTATACCGACCATTCCAGACTGCACGATCCAGCAGAAGCAGAAAGTCCTGTTGACTGATGGCCTCATCCGGTCGCAGAGCACCCTGAACATCTGCCGGCAGGAAAATGTTATACTCCAGTAGTTTCTCAATACGCTCTTTGCCGTAATGCCCCTCAAGATCTGTATAAGAAGGCGTCGTGTCATCAGCAATGGGTTTCAGTCTGTAATCTACCGGTGCAAGAGTCAGTGCATCCAGTACAGGCTGACTTTCCAGATTATACACTAAAACGCCGTTGATGGTTTCCTCACCTCTGATAGCAATATAACGCAGGTCAAATTCTCCCTCAGCCATAACGATTTCATGGGCTTCTGCCAGGGTTTTGACGCCCGACACCGCCGGAAAATCCACCTGCGCCCAGTTCAGACTGAAACTGATCAGATCCCCTGTATTGGGATCATAGTACAGGTTCGCGCCGTTATTATAAACCTTTGTGTCATTCACCAAGCGCTGATATACCAAACCGGACTGCTTCTGATTAAAATAAGCTTTCTCCGTCATCTGACTCATTTCGTCCGGATAATATTTCTCTAAAAACGCCTCTCCCTTTTTCTCCAGAGTTTCCTGGGGGATTTGTTTCTTATTGGTACGGGTATAGGATGTGCCTCCCCCATAGTAATCCGTGATTCTGCCGCTTTCAGCTTCCAGCGTCACAGACTTGTACCGGTAGCTACCATCTTTCTGGTTCGACGCACGATACCAAAGCCCAATGACATACTCGCCGGTCTGACGGCGGGATACGCTGTAATCCTCTAACTTAAAAGCAGATGTGATCCCGAACTCCGTAACTTTTCTGGCAATTTTATCTGCCTTTTCTTTGGAAAGCATCTGGCTCACCTGGTCCACCAGCGCCTGTTCTTCCGGCGAAAGGGACACCCCGCCACCGGCACCGCCTACCATCGTATCCATAGCTGCCTCATTTTTCATGGCACCTTGTTCCCTGTAGAGGTCCATCATTTCAGAATAATCAACTGCTTCACCGGTTACTGCATCAATAAACAACTGTTCATCATATCGACTGCGGTAAATCAATTTCGCGGTGTTTTCATAATTCTCGCTGACAATCTGATAAAAAAGTTCATACCCGATCTGCTCCGAAAAAGCTTGTCTTGCTGCTTCGTCCGCAATCGCTTCACCCTCTACAAAACTTAGCTTTTCCCAATTTGTGCTGAAACTTTGAACTTCCAAAGTATCGCTGTCAACGGTGCAACGCAGGTTGTTGCCGGAGACAATAACACCGTGATGCAGTCTGGGGAAGACCACCTGATAATGACCATCAGCAAAACGTTCTGCAGCAGGTGCTCCGGTTTCTGCCAGTTTATCCGGCACCAGAAGGGAAATAAACGCCCGGGCTGTTTCAATTGCTTCCTCTTTGCCGTATTTGGAGAATCCCTGCTTAGTGGGACCCTTATCTTCATATAAGTAATAATCTAAAATCGTGCCGTTTTCTTCCAGCGTTGCACTGATATTCCGATAGACATTCTTGTCCTTTGCTTCCCAGGACAGACTGTATGTATTGCCATACTTCGTCTGATTCTGGTAATAGTTCCTGAACTCCATGATGCTATCTTCAATGGAAAGTTTTTCTTTTGCAATCAGAATCAGTTTCTTGATCACCTGGCTATCCTCTGAATCTGCATGCGCCGGAAGAAACATTCCAAGACAGAGCATAAAGCTGAGCAATAAACACACCATTTTTTTCATATTCAAAACCTCCTTCAGGTTTGTTCCTTACGATTAAAGACGATACGTGTAAGAAAAAAGTTCCATTATTGGATAAAAAAAGCAGCGCATTTCGCGCTGCTTTTACTTGTCTTATTTTGCGTACTCAATGGCACGGGTTTCTCTGATGACATTAACTTTAATCTGACCGGGATATTCAAGTTCATTTTCAATCTTCTTGACAATATCTCTGGCAACCATGATGATGCCATCATCCTTAACGTCATCGGGTTTAACCATGATTCTGATTTCGCGACCTGCCTGAATTGCGAAGGAACGTTCAACGCCTTCAAAGGAGTTCGCAATTTCTTCCAGTTTTTCAAGACGTTTGATGTAAGACTCAATGTTCTCACGACGAGCACCGGGACGTGCTGCGGAAATCGCATCAGCAGCCTGAACAATGACCGCTACCAGGGTATTGGCTTCAACGTCACCGTGGTGCGCCATAATCGCATGAAGAACATCCTGACCTTCTTTATATTTCTTTGCAAGGTCAGCACCAATCATAACGTGTGAACCTTCCATTTCATGGTCAGCAGCTTTACCCAGGTCATGGAGTAAGCCGGCACGTTTTGCAATGGTAATGTCAGCACCTAATTCGCCGGCAATGAGACCGGACAAGTGGGACACCTCGATGGAGTGTTTTAATACATTCTGACCATAACTGGTTCTGTATTTCAGTTTACCCAAGAGACGAATGATTTCAGGATGCAGTCCGTGAACGCCGGTTTCAAATACAGCATTTTCACCTTCCTGCTTAATCTCTGTTTCAACTTCTTTCTTGGCTTTTTCATACATTTCCTCGATCCGGGCGGGATGAATTCTGCCGTCAACAATGAGTTTCTCAAGGGACAGACGGGCAATCTCACGACGAACCGGGTCAAAGCCGGATAAGATAACGGCTTCGGGGGTATCATCAATAATCAGATCGATACCGGTCAGAGTCTCCAGCGTTCTGATGTTTCGACCTTCACGGCCGATGATTCTGCCCTTCATTTCATCGTTGGGCAGGTTGACAACGCTGACAGTTGTTTCAGCCACATGATCAGCGGCGCATTTCTGAATGGCACCGGCGATAATGTTCTTGGCATTCTTCTCTGCATTTTCTTTTGCCTGAGTTTCAATTTCTTTCACCATGAGAGCTGCCTCATGACGAACTTCGCTTTCAACGCTTTTCAGCAAGAACTGCTTTGCTTCTTCTGCTGAAAGACCGGAAAGCTGCTCTAAAACGACTAACTCTTTTTTCTTAACTTCTTCAATTTCAAGTCTGAACTGATCCAGTTCTTTTTCTTTCGCAGAGAGCTTTTCCTCCTTACGCTCAATGGACTCCGTCTTCTTGTCAAGGTTTTCTTCCTTCTGCTGAATGCGGCGTTCCTGGCGGGAAATTTCGCCTCTGCGCTCTTTGATCTCGCGATCAAATTCTTGTCTTTGTTTGTGATTTTCTTCTTTTGCTTCTAAGAGCAATTCACGTTTTTTGCTTTCGCCTTCTTTTTTAGCACGCTGAATGATTTCCTTAGCTTCTGCCTCAGCACTTCCAAACTCTGCTTCGGCCACTTTTTTTCTATAGGAAATGCCCAAACGGAATGCAATAAATCCGGTCAGGACAATTAAAATCAAAGCGACGGCTATGTAGATAATCGGTTCTATTGTGGGTTCCTCCTTTATATATTTTTAAAGCTTACTTATAAATAAGTAAAACTACACCTTTTATTGTACCTTTTTTTTCTCTTTCTGTCAATGATATTTTCATGATTTTCTGAAAAAAACAGAAGATTTTTTTATCGCAAACCTTTTCTTTGATAAAAAAGCAGAAAATGCTATCTTAAACACATTTTTTCTCAATTTTTTGTTGAATTTTACTAGAATTTTTTGAAGAACCGGAGAGACTATTGACAGATATTCCGAAAAAAACTATAATAAAAAGTGTAGGAGGAGCATCTATGAATTGGACCATACCACAGGATGTTATATATATTCTGAACACTTTAAATCAACGCGGTTTTCCTGCCTATGCCGTAGGCGGTTGTGTGCGTGATATGTTTTTAAACAGAACCCCGCAGGATTGGGATATTACCACCGCCGCACCACCGGAAGAGGTTCTTTGTGCCTTTCCGAAAACCATTCCCACCGGTCTTGCCCACGGCACCGTAACGGTTTTGCTGCCGGGAGGGCAATATGAAGTAACAACCTTCCGGGTGGACGGGGTTTACGAAGACCACAGAAAACCGGAATCTGTCACCTTTACGGATAACATTTGCGAAGACCTTGCCCGTCGCGATTTCACCATGAATGCCATGGCTTATCATCCTGAAACCGGCTTGGTTGACCCTTTCGGCGGCAGAGACGATATTGAAAAAAAACTGATTCGCTGCGTTGGCGATCCGTTGGTTCGTTTTGATGAAGATGCACTGCGAATGCTCCGCGCCGTTCGTTTTGCGGCCCAGACAGGCTTTACAGTCCACGAAGACATTAAAAAAGCTATGAAACAACTTGCACCGCTCCTTTCCGCTATCAGCGCAGAGCGAATCCGGGACGAGTTGCTGAAAACCATTATGTCTGACCGACCTTCGCACATTGAACTCCTTCACGAAACAGGTCTTTTATCCATCTTTTTGCCGGAACTGGACCGCTGTTTCTCCGTTTCACAAAAGATTAAATACCATATATATGACGTAGGGCATCATAGTTTAAAAGCTCTGGAGAACACCCCTAAAGACCCGGTTATCCGCCTTGCCGCTCTTTTGCACGATATTGGTAAGCCGGATAAAAGAACAACAGACGAAAACGGGATTAATCATTTCAAGGGGCACGATCTCGTCAGTGCCGACATCAGTAACGGTATCCTTTCCCGACTCCGTTTCGATAATAAAACCAGGGAACAAGTGGTAAGTCTCATTCGGTTTCATGACCGTCGTTTTGTCCTGACGAAAAAGTGTATCCGGCGCGCTATCGCCGCTATTGGAGAAGCATTATTCCCCAAACTGGTTGATTTGCAGCGGGCAGATAATTACGGGCAGAATCCGGAATTTTTGGCCGAACGCCTTGCGCACCATAATCAGGTCATGGCGCTCTATGAGGAAATTATGGCAGACGGAGATGTGCTGACGGTGAAAAATCTCGCCATCGGCGGAAACGATTTACTCGCTGTCGGTTATCAGGGGAAAGAGATTGGCGATGCACTGGCAAAAGCGTTGGAACTGGTGCTGGATGACCCGACTCAAAATGAAAAAAATATTCTCCTTAATTTTCTTAAAAAATCTGATTAAAATGGAAATTTAGGTGGTATATATATCATAAACTATTGATAAAGACAATTGAATATCGAATAACGAAGAGCAGTTCCAATTTCCAGATGAACTCCGCCGGGATACCGGCTTTTATGTAGGTTATGAAATTTACTCTGGTGAATTTTTAACGAATAATAAATATATGCGATTTTGCATAAGAACATGGAGGGAAATTGAATGAAAGACTATCCGGTAGCAAAACTCAGAAATGTTGTGCTGTTAGGGCACGGCCGAGCAGGCAAAACCTCACTGACTGAGGCAATGCTGTTTTGCGCTGATGCTTCTGAACGGCTGGGTAATATCGCCTCGGGCAACACCGTCAGCGACTATGATCCTGAAGAAATCAAACGTCTGTGCTCTATCAGCGCGTCTACGCTTCCTTTGGAATGGCGCGACGGAAAAATTACGTTGATTGACACACCGGGATATTTTGATTTCGTGGGTGAGCAGGCTGAAGCTGTTGCTGCAGCAGATTGCGCAGTTCTGGTAGTCAGCGGCAAATCCGGCGTCAGCGTCGGAGCCGAAAAAGCCTGGACTCTTTGTGAGAAAAAGGGCATTCCCCTCATTATCTTTATCAATAAATTAGACGATGAAAAAGCTGATTATCAGAAGGTTCTGGCCGAACTGAAAGAAAAGTTCGGCAAACGCATTGCCCCCTGTCTGGTTCCCATTAAGAAAGGCGAACAGATTGATGGCTTTGTGAACGTTGTTGACATGACTTCCCGTCGTTGGGAAGGGGACAAACGCATTGACGGTCCTGTACCTGACGGTATGGATGATGAAATCCAGCCGGTTCGTGAAATGATTATGGAGGCTGTCGCCGAAACTGACGACGACCTGATGAATAAATATTTCGAAGGCGAAGAATTTACAACAGAAGAAATTTATGACGGCTTAAAGCACGGTACCGGTAAGCGGGAAATCATTCCCGTTCTCTGCGGTAGTGCCATTAAGAATCAGGGCACACAGCTTCTGATGGATGCCATCATTAAATACATGCCCGGCCCCGATAACTTCACTAAGCTGGCTGAAGATGCTGCCGGCGAACCGGTTGAAGTTGAGGCTGACCCCAACGCACCCCTGGCGGCTCAATGTTTTAAGACCATTGCTGACCCCTTTATCGGTCGCCTGTCTTTCGTCCGTGTGTACCGCGGTACTCTGAAAAAAGACCAGACAGTATATAATGCTGACAAAAAGGCAGAAGAGAAAATCGGTCGTATTTACATGATGCGGGGTAAAAAACAGATTGAAGTTGATAAATTGATTGCCGGTGACATCGGTGCTATTCCCAAACTGTCGGTTACCGGAACCAGCGATAGCCTTTGCGATAAAGCAAACGCCGTCATCTTTGAAAAAATCGAGTTCCCCGAACCCGTGACCAGTATGGCTATCGTGCCCAAGGCAAAGGGCGATGAAGAAAAAATCAGCGCCGGTCTTGCCAAGATGATGGAAGAAGATAAAACCATCCGTTTAAAACATGACGCTGAAACCAAAGAACAAGTTATTTCCGGTATCGGCGAACAGCATATCGAAGTTGTTATCAGTAAGTTAAAGACAAAATATAACGTAGATGTTGATTTAAAAGAGCCGAAAGTACCCTACCGCGAGACCATCCGCAAGGCCGTTAAGGCTGAAGGTAAGCATAAAAAACAGTCCGGCGGTCATGGTCAGTACGGTCATGTATGGATTGAATTTGAGCCCACAGATGCTGATGAACTGGTCTTTGAAGAAAAAGTCTTCGGCGGCGCTGTTCCCAAGAACTTCTTCCCCGCTGTTGAAAAAGGTCTGAAAGAGAGCATGGCTCATGGCGTTTTAGCCGGCTATCCCGTTGTTGGCTTAAAAGCAACACTCTATGACGGTTCTTACCACAGCGTTGACTCTTCCGAAATGGCGTTTAAGATGGCTGCTAATCTTGCATATAAAGCAGGTCTGGCTCAGGCTTCACCTGTTCTCTTAGAGCCCATCGGTTCTCTTTCCGTCAACATCCCCAACGCTAACATGGGTGATGTCATGGGCGATATCAACAAACGCCGTGGCAGAGTTTTAGGCAGCGATCCCCAGTCTGACGGCAGCGTTACCATTACGGCTGACGTACCTATGGCTGAAATGGCAAAATTCGCTACGGACCTGCGCTCGATGACCCAGGGTAGAGGTAGTTTTTCTCTGGAATTCCGTGCTTATGAGCAGGCGCCGGAGCATATCGCAAAGAAAATCATTGAAGAGAGCGCCAAGGAAAAAGAATAACCATATACATATTGCAGAAATGCCATTCCGCAGTTTTTCTGCGGAATGGCTCTTTTATGAAAAGGAGCTTACAAGTGTTCAAAATTTTAACCACAGAAAACCGCGCCCGTCTGGGCACCTTCTCCACCGTCCACGGTGAGATTCAGACCCCCGTTTTTATGAACGTCGCAACTGCCGCCGCTATTAAAGGGGCACTGTCTGCCGAGGATCTTGAAACGATCGGCTGTCAGGTCGCGTTGTCTAACACTTATCATCTGCACCTGCGTCCCGGAGACGAGGTCGTGCGCACGATGGGCGGTCTGCACAAATTTATGAACTGGCAGCGGCCTATTCTGACGGACAGTGGCGGTTTTCAGGTGTTTTCACTTGCTGCTATCAATCAGGTGCGGGAAGAGGGCGTAACCTTCGCTTCCCACATCGACGGCAGACGAATTTTCATGGGACCCGAGGAAAGTATGACCATTCAGTCTAACTTAGGTTCCACCATTGCTATGGCTTTTGACGAATGTATTCACGCAAAAAAAGACCACAAAACTGCCGTAGAAAGCGCAGAGCGAACCTTCCGTTGGTTGGAGCGATGCAAGGTGAAGATGGACGAGCTCAACAAAAAGCCTGATGCTGTCAACCCGAATCAACTTTTGTTCGGCATCAATCAGGGCGGCATTCACGATGATGTCCGCATGAACCATATGCAGCAAATCGCCAAGCTGGATTTGCCGGGCTATGCCATCGGCGGTCTGGCCGTGGGCGAAACTCATGAGGAAATGTACCACGTTTTAGACGTAGTCCTGCCCTATGCGCCGGAGGATAAGCCCCGCTATCTGATGGGCGTCGGTACCCCTGCCAACATCATTGAGGGCGTTTGGCGCGGCATTGACTTCTTTGACTGCGTTCTTCCGGCACGAAATGCCCGTCACGGTCATCTCTTTACCAAAAACGGCGTCATTAACATCATGAATAAAAAGTATGAAACTGACAGCCTGCCTATTGATCCTGAATGCGACTGTCCCGCTTGCCGGAACCACAGCCGCGCCTATATCCGTCACCTGTTAAAAGCCGGCGAGATGCTGGGCATGCGTTTGGGCGTTATGCATAATTTATATTTCTACAACAATCTGATGAAAGAAATCAGAGAAAGCCTTGCTGAAGGGCGGTTCGCCAAATATCGGGAAGAAAACGTAGAAAAACTGGCAAAACGAATTTAGGAAGGTGAATCCATGGCAAGTACAAGTTGCGAAACCTGCGCAAATTACGTCTATGATGAATTTTGCGATTACTATTTCTGCACCGTTAATTTAGACGAGGACGAAATGCTCCGTTTTTTAAACGGTTCCAGCGCCAACTGCAACTACTGGCGTAACGGCGATGATTATGCGGTTGTGAAAAAGCAGATATAACAGGAGGCAAATAAATGAAAAAGAAACTTAAGTGGATTTCCTGCGCTTCGGCACTTGTGACGCTGACCACAGCCGTCATCCGCCACCGAAGAAAAGAGGCTCTTTACAAACTGACCTTCTCCCTGGAAGATAAAGACACCGGTTCTCAGCTACTGTCCGCCGGAGACGCCTCCGAAAAAATCGTCGGCATCATCCGCAAAGCAGGTTTTCCTTATGCGGAATATACCCGGATTGCCGCCGGAGAAAAAGAAGTCTGCGATTCTCTTCTGTTTTTCGTGACGATGGCAGAGGAAGAACATATTATAAAACTCGTAGATGCCGTTCAGACGGAGCTGAATCTGGCAACCTGCAGCTACACAAAAGAGGAACGAAAGTTTTAACTTTCGTTCCTCTTTTGTGATTTACGTAATCAAAGCTGTTTATCGCATAGAAAAAATTCGCATGGCTTCCTTTACATCATCCTGAATCGCCTGAGTTGCGTCACTAACAACATCGTGGAATTGCGTGTGCCTTTTCTGTAAAATTGCTTCTGCCGCAACTTTTGACGTATTGGAATAATAATTTATCTTTCTGATGCCGCGCCGTATTGTTTCTTTCAACTCATTCTCGGTTAACCCGCTTGCTCCATGCATAACCAAAGGAACATCTACAACATCTTTAATCATTGAGATTCTGTCATAGTCAAGGACCATTTTCTTGCTTGAAATGCCATGAACAGTACCAAAGGCACAGGCAAGCGCATCGATTCCTGTTTCTTTTACAAATTGTTGCGCAAGTTGTGGGTCCGTATAGATACTTTCACCCTGATGTGTTCCATAACCGTCTGCCCGTTTTCCCAGTGAACCTACTTCGCCTTCAACTGATGCCCCGTAACGCTTTGCTACTTCTACAACCAAAGCTGTATTGGCGATATTCTCTTCAATATCTGCTTCAGAGCCATCAAACATCACGGCATTAAAACCAATATCCAGGGCTTTCTTCACATACCCTAAATCGGTTCCATGATCGAGGTGTACGCAAACAGGGGCAGAAGACTTTTCTGCCATATAAACCATTAGAGGGCCAATATCCTCAATTTTGCATACACCTATATCCTCATGCAGCTGTGCATGCATAATGATAACAGGCTCATTTAATTCCTCTGCAGCATTCAGAATTGCCTGCAAACTTTCAAGGTTTGGTGTATTAAACGAGCCGATTGCTATTTTTCTCGCTTCTGCTATTTTAAGAATTTTATTTAATGATGTCAGCATATTGTTTCTCCTTTATCTTCCCAACGCTGTAACAATCGGTCGCACCGCATCATAGATCCCTCTATATGCTTGATAGTACTTCTGATATGTTTGAGCATTTTTCTCGTTTGGCGTAAATGTTTTCTTTTCTTTTACAAAGATTGTTTTTGCCTCATATAAATCCTTGTAAATGCCCATGGCAACACCAACCATCATGCAGGTGCCACAAGCGCCTGCCTCTTTTGTACAAAGAGCCGTAACAGGGCGGTTTAAAATATCTGCTTTAATCTGCAGCCAAGCATCCGAATTTGCTCCGCCGCCAGTTGCAAACAGCGTTTCAAGGTTAATTCCAAAGCCTGCAAGGTGTTCTATATTCATCATAATCTCATAGGTAACGCCTTCCATCAACGCCTGATAGATATCCTCACTTGTATGTTCCAGAGTCAGCCCGATGATTGCCGCTTTTGAACCATTGTCCATATAAGGATTCGCAGCACCGGCAAAGTGTGGCAAAATCATTATTCCCGTCGGTTTGTCCTTAACACCGGCATCCAACTCAGCATAGGTTTTACCCTTTGCAAACTGATCCCGAAACCATTTCAACGTTGCACCCCCCGTAAAGGACAGCGCATAGCAAACGTACTTTTCGTCAAAGACATAGGGGACCACTGAGTAGCCCTCGTTATAAAGGTTTTTATCCTCCGGTATTTTATCAAACACTGGGGTGACACATTCAACAGTTCCTGTCCCATCCACAGCTTGGCCGACTTCAAACACACCTGCACCTACTGCAGCCGCAACCTGGTCGTGGGCTCCGTTTACAACTGTAATCGGCTTCTGAATGCCAAGTTGTTCCCAAAGCTCCGGTTTAATCACGCCGGCAATGTGAAATGCCGCAACAGGTTCAGATAAAAGAACTTGGTCGATGCCGGCAGCTTCTAAGATCTTATCACTCCAGCATTTCTTCCGCACATCAAAAGCCATAGTTCTTGCCGCAAGAGAATAATCAATATAAGCCTTCCCCGTCAGTTTATAGACGATGTAGTCCTCCATCAGAAGAATCCGCTTGACCTTTGAAAAAATATCCGGACGATTATTTTTAATCCACATCATTTTCGGGAGGCTATACATCTGATGAGGTTTAACGCCGGCAATCCGGATTAAGGTATCTTCTCCCAGACTATCGCAAAGCACTTTGCACTCTTCTTCGCCTCTCGGATCCGTATAAAGCATAGAGGGAAACAACACTCGGTCATTTTCATCCAGCAGAGTAAACGCCTCGCCAAAAGTTGTTATACCAATCGCAGAGAGTTCATATTTTTGCGCCGTGTCCTTAATAACCTGACAAACAGCGTCAAAAATAACCGTTGCATCAATTTCGTGTTCTCCGCTTTGGCGACTCACCTCATATGCCTTATAAGAATTATAAATGAAATTCCCTTTGTGGTCATACGCTGTCAATTTGCAGCCTGTCGTTCCTACATCAAGTCCGCCAATCACCATCGCTTACACCTCAATACTGATAACATCATAGCCAAGATAATATTGGAAGGCTTCTTCTAAGATGGCTTTAACATGGCCATTTGCTACGGTGGTGTGATGCTTAAAGCCGCCTCTTGCCAATCGAATCAGTTTGTCCTGTAAATGATCAATCCGCGCGACACCGCCGCAGCCGAAAAATTCATTTTCAATACAATCCTCGGTGAACTCACCTTCGCTGACATAAACAGTTATTTTACCATTTTCTGTTTTACAGTTTGAGTATGTCATCGGGAATGCAGCAATTCTGCCTTCATTCGTGCCCCAACCGCTGCCCGGATCACCTTTATCAAACATCTTATGGGAGGTAACCGTTCCTTTTGAA
The DNA here is from genome assembly GCA_045132895.1 of Clostridia bacterium. Classification (GTDB taxonomy): domain Bacteria; phylum Bacillota; class Clostridia; order UBA1381; family UBA9506; genus UMGS755. Next base: position 19,824 of record JBGUTC010000069.1, read on the forward strand.
GCCATCAATTTCTGCGCTGTTGAGCCGCAATGGAAGAGAATCACCTTGTCGGGATCATCTCCGTAATTATTGTTCCAGTCAAGACAAGCCGCCGGACCTTCTGTCGCCAGAGATAAAGCGCGCATCGTAACAGCACTGCAGATATCAACCTCACAGGAAGCCACAATGCCTCTGTCATTCAATTCACTGAGCAGAACACAGGGACAAACGCGGAGATAGGTTTCCATCTCATTCCAACACCGAAGGGCAATGGCGTCTAAATGATATGTTTCTATATACTCATCTATTACCACGCTGATTTTTGAAAGCATCATCTTTTTGTCTTCCGGAACATTGGAAAAATCCGCATATCTTTCAAGACTTGCCTTTTTGGCAATAACTTTTTCGTCCTCATCTGCCTTTTCCCGAACAAACTCAAAGAGTTCAGAGAGATCAAAACATTCAACATTGATACCATGCCGTTGCAAAGTCAGTTCATCAAAGCGCACCGTCTTAAAGGCAGAGGTTCTGGCACCGATGCATCCGATTGTAAATCGCTTCATTCCTTTAACGACACGACAAACGCCGGCAAAATCGTGTAAATTCTGTGCGAATTCAGGAGAGAGAGGATGAACCACATGGGGTTTCATCACCGTATAGGGAACCTGATACTGTTCAAATACATCTGTTACCGAAAATTTTCCGCAGTAAGCATCACGTCTATGCTGAAAGTCCATTTTCCCGATTTCATCCGGATAAGCCTGCATAAGAATTGGCACGCCGGCATCCTGTAGCGCCGCAATAGCTCCGTTTTCATCAACGAAGATAGGCATACAAAGGATAACTCCATCATACTCCCCCTCGTGAGATTTCAGCCACTTTGCATAAAGTCTTCCCTCGTCACGGGTTTCAACCGCACCATAACGGGTAGCATCCTGATCCATCATAAGATAATCATATCCGGCATCACGAACCGCCTTTGCCATTTCCTCTCTGGCGCTTTCTATGAGTTCTGCCGGCATAAAACCGCGGTTTCCAAAATATAAAGCAAATGTCATAACCGTCAATCCTTTCATGTTTTTCTTGATTTTATCAAGGATTATGTTATAATAATAGTAATTTATATTCTAAAAACTGTAATTTCGTACCGGAAGTTGGAATGATTATGTCGTTAAAATGTAATACTCTGGAACTCGCCGATTTAATGAAGAATTTTTACGATTTAACAGGCATTCGGATTGCCTTGTTTGACGAAAACTATACGGAAGTTTTCGCCTACCCGTTGGACTGTTTGCCTTTTTGCCTATGTATGCGCAAAAGTCCTGCGTTCTATGAACTCTGCCGCAAGAGCGACAGTATTTCCTTTGAAACTTGCAAAAAGAGTGGCGAACTGACTATGTATAAATGCCATGCAGGACTTATAGAAGCAACGGCCCCCATTATGAATCAGGGCTCCATTATCGGCTATATCATGTTTGGTCAGGTCAGCGACAGCAGGGAAAAAGATGAATTCCGAAAAGAATTACTACAATTATCCAAACAATATAATTCCAATAAAGAAATGGATGAATCCATCAAAAAAGTTAAATTTAAAAGTAAAAAGCAGCTTGTTGCCGCTTCTAAAATCCTTGAAGCCTGCACAAGCTACATTCTTCTGAAAGAAATTATCAAGCCCTCGCGCATTGAACTTTTTTCAGCAATTGATACATATATCTCAGAGAATCTATCCAAAGAGATCAGTGTTTGCTCCCTGTGTCATCAATTCAATATCAGCCGGACCCGGCTCTATGCCCTTTGCAACCAATATATCCCCGGCGGAATTGCTGCCTATATTAAAACAAAACGACTATCCGAAGCAAAAAAGTTGCTTGCGACAACCGATTTAACTGTTTCTGAGATTGCTCAGGCAGTCGGGTTTTCTGATTATAATTATTTCCTTAAGTCGTTTAAGAAACACTTCGGGATGCAAACGAAAGATATCCGAAAAAACCGTTAAAAAAGAGGAACGAAAGTTAAAACCTTCGTTCCTCTTTTTAGCTATTCAAAATTTCTCTTTAAGAATTCTTCTACCGTGCCATCATATTCTGCTTCCAGCATATAATAAAATCCTAACTGGTTGCCTGCTAAATAGTTGATATAGGTCTTTCCGTTCCAGTCGCACATATCAATATCTGAATTATTTGACAAAAAGCCGGTACCGGTAATCTGTTCTTTCAGTTCATCGGTTAAATCTGCATGAGCATTGGGAGAAATCAGTCTGTCCTCTTCGCTGGGCATTAAGAGAGGGTTATAAAGACCATCTTCCCAAGTCACGAAGTCCTTGGTGCGGAACAGGTAATTCGTATAGCGCAGACAAGGCAGTTCCTGCAAGGTGATGACATAAAAATACCCGTCAGAATACCGCATCCACGGTGCACCATTATAACGGTCTTTGAACATCACCGCTTTTGTGGGGTCTAAAATTGTCCATTCTTTCATATCCGGGGAAGTCGCAAAAAAGAAAGTGTAAGGGTAATCGCCAACATATTCTTTCGGCTCATCAGCTTCCATTAAGAGGGCATAACCGTCCGGGCTTTTGGTCAGCGCCGTATTGAAGATTTTCCAACCCGGATTGTGCATCAAAACCCGTGACTCCCAGTTGATTAAGTCCTTACTTTCGTAGATGTAAATGGTATCCCAGGTTGTGACATCCACGCCCAGTACATACGCCGTTTCTTCTTCAATATAGGCAGAGTGGAAATAGGTATCCTCTGCAAAAAACGAGATAAACTCGCCGGTTTCCACATCACGGATGGCCGCAGAACACTGTCCAATTTTTTTATCCAGTCCATTGGTTGGGTCAACCAATTCCATACGCATCAGTCTACCCTTCCATACAAAAGGTGTCATCTCGCCATTGCCGCAAACGGCACCCAACTTTTTAATTTTGGGAAACCCGTTTTTCATAATGGTTTTGGCATCATAAATAATTTCAGGCATTTGTATCTTCCTTTCAATTTTAATATATTTTATTTTTTAATACTCAAGCTAAAAAAACACTTTGGATATAATTTACACTGCTCCATTAAAACTCAAATATTGCAAAGCCAGCCGCCAGAATGGTGGCCTGAAAGGTTTTGTCATCCACTTTTTTCAAGCAAGACGATCCTGTAGCTTCTTTCACGATTTCTAAATTGCCCACTTCTTTCAGACTGATAGTCACAGTACGATCAGCCTCTTTGTGAATGATGTCACCCTTTTCAAGACTTCTTTCATTGCCCTCATTATTAAAGATGGAAAGATACCGCTTACCTCTCTCATCGTAAGACACCAGCCAACAAAGTCCATCTACATAACAGGGCATAACTGCCGGAATCAGCTTATTAAGTTCATCTGAAAGCTTTTCAAGATCACGGCTTTCTAACACCTTTAAATCTTTCCTTGCCTTAGCAAAGCTTCCCTCCGGCGAGGCATCAATCAGATAAGCATATTTTGATAACGTTTCATCAGATGCATCTTCATAAATAATGTCAAACACATCACCAAAGGGAGAGTTAGTAATAACGTGTCCCTCATTGCCGATGCCCTCACCCACACGGTTAAAAATAAGCTTTAAAACATCTTCAATACGACCGATATATTCTTTCTCACTTGCGTTAAGAGGGGTATAAAGATATTCATCACGATAATGCCCCTGACGATAATCTGTAAACATATCTGTAATTTCAATACAGCTATAGTCATTAGGAAGCACAATAGCAAAAGGCGTTTCTGCTTTCATCCCTTGCATAGAAAGCGCAAAGTTAATAAAATCTTTTTTCACCTGACCATAGTGGGAAAGGGTAAAATCATGCATATCGGTATAACTGCAGTTTAACCCCCATTCTTCTGCCACATAGTCAGCGCCACTCATTAAGGAATAGTGATAAATTCTATCCTGCAACAGTCTTGAACTGCCACCGTTTTCACCATAGGATGAAAAATCGTCAGGATGCTGATCCTGAGGCAAATGCCACTCATTAGAGGGGTCTGTGTTAAAGCAGGGCATTGCGTAATACATTTTTCCGTTTTCACGAATCTCCCGCCAGCATTCATAGTATGTACCCCAGGTTTTTCCGCTTCCCTTTGCAATACCCCGGGCAAGAGCAACCTCAATCCGCATCATGGCAATCTGGCAACCAACCTCAGGCATAAAGCTTTTAATGCCCATTTCATCCTGTAATTTTGTAGCCAGAAAATAACTGTCACAGGGCAAAATCAAACCGTCTACATCTTCCATCCTCCGGCGGAACATATCCTTCATTTCTTCCACAAAGTCCTGATAGGTTTCGGCATAGCGCATGGTAGCATACACCTCAGGTGTGTCCTGAGAAAGTATAGGCAAAAGCTCACCGTTTGGTAGTTTTACATTGTCTGTCATAACAGCCTTGCGGAGTGCTATCGGGTCATAAGGCCCCTTGTCTCCATTCATACCCCGCATAATATATTTCCATTCCTGCCTGCGATTCGAGCCGCTTTCGTGAAGCTGAAAACCTAAAAACCAATCCCCTAACAGATTTCGATATTCTTCGATTAAGTCTTTATCAAAATCATATGTATGATAGGTTGTGCCACCGCAAAAGCGGTCAACGTAAAAGGGATGCTTCCCCTCTTTTAAAAGACTGTGAAGCTTGCCGCCCTTTTTAGCAAGGCTGTTAAACTTCATCTCATCTTCCATACTGAAAATGTGCTGAATTTTAAAGCCTGTATCTTTATTAATAAGACCGTTTTTCTCCAAACCACGAAAACAATCTTCGTTATAAACGTGTATAAATTTCATAATAACCCACCAAAAATGTTTATCAAAGATTCATTAAAATAACTGCCAGAATACCCATAACCACACTGACAACCTGACGTTTGCTGAACTTTTCTTTATATAAAAGAACCGATATTAAAAAGCCTATAACAATGCTGAGTGCCGAGCGAACAGGCGAGATAACCGAAAGAGGGAGATACCCGAACGCCATGATTCCCACAAGGTTATTGACACCGTTAAACAGCCCTGCTCCTGCACCATATAACAGCCCATGCTTAAAGGTCGGCTTAAAGCTGTCTCTTTCAAAAATAGCGCCCAGGATAAACAGCAAAATACCTGCCCCGGCTAAAGATACAATCATAAATTCGTTGATATATGCCCCATCATAGGCACCGTGCTGCATTTTGGCTATAATCGTGCTGGCGGAATTGGATATCACAACAAATGCAAGGCTTAAAAGCCACTTGGCAGAAATTTTTTGCTTATCTGATGCCTCTTGTTTTTGATAGTTCATTAAAAACAGAGATATTAAAATCAAAACCAGTGCAATGTAGGTTATAACTGTGGCAGGCTCTTTCAAAAAGATAATGCCGTAAAAAGTTGAGATAATCACGCCATAGGATATAACCAGCCTGGTAAGCCCGAAAGACCCTAACTTAAAGGCAAGATAAGCCGTATAAAACCCCACAGCATAGGTAACGCTGCTGACAAGACCATACAGCAAAACGCCTTTTGAAAACACAAGGCCGTCCCAATCAGTAGCAAAAAAATACAGCATGGCAAAAAGACACATAATACCGCTAAAGAGCATACCGCCCTGACCATGTTTTTTGCCATATTGGCTGACGGTTACCGCTTCGCCCTGGTTCATCATAACACCAAGAATCGTAAGCAGCATCCCGATTGTTCCGCTTCCCATAAAATTCACCTTTCATTTATACATATTCAATACCAATGTAACAAAAAATATTGTATAAATCAATAGAGAATAAGCTTTTTATTGTAAAAAAACATGATAAACGCTCATTCTCAAACAAGCAACGGACTAAAAGACGCCTTTTCTTAAAATAATATTGCCGTAAGGTCTTACATCAGCCGTCACAACCGCTAAAGATGCTTGTCTCATTTCTTCATAAAAAGTAAATCGTTCTAAATGGATGGATGCTTCATTTGTATGATTTTTAATAACACTTTTATATTCATCCCAATTGTCTGTGGGAACGGCTTCATCCCCCGGCACCTTTTCCATCATATAAACCGGTGCTTCATAACTGTCAAGAGGCATCAGTTCTAAAATCGCCTCAATAAGCTCTGATGCCTTTTTTACGTCACTCCGCAAGCAGGTTTTAACATATTTAGTTGCCGGGCAGTTAGCGTCACAAATAACGATTGTTTCGCCGTGACCCATATCATAAAGAGCCTTAAGTAAGTCGGATGAAATAATTGCAGGAATTCCTCTTAACATATTGTTACCTCCAATTTT
>JBGUTC010000070.1:0-15422 GCA_045132895.1 Clostridia bacterium
GCGTTAAACAGGAATGGCAGACCGTAGTCATTGGTGCCGTTGTAATTTTTGCCGTCTTTATTGATATTTACAGAAGACGGAAACAGAAACATTAGAAAGGAACAAAACTATGAAACGAAAAATACTTGCAATATGTCTCACTCTATCCCTACTATCCCTCTTGGGTTGCCGTGCCGCTGAACGGCCCATGGAAGAGATAAAAGATACCCTGGCAAAACCCTACATTGCCGTTATAGCCAAAGGTTTTCAGCATAAATACTGGCAAACCGTCCGAGCAGGCGCCCAGAAGGCGGCTGAAGACTTCGGCGTGACAATCACCTACGAAGGAACAGACACCGAATCGCAAATCGACAAGCAGGTAGAAATGCTGGACGCTGCCCTTGCCAAAAACCCCGTTGCCATCTGCCTTGCCGCTCTGGATTCAAGAGCTGTTCTCAGTGCTCTTCAAAAAGCGAAAGAAAGAAACATCCCGGTCATTGGCTTTGACTCCGGCGTAGACAGCGACATTGTACTGGCAACCGCCGCAACAGATAACGAAGCTGCCGCCGCTCTTGCCGCTGACAAATTGGCGGAAGCCATCGGCAAAGAGGGAAAAATCGGAATGGTGGTTCATGACCAGGTCAGCACAACGGGAAAAGCTCGTCGGGACGGCTTTAAGAACCGGATTGAATCCACCTATCCGAACATCAAAATTGTAGATATTCAGTATGGCGAGGGTGACCATGCCAAATCGGCTGATGCTGCCAAGGCTATCATAACCGCCAACCCGGACTTAAAAGCCATTTACGGCGCTAACGAAGGGTCTGCCATCGGCGTTATGCTGGCTGTTGAAGAACTAAACAAAGTAGGCAAAGTGCAGGTTGTAGGCTTTGACTCCGGTAAAAAACAAGTAGACTCCGTCAGAAGCGGCAACATGCTGGGCGCCGTGACGCAGAATCCTTATCAGATTGGCTACAAAGCCGTCGAAGCAGCCTACCGGGCTTATAAAGGAGAACCCGTGGAAAAGAACATTGATACCGGCTTCAGCTGGTATGATAAAACAAATGTAGACTCTGACGAAATAAAAAAATTATTGTATGATTAAAAAAGAGAGTGCCTCATGGGCACTCTCTTTTTTCTCGCTCTATTAACGCCTCTTTCTGCTTCCGGGACAAGGTTTTCAGCTCACATTCCCGTTTCAGTGCAGAAGACTTATCGGAAAATTCTTCAAAGTACAGTAGTTCCACCGGGAGTCTTGAACGGGTATACTTGGCGCCATGACCGCTGTTATGAGTGGCAAGACGTTTTGTAAGGTCCGTTGTCCAACCGGTATAAAAAGTATCGTCGGCGCACCGGAGCATATACACATAATGCTGTTCCGGCTCTTTTACTTTTTCTCCCATACTAAAACAACGCCCTCTCCCGAATCGTGGTTTTCCCTTTTTCTAAAGAGACGGAACCGGTTCGGCAAATTTCCAGAATCTCAAACGGACGCATCGCGTTAATGAATGCATCCAGTTGCTGGCTACCGGCAGAAAGCTGAAACATCAGGGCATCGGGGTTATCGTCCATCATCTCCGCGCCAAACGTTTTAGCAACCCCTAAAATCGCGTCCTGCACTTCGGGACTATTCCCCATTTTAATCAGCATCAGCTCCGAGCTGACAGATTCACCCGGCATCATTTCGCTGACATAGGATACATCCGGCAATTTATATAACTGGCTGACAAGCTGCTGTTTTTCTGTTTCAGCACCGTCGAAAATCACCGTAATCCGGGAATAGGCCTGAGACTCTGTTTCGCTAACCGTCAGAGAACTGATGTTAAACTGACGACGGCGGAACATACTGGTGACACGGTTTAACACACCGAACTGATTTCGTACTAAAACTGCTACCGTATACTGTTTCATGCTTCTTCACCCGCCTTTTCTACGATGATTTCGTCCATAGAGCCGCCCGGAGGCAACATAGGAAGAACGAACTCGTCTTTATCAATGGTGCAATCAATTAAGAAGGGACCCGGACAGGAAAAAGCCTGCTCAAGGACCGCTTCCAGCGTAGCAAGGTCAGGGACTTTCGCTCCATCTGCCCCAAAGGCATGAGCCAGAGCCACAAAGTCTGTTTTCCGGTCCAGCACCGTACTGGAATAGTGTTTATCAAAAAACAAGGTCTGCCATTGACGAACCATACCCAAAACACCGTTGTTCATCATCAGGATTACGATGGGAAGGTTCTCTGAAACCGCTGTGGAAAGTTCCTGCAGGGTCATTGAAAAACCACCATCACCCGTGACTAAGACCGTCCGCTCGCCGGTGGCAATTTGCGCACCCATAGCAGCACCCAAACCAAAGCCCATCGTGCCCAAACCGCCGCTTGAAATAAACCTGCGATTCTGTTGGAAGCGCAGATACTGCGCTGCCCACATCTGATGCTGACCTACATCTGTCACCACCGGCGTCTCCGGCATTATATACCGATTTAAGAGGCTTAAAACATTTTTCGGAGTCATGCCCTGCCGTCGGTCAGAAAAGGCAATTTCCTTTTCTTTCAAAGCGGTAACTGTGTTCTGCCATTCTTGGCGTACTTTCGACACAAGCAGAGGGATAAGTTTCTGAAGCGTCAGTTTGATATCGCCCCGAAGCGAATGGGTTTCCATAACCGTTTTAGACAGTTCGGAGCTGTCAATATCAATATGCACAATCTGCGCTTTCGACGCAAATTTTTCTTTGTTTCCCGTCACCCGGTCATTAAAACGAACACCCAGGGCAATGATACAATCCGCCTGATGCATTGCCATAGAGGAAGCATAATGCCCATGCATGCCTTGCATTCCCAAAAAACGGGGATGGTCCGTAGGAACAACGGAAAGCCCCATCATAGAGCAACCCAGAGGGGCATCAATGGTTTCTGCCAACCGGAGAATTTCTGCTCCGGCGTCACTGGAAACTACGCCGCCGCCAAAATAGATAAAGGGACGTTCAGCGCCGTTGATGCAGTCTGCTGCCGCCTGAATCCGGATATCTTTTGCCGGAGTTTTTTCAATAGCCTCCACGGGTTTTTCCGGCTCATAATCACAAAGAGCCATCTGAATATCTTTCGGAACGTCCACCAGAACCGGACCGGGTCTTCCCGACATAGCAAGCTGAAAGGCTTCCCGGATGGTATCGGCCAATTCCGTTACATCGCTGACAAAGTAATTATGTTTCGTAATGGGCAAGGTAATACCCGTAATATCAATCTCTTGGAAACTATCATAACCAATCTGAGAGGTCATAACGTTACCCGTAATGGCAACCATAGGAATGGAGTCAAGGTATGCTGTAGCGATGCCCGTAACCAGATTGGTGGCACCGGGGCCGGAAGTTGCTAAAACAACGCCCACCTTTCCCGTTGCTCTGGCATAGCCGTCTGCAGCGTGCGCTGCCCCTTGTTCATGAGCCGTTAAGACATGACGAAGTTCCCCGCTGTATTTATACAGCGAGTCGTAGACATGAATAATCTGACCGCCGGGATAGCCGAAGATGACTTCGGTTCCCTGCTCAATAATCGTCCTGATAATAATATCTGCGCCTGATAACTTCACTCTGTCAAACCTCCTTGAGGTTTCGTATAATTTGCTCACCCATCGCCCGGCAGCCTACAAGATGCAATTGTTCTGCACCCCGTTTCGGCATAATATCTGCTGTCCGGTAGCCTTCTGAAAGGGTTTTAGAAACCGATTGTTCAACGGCTACCGCTTCTTTTTCCATATCAAAACTATACCGAAGCATCATCGCTGCCGACAAGATGGTTCCGATGGGGTTTGCCATATCTTTTCCGGCGATATCCGGCGCTGACCCGTGAATGGGTTCATAGATGCCGCGGGTACCCTCGCCCAGACTGGAAGAAGGAATCATACCGATAGAGCCGGTTATCATAGATGCTTCATCAGATAAAATATCACCAAACATATTCTCCGTCACAATAACGTCAAACTGGGCAGGATTTTTAACAATCTGCATAGCGCAGTTATCCACCAGCATGTCAGTCAGTTCCACATCGGGATACGACTCTGCCAGCCGGTGCATGACCTGCTTCCAGAGTCGGCTGGAGTCTAAAACATTACTTTTCTCCACGGAACAAAGGCGTTTTCCGCGCTTTCTTGCCGTTTCAAAGCCAATTCGTCCAATGCGCTCAATTTCGCTTTCTCTGTACTCTAAAACATCAACAGCCCGGGTTTCGCCGGCAACTGTTTCGGTTGTATGCTCACCGAAATAAATTCCGCCAATGAGTTCACGGACAATGATAAAATCAATCCCCTGCCGGACAATTTCCTGCTTCAAGGGGGAGGCATCTGCCAACTCATGCCAAATTTTTGCCGGGCGATTATTGGAATAAACACCCATAGCGCTCCGGAGTTTTAAAAGACCTTTTTCCGGCCGCAAATGCGCCGGCACCGCATTCCACGCAGGACCACCGACGGCACCTAATAACACGCTGTCAGACTCCAGGCATTTTTCGAGCATGGCCTCCGGTAGCGGCTCGCCCCATTTGTCAATGGCGCATCCACCCATATCCACTTCACTGTAAGTAAACTGATGTCCGAACAGCTTAGCAACTTCATCTAAAACACCCATCGCCTGACAGATAATTTCCGGGCCGATGCCGTCTCCGGGAATAACAGCTATGTTCTTATGCATCAAGGTCACCTCCGCCTTGTAAAGAGGCAAGAAGACCTCCTTGCTTCATAATATTCTGAATGAAATCCGGGAAGGGCTGCGCCTTAAAGGACTGTCCCTTCGTATGATTCACGATTTCTCCGGTATCAAAATCCACACTAACCTCATCACCGGCAGACATATTATCCACCGCCTCCGGGCATTCTAAAATCGGCAATCCGATATTGATAGCATTCCGGTAAAAAATCCGGGCAAAACTTTTCGCAATCACGCAGCTGACACCACAGGTTTTAATCACCAGAGGAGCATGTTCACGGGAAGAACCGCAACCAAAATTCCAGCCGGCAACAATTAAATCGCCTTCTGATACCCTGGCAACAAAATCTGCATCAATGTCTTCCATACAATGTTGCGCCAGTTCCTTTGCATCAGCAGTATTTAAATACCGCGCCGGAATGATAACATCCGTATCCACATTATCCGGATACCGAAAAACTTTTCCTTTTGCATTCATGGCTTATTCCTCCTCCGGCTCTGTGATATAGCCGGTAATCGCACTGGCCGCCGCGGTTTTCGGAGATGCCAGATACACCTCGCTACCCACGTGTCCCATGCGGCCGACAAAGTTCCGGTTGGTTGTCGCGATGCAGCGCTCACCTTCGGCCAAAACGCCCATATAACCGCCCAGGCAGGGACCGCAGGTCGGCGTTGAAACCACAGCTCCGGCATCCATAAACGCCGTCACATAGCCCCGCTCTACACACTCCCGCATAATCTCCATCGTTGCCGGAATGATAATACAGCGAACACCGTCGGCGATTTTCTTATCCTTCAGAATCTGATAAGCTGCTTCCATATCTTCCATACGGCCGTTAGTACAACTGCCGATGACCACCTGATCGATTTTTATGTCTGACAATTCTCTTGCCCGTCTGGTGTTTTCCGGCAGATGGGGGCAGCTGACCGTGGGGACGATTTCCGAAAGGTTAATCTCAACGGTTTTTTCATAGTCAGCATCAGCATCTGCTGCAAAAAACAGAGGGGTTCGCTCCGAGCGTCCTGTTACATATGCAAGGGTCACGTCGTCCACCGGGAAAATACCGTTTTTCGCACCGGCTTCTACCGCCATATTGCAAATACACAAACGGTCATCCATGGAAAGGGAGCTGATGCCGTCACCCGTAAACTCTAAACTTTTATATAAGGCACCATCAACGCCAATTGTACCAATCAGCGTTAAAACAACATCTTTTCCGCTACAATTTTTCGGAAGACTTCCGGTCAGGCGCACCTGAATGGCTGACGGCACCTTAAACCAAGCCATTCCCGTTGCCATGCCTGCTGCCATATCCGTACTGCCTACGCCGGTAGAAAAAGCACCCAAAGCACCATAGGTGCAGGTATGACTGTCTGCGCCGATGATGCAATCTCCGGCGGTGACAACACCCTGTTCCGGCAAAAGCGCATGTTCAATGCCCATCTTGCCCACATCGTAAAAATGGCTGATGCGGTGACATCCGGCAAAATCACGGCATTGCTTTGCCTGTTCTGCCGCCTTAATATCTTTATTGGGAACAAAATGATCCAGCACAATGGCAATCCGATCTTTATCAAAAACAGACGTGAAACCCGCTTTGGTAAATTCATTGACCGCTACCGGAGTGGTGATATCATTTCCCAGTACAATGTCCAGTTTCGCGTGGATGAGTTGTCCGGCTGTAACATAAGGAAGACCTGCATGCGCCGCCAGAATTTTTTGTGTCATCGTCATGCCCATATGGATCTCTCCTTTTTCTTCATGTTATGGAATGCACAAAGAAGCGCATCCGCACTGGCGTGGATAATATCCGTGTCGGTACCGGTACCCCAGTACATATTGCCAGATTCGGACTGAATCCCGATATATGCCGCAGCCACACTCTTAGAACCCTGCTCCTGCATACTGTGCTCGGAGTAAACCTGCAGGGTGTAACTTGCGCCGGTATAGGTTTTAAGCGCATTGCTGACAGCGTCCAATGAACCGTTGCCGGTAGCTGTAACCTTTGTTGTTTCTCCCTGCTCGACAAAACTGATTTCCGTCTGAACCGTGTCTCCTGTTCTGATAAAGTGCATATCCGCCACAGTGATCGGAGAAGAATGAATCAGGTAATGTTCCTTGAAAATCTCCAGAACCCGGTCAGGCTTCAGTTCCCGATGTTCATGGTCAGAGATACTCTTGCATAAATAACTGAAGTCTTCCCGCATACCGGCAGGCAGAATATAGCCATAGGTCTGCTCCAGCAGATATCCGATACCGCCCTTGCCGCTTTGGGAATTAACACGGATCACATCAGCATCATACGTTCTGCTGATATCGTGGGGATCAATGGGAATATAGGGAACCGCCCAGCGTTCCATACCGGTTTCTTCCCGATATTTCATGCCCTTGGCAATCGCATCCTGATGACTGCCGGAAAAAGCAGCAAAAACCAAAGCGCCGGCATAAGGGGAGCGGTCGTAGACCCGCATGCCCGTGCAGCGCTCAAAAATTTCAGCCAGTCTGGGCAGATCAGAAAAGTCAAGACCGGGATCAACCCCATGAGAAAAGAGGTTAAGCGCCAGGGTTACAATATCCACGTTACCCGTCCTTTCTCCGTTCCCGAACAGGGTTCCCTCCACACGGTCAGCACCGGCAAGGAGCGCCAGTTCCGTATCCGCAACACCGGTGCCCCGGTCATTATGAGGATGGAGAGACAGCGTAACATGCTCTCTGTATTTTAAATTTTCATGCATATATTCGACCTGACTGGCATAGACGTGGGGCATACTCATCTCCACCGTCACCGGCAGGTTAATAATTACGTTATTATCTTCAGAAGGCTCTAAAACATCTAAAACGGCATTACAGACTTCCAGGGCATATTCCGGTTCTGTTCCCGTAAAACTCTCAGGGGAATATTCAAAACGGAAATTGCCCTCATATTCCGACGCCATCTGTTTCACCAGTTTTGCGCCCTCGATAGCAAGTTTTTTAATGTCTTCTTTTGACATGCGGAAAACCTGCTCCCGCTGGGCAACGCTTGTAGAATTGTAAAAATGGATGATGGCATTGGGCGCACCCTGACAAGCCTCAAAGGTCTTCCGGATAATATGCTCCCGGCTCTGAGTCAGAACCTGAATCGCAACATCGTCAGGAATCATATTCTGGTCAATCAGCGTCCGCAGAAATTCATATTCTGTCTCCGATGCTGCCGGAAAACCCACTTCGATTTCCTTGAAGCCAACATCTAAAAGCATCTGATAAAATTCCAGTTTTTCCTCAAGGCTCATGGGAATCACAAGGCTCTGATTCCCGTCCCGCATATCTACACTACACCAGACGGGAGGCTTCTCCAGATGGTCCTTCGTCACCCATTTGGTATAATTTCCCGGGGCAGGATAATACCCTACACCATATTTTTTTGCATTCATCATCGCAAGTCACCTCGTTTGAGTCAATGTTTAATGGCTTTCACTAATGAGGAGGATGTGATGGTCTTAGCCGGATTTAAAAAAACACCCATCTCAAATTAGTTCTTTGAGACGGGTGCATAAATACACTCGCGGTACCACTCAAATTGCGCTGAAATCCAGCACCACTCCGGGTTCTAACAAACCCTTTTGCACTAACGTAGCCATTCACGGGAGGAACTACAGAACACTTTCGCGCCTCCGGCTCAGAAGTGAGGGGTCATTGGACAAACTCCTTTATCAGCTCACACCAACCGCTGACTCTCTGAAAAATCATCTGCCCGACCTTCTTCGTCATAGCCTTTACAAGTTTTTACTTAAGTTCATTATACCAATGTGGCCCACACTTGTCAATCTTTTTTTATTTAGCCTGCCGCTTTCTCTCTCAGGCGTTTTCCTCTACCCAGTTCACATAGGGAGAAAAGTCAATTTTCGGGCGACAGTCAAAGGAAATATAAACCTCAACAAAACGCCCGTCTGCAGTTTTTCTTTCCTTTCTCGCCTCTACAAGGCCTTTGATAATTTCACTCTGAGAAACATAGGCAGAAATTGCCTCGTCAATCTTCTCTTCCACCGATTCATCTACCACTAAAATCCGATTGGCACGAAGGTTTGTCGAACGCCCAAAAACCAACGCATCTTCCGGGTCAAGATCTGCCCAGACGGAATATTCCAAGGTAGATTTAACCGTACTCGGTGTACCGTAGTCAACCAGGGCGGCATCTCCTGCCTGAGGCGAATCGTAACTTGCCATAATATGAGCTGCCAGGTGGTCAATATGTTCATGATAATGATTGGGAATCATCACCCGGGTAACCTTTTTTTCCCGCAAGAACTTAAGAATTACAGGCATTTCGCCGGGCTTTCCGTCTGCTTTCTCCCAGCCACAATGACCAATCGCAGAAAAATCAGGAAAACCGAGACGAAGAATATGGTCTTCCGGAATCCCTAAGCGGGCATAGCAATTCACTGTTTCCCGATAGCGAACTTCTTCAATGGTGTCCTTCTCTTCTACGGTACTGTAACCTGCATCCCCACGGCAGAAAATCATGACATAAACATCCGCACCGGCTTTTTGCGCCGCCAGCATAGCGTATCCTGCGCCGATAACGGCATCGTCATCGTGAGGACTCATAACAACCAAAACTTCATCTTTTGAAAAACCGGGGAACAGCAGGTTAATATCCTCTGTTACCGCCTTTGTGTTCACATCGCAATAGGTAAATTTCACGAAAACGCCTCCTTAATAACCGCAACCGACCAAGTGTTGGAGACGGATGGGCAAGTCATTAAAAACCTCTACCTTTTTACCGAATTTACCCAGCGTTTTTTCAACTAAGATGTAATCAAATTCCGGAATAATAACCTCATTCCACGTGCTACCAAAACCTCGGGCGGCAACATCCAACATCATAACGATCTGATTTCCCAACGGCTCGTCAGAATGTAAGGTGATTGCGCCATAGAATTCCTGGCATTCGGTATAGCCTGCATTATGAGTCCCGGTATAGGGCTTGAGCATAGCAAGATCAATGGGCTTACCGATTCGTCTGCTGACCTCTTCCCGCCGTGATTCAAAATAATCAACCAATGCCTGCTCCTGCAGTTTCGCCGGCAGGTTATTTTCGGCAACATGGATGTAGGCGTCAAGTCCTACACGGAAAGCATCTTCTACAAAACTAAGCCAATATTCCTGAGGCTCAGTCAGTTTGCCACCCTTTTCCGTACAAACGACGCTACAGCGTTGGCAGGCGGTTAAGCCGTCCATAGCCGGACCAACGCCTAAATGTACAAAGTCACCTTCCTGGATGGGGCGGTTTAAGGCTTTACCGACTAAAGAACGGTTGGCTTCACCGGCCGTGACCATAACGTCAATTCCCATTTCCTCAACGCCCAACTCAGAAGCAATCGCATAGCCCCACTGAGCCACCTGCGTTTCCAGCATGCCGGGTTTCATAACAGAGAGCATCCCTTCAATCATAAAGTCGGTAATCTTCGCCGCCTGGCGGGTCAGTTTCATTTCAATATCAGATTTTTCGTATTTAATTTTATAGTAAATTTCCTGAGCATCCAACAAATTACCCTGACCCACATACGCTTCAAACCACTCATAAATACTCACTGGCATCACGGCACGAGGCGTTAACAGAGCAAGGCGCTTAGGCTTACCGCCGCAGATATCTTCTACAACGTCTTCTAATCGGTCAACCTCAACGGGATAGTCCTCATCTGCCAACTTCAGCATTTCAACTCTTGCAACCTTACAGCCGCTTCTGACGGAAAGCTGCTCTGCTACATAGCATCCTTCAAGACCGGCAATAATAGAAAAGCCGTTTTTACCAACGATACCCGCAACGGGCTCAACGGAAATATTGGTGTTCCCGCCAAGGTAAGGCACATCGCCGTGATAATGTTCGTCTGAATAGACAATACCGCCATCAAAACCGGCTTTGGCCAGCGCCTCATAAACCGCTTTCTGACGGCGCTCAAATTCCGGTTTCTCTACGCGGATGGTTTTATCAAAGTCCGGTGCCTTGGAAAGGACATCCGCAATGATATTCGCCTGTTTGCTCCATTCTTTTATATTCATTGTAAACTCCTCCATTTCATCATGACACTTTCATTATAAAAGAAGACATAAAAAAAGACAGTAGAATTTTCCTACTGTCTTATGGTATTTTCCGACTTTTTATTAAAACTCTGTTTTTTCCCGCGCCCGTCTGGTATGTTTCCGGTAGTCCCCGGGCAAAACGCCCATCTGCTTTTTAAAGACGCCGTAAAAAAACTTGGTGTCATCAAAACCGCAATCAGCCGCGATATCGGCAATGGTTCTTTCTGTAGAAGAAAGCAAATGACAAACCCGCTCAATCCGGACCTTCTGAATCATGGCGCCAACGGTCATTCCCGTTTGCGCCCGGAAGACTCTGCCCAGATAATCCCGGTTCATATAAACCTTATCCGCCAGTTCCTGAACGGAGATATGGTTCTGATAATTCCGGTTGATATACTCGGTAATATAGTTAACTGCCTGCCGGTTTTTTGAAACACCACCAGATTTTTCTGAAGCATCATTCAAGCGAAACATAGTCACCAGAAGTTGCAGAAGGTAAGCACGAATGATTTCAATATAGCCCTTTTCCTGTCCCCGGTGCTCTAAATACATTTTGTTGAACAGTTCCCCAAACATAGTATAGGAACTGCCCGACACGCTAAGATACGGCAAAAAATCTTTCCGGTCATGAAACAGGGAATACAGCATAAAAGAGCTGGTTAAGTCTTCCAGCGCGTGATACCCCGTTACTGACTGGTCAAAAAACTCCGGCGTAAACATTAGGTCATAGGCAACAAAGGCTTCCGGAGTTTCAGAGTCAATATGAAAGGCATGAGAGGTGCCCATATTGATGATAAATAGGTCGCCTCTGCCTGCCGTGTACCGCTTGCCCTGAATTTCATGGACTGCCGAGCCGGATATAACATAAACCATCTCAATATATTTATGTGCGTGCTCAACACCGATATAATCCGGAAATTCATTGGACATCTGGATATGAAAATTTTCACCTGACCGGAAGAAATCTTCCTTGGTCAGAACAACATCCTGGTGCACCGACTTGCCCCTCCTTTTTGTAACATCCTCAACCTGCAACTATAGGTTATGCCCTTGAGTCTGCTCCCGGATCTTTCTGATCGCACAGCATTTTCCGGATAGATAATCATACAGAAAAACAGCAGCATACAGCACCGCAAACGTCGTCGCAAACTGCTCTCCTGCCGACAAATTCAGATAAGGGAATATATGGTTCTGCAAAATAAGAATCAGCAAAATATGGTATAGATATACCTTGTAAGAAATCCGCCCAAAGCTCCGCGCGAACATAAAAAGACCTTCCCATTTTTCGCTCAGCCACCTGCATAGATGGTACAGAAGAGCCATGGATACAAGGACGTACACCATATTGACCGTGTTGGCAGAATGATAGAACAGTTTTTCTTCCAGCATCAAATAACAAAAAGTAACGTGAAATGTCGCCACTGCAACCCATAACACAAGACCGGAACAAAAATGTCTCCCGCTTATTTTTCTGTCCCGGTATTTTGAAAGCAACATTCCCAAAACGAAATAAAACAAATAGGCACCTGCAAATCTGTCGCCGTATGTAAAGTGGCAGAATTGCTGAAAGAAAACAGTGCAGACAAGAGATCCAACAGCCATCCATATTGCATACTTCCGGAACAGATTGTTCAAAACCGGAAACAGGAGATAAAACTGAACTGCAATGATAACATAATAAAAATGTGCCGCCAGAGTCCCCAGCAATATATGCTGCGGAAGTTCCTGAATTCCGACCCAACCTTTTGCGAAAAAATATAAAAAGTAAATCAGCACACAAATCAGGTATGGCACTATAATTTTTTTAAATCTTTTAAGATAAAAATCTTTGACAGAAAACGTTCTCTGTCCATAACCGCTGTGCAACTTAAATCCGCTCAGAAAAATAAAAGACGGCACAGAAAAGCACAGTAATTTGTTGATCGTATAGATGATAATATGCCAAACTCCGCCTATAGGCAGCATCGCAAGAGGGATAGACGTCACATGAATCATAATGACACAAAAGCATAGTAGCATATTCATAATCGTAATGCCCTTAGATGCATCTTGTTTCATTGATAGCCTCCCTTTTATTTTTGTATAAGTTCCACCACGCACTCCACGTGAGTTGTACGGTGTCTGCTACGCTATGGATTTAACTTTTTACTTACTATTCGACAAAATATACTTATCAGCGTCATGGCTATGATAAAAATAATACCAACCAACACCGCAAAATTTCCAATAGCCAATGTTTCAGTATCCGAACTAATGTTATTGTAATAAAGTTTAGTTATAATCTCGATGTTTGTCACACTTGAAATCAACATTGCTGAATTCAAAATTACAAACGATAATATCTTTTTTGTCCATTTATAATTGAGTATATTTATTAATAATTGAAGAGATGGGAATATTAACAAAATATCGATGCCGCCTTCATATAAAAAGCAAGATAAGAAGAATGGAGCAATATTTAATATGAGTACTAATATATTTTTCATCACATTATCCCTTTCTGTTTTTGGCGGTAGTTACCGATGCGATAAGTTTTCTTCTTATCGTTCCGCATTTGTTAATCGACCATTTATATGTAGCTTCATCAATTTTGTTCTTGCGATACAATAATTCTAACCAATATTCTGATTCGAAACTTTCTTTTAATGCAATTTCCAATTTGTTTATAAAATCAGCCTTGCTTTGAGCATATTTGGCTTCATAAAGATTTGCACCGATTGATGAACTGCATCTTAATAATTGATTTACATACACCGAGCAACCTTTGATATTATCACAAACATCCGATATTTCTATTGCAAAATTGATGGTTTCTTCTCTTAATGAGTTTTTGTTTTGTTCCATACCTAAAACTCCTTTGTCGATATACACGCTTTGCGTGTTCGATATATTTCACTTTGTGAAATTCGATATAAACTTGCTTATACTCGTTTTCGATATGATATAAATCTCGTTGCCGTAAGGCAACATATCGAGCCGCCAGGCATATCGAGTTCCAATGGAACATATCGAAAATCTCGCAAGAGATTTATATCGATGGAGCGCTTGTGCGACATAGTCGCACACAGCACTCCACGTGGCTCGTATTCGGGAACATGTCCACCGGAATAACCGTTTCCGGGTGGTAACCATTTTCACAAAGGTACTTCATATCCCGGGCAAGGGTTGCCGGGTTGCAGGAGATATAAACAACTTTAGGCGGCGCCATAGTCAGAATAGCGTCCAGCGCTTCTTTTTCTGCGCCTTTTCGGGGCGGGTCCAAAAAGACAACCGCCGGTTTTTCCTGAACCAGTTTCGGGGCAATTTCTTCCGCTTTCCCCAGAAGGAATTCCGCATTGGTAATCCCGTTGCGCATAGCATTTTCTTTAGCGTTTTCAATTGCCTGAGGAACTATCTCAACGCCAATAACTCTGCCGGCATGCCTTGCTGCAAAAAGGGAAATCGTTCCAATGCCGCAGAATAAGTCAAGAACGGTCTCCTCACCGGTAAGGTCAGCCAGGGACAGTGCCGTTCCGTAGAGAACCTCTGTCTGGGCACTGTTTATCTGGTAAAAACTATGGGGCGAAATCCGAAAAGACAGACCGCCCAGAATATCTTCAATATACTCTTTTCCGTACAGCACCTGATTCGTCTTACCCAAGAGTAAATTGTTAGTTTCTTTATGAATATTTAAAATAATACTGGAAAGACGGTAATCCGTCTCAACGCTTAACAGCCGTTCAACAAACTGTTTCGATTTCCGGAGGTTATCGGCATGAACGGTCAGAACAACCATCGCTTCCTTTGTGCCCTCTGCAAGGCGCACAAATAGCCGCCGCGCCACGCCGCGGTGGCTGGTTTCATCATAAATCGAGATGTGATTCTCCTGCAAAAAACGGACGGTTTCCATCAGCCATCGGGAAACGGCTTCATCCCCCTGTCGGCAATCAGAAAGAGGTACTAAATCATGGCTTCCGGGGGCATAAAACCCACCGGCAGTTTTCCCTTTTTTATCAATTCCCAAAGGGAAAACCATCTTATTCCGATAGCGTTCCGGCTTTTTAGCACCCAGAGTATCGGAAACTTTGATGCCATGGAATCCGCCGATTCGCTCTAAGGCATCTACAACAATTTGCCGCTTGACAGACAGTTGTTCCGGGTATGTCAGATGGGCAAAGTCGCAACCGCCACAACTGCCGCTGACCGGGCAGAAATTTTCCCGGCGACATGATGCCGGCTCTGAAATGTTTAAAAGGCGACCGTAGGCACAGCCGGACTTCACCCGCGTCAGTTCTATTTCTACTCGTTCGCCCCGGCATGTTCCCGGCACGAATACTGCCACGCCTTCCAATCTTCCAACGCCATCTCCACCGGCGGCAATAGCATCAATCGTTATCGTTGCCCGCTGTCCTGCCTGCATTATCTCACCCTCTTATTCTTTCAATATTGTTAAGTCTTTTTATAAAAGAAAAAGGCAGGACTTTTGTCCTGCCGCGTTTTTGCTTTTTTGTACTTCCGGTTTTAAAGCCGCACAAGAAGTTCTATAAGCGCCTGCCACACGGCACAGCCGCCTTTTTCGCATTGTTAAATAAACCTGTTGCTTTATGACATATTCTTCTTAGTACCGTTTCCGTTTTCCTGTTACATTAACGCCTACAATGCCGCCAAACGCACCGCCAAAAATTCCAATGGTCAAAAGCACCAG
>JBGUTC010000071.1:0-5907 GCA_045132895.1 Clostridia bacterium
GTTGAACTCTATAACGAAGAAGACTGGAAAGTTGTTACAAAAGTTCAGCCTACCGAAGAACAGATTCGCGATCTGAAATTTGCTTGGAAAGTTGTTAAGCACACAAAATCCAATGCGATTACCGTAGCAAAAGACAATATGTCCTTAGGTGTAGGCCCCGGTCAGACCAACCGCGTTATGGCAGCAAGAATTGCTCTGGATTATGCCGGTGAGCGTGCACAGGGCGCGGCTCTTGCATCTGACGCTTTCTTCCCCTTCCCGGATACAGTTGAAGAAGCAGCAAAAGCCGGTATTAAAGCGATTATCCAGCCCGGTGGTTCTAAAAAGGACCAGGAATCCATTGATGCCTGCGACAAGTACGGTATTGCTATGGTATTTGTTGGTGAACGTCACTTTAAGCACTAAGATTTGAAAGGACGATTAAGATGAAAGTATTGGTTGTTGGCGGCGGCGGCCGTGAACATACAATTTTATGGAAACTGGCGCAGAGCCCCATTAAGCCGGAACTTTTTGCGGCACCGGGGAACGGCGGCATTTCGCAGCTGGCTACCTGCGTTGATATTAAAGCAACTGATGTAGAAGGCGTTGTTAAATTTGCTAAGGAAAACGCCATTGATTTAACAGTTGTTGCGCCGGATGACCCCTTGATGCTGGGTATGGTTGACCGTCTGGAGGCGGAAGGTCTTCTGGCTTTCGGTCCCCGTCAGAATGCGGCGATTATCGAAGGCAGTAAGGTGTTTTCTAAGGAACTGATGAAAAAATACGGCATTCCCACAGCAGCATATGAAGTTTTTTCTGACAGTGAAGAAGCAATCAAATATTTAGAAACTGTTTCTTACCCAACTGTTATTAAAGCTGAAGGCCTGGCTTTGGGTAAGGGCGTTATCATTGCAGCAGACTTTGAAGAAGCAAAGGCGGCTGTTAATGATATGATGTGCGATAAAGTCTTTGGCGACGCCGGCAACCGTGTTGTTGTTGAAGAATTTCTGACCGGTCAGGAGGTTTCCGTTTTAGCCTTTACAGACGGTAAAACCCTCTATCCTATGGTCAGCGCACAGGACCATAAGCGTGCCTATGATAACGATGAAGGTTTAAACACGGGCGGTATGGGAACATTTTCTCCCAGCCGGTTATATACAGAGCAGATTCATGAAGAGTGCATGAAGAATATCTTTATGCCGACAATGGATGCTATGAACAAAGAGGGTAGAACCTTCAAAGGTGTTTTATACTTTGGCTTGATTATGACTAAAAACGGTGTCAAAGTTATTGAGTATAATGCCCGTTTTGGCGACCCTGAGACTCAGGTTGTTCTCCCCAGATTAAAAACTGACCTCTTGGAAATTTTCCTGGCGGTTGCAGAAGAACGTCTGGGTGAACTGACAGTGGAATGGGAAGACAATGCAGCAGTTTGCGTTGTCATGGCTTCCGGCGGTTATCCGAAGAAGTACCAGTCCGGCTATGCTATCAGCGGCCTTGGTGAAGCGGAAAGCGATCCGGCGATTACCGTGTTCCATGCCGGAACAAAATATGACGGAAAAGACTTTTTAACAGCAGGTGGACGTGTTCTGGGCGTAACGGCAGTTGCCAATGATTTAGAAGCAGCCATTCAGAAAGCGTATGAGGGCGTATCCAAGGTTTCCTTCCAGGATGCACACTTCAGAAAAGACATCGGCAGAAAGAAAGAGACTATATAAATTCGAGGTGCTAAGAAACATTGGAACGGAAAATCGTTGATTTTCATGCGCATGCCTTTCATGATAAAATTGCTGAAAAGGCGGCAGCGAATCTGAATGACTATTATGGCATTCCTCTTGCCGGTAATGGGAAATTTGATGTTTTGCTCAGCAGCATGAAAGAGCATAAAATTGATAAACTGGTGATCCATGCGACAGCAACCAAGGCAGAGCAGGTAACCGTTATTAACGACTATGTCTCTTCCTTGATTGCAGAGGATGTCATCGGGTTTGGTACGATGCATCAGGAATTTGTCGGATTTGAAACAGAACTTGAAAGAGTGAAAAGCCTGGGACTTTCCGGGATTAAGTTTCACCCGATTTTTCAAGGTTTTGCCATTGATGATTCTGCTATGATGCCGATTTATCAAAAAATAGCAGAACTTAAACTCCCGGTCTTGATGCACATGGGTGATAAAGTATCAGATGGAGCAACACCGAAGAGACTGGCAGCGGTTCTGGATGCCGTACCGGATCTTGTTGTGGTGGCGGCACATTTAGGTGGCAGTGGCAATTGCCTGGGCGGAGAAGCCGGTTGGCATGAAGTTGAGCAGTATCTGTGTGGCAGAGAAAATGTCTATTATGACACCTCCAGTTCTGTTCGGTTCATAGACCCGATTCAGGCGGCAGAAATGATTCGCCGTTTGGGGACGGATCGTGTTGTTTTCGGAACGGATTACCCCTTGTCTCTTCACAAGGCAGAATTAGAAGTTTTTGATAATCTTCCTCTTACAGAGTCTGAGCAGGAAGCAATTTTGTGGAAAAATGCATACAGTTTATTGGGCTTATCCTGATAAACATGTGAGGTGCGTTATGCAACATAATGATCTTTTAGCGGCGATGGTTTCGCCGCTTTGTTCTTGGTACGAGAAAAATAAGCGGATCCTTCCCTGGCGGGAAAACCGGGATCCTTACCGGATTTGGGTCTCTGAAATTATGCTTCAGCAAACCCGGGTTGAGGCGGCACTCCCATACTATCGCAGATTTTTAGAAACGCTCCCGACAGTTTTTGACCTGGCGAAAGCACCAATAGAACTTTTGTTAAAACTCTGGGAAGGATTAGGGTATTATAGCCGGGTAAAAAACATGCAAAAAGCGGCGCAGACCGTTGTTGAGAGTTATGGTGGACAATTTCCTTCGGAAAGGGCATTGCTTGAAAAATTGTCCGGTATCGGAGATTATACGGCAGGCGCCATTGCCTCGATTGCCTTTAATCTGCCGGAACCGGCGGTAGATGGAAATGTTCTTAGAGTTGTGGCCCGTCTTTTGGATGACGAAACGGACATCATGCTGCCGAAAGTGAAGCGGGAAGTCAAAGAAAAGCTGAAAGAAGTTTATCCGCTGGCGAAAGATTGCGGCGATTTAACGCAGGCTTTGATGGAACTGGGGGCACTCATTTGCATTCCGGGCGGTGCGCCCAAATGTATCGATTGTCCGCTTTCCCACCTGTGTTTAGCAAAACAAAACGGCAGAGAAACACTATTGCCGGTGCGGAATGTTAAAAAAGAAAAGAAATTGATAAAACGAACGGTCTTTGTCATTGAATCTGATGGGAAATTTGCGCTTGTGAAGCGCCCGGAGACAGGTGTCTTAGCCGGCATGTGGGAATTTCCTGCTTTGGAAAACGGAAACAAAGATGCCCCGGTTGATCATATAATCAGTTCAGTGCCCTTGCTTTGCAGTCGGCATGTTTTTACACATTTAATCTGGGAAATGGAAGGCTACTACGTTAAAACAAAAACCAGAGATTCCCGCTTCCGCTGGGTAACGCGGGAGGAAATGATTCAGGACATTGCTCTTCCTTCGGCTATGAAGCCCTTCTGGGAAGCGCTTCTTAAAAATGAAGAGCAATGACGGAGAAAGGGGAGAAAAATCCCTTTACTTTAAGAGGTGTTTGTGATACAATAACAAAAGGGTCTATGCTTTTGTTATTTGAATTTTACGCGGAGGCATCATATGAGCAGAAAATCATCTAAAAAAAATAAAAAGAATAAAGCGATTACAGGTGTTGTCGTTGTATTGGTTCTTGTTGTCTTGTTTTTTGCATCTTTTTGGGTTACCAGTCTGATTTTAAAGGCAAATCGGAATCCGCTTATTCCTCATAGCAGCGCTTCTTCCGGAAAACCGACAGAGAAGTTAACCTATGAGCAGATGGAAAAACTGTTGGCTGAAAAAGAAGTGGAAATTGAGAAACTGAAAAAAGAATTGGAATGGTATCGCAAGAACGATAAAGGTAAAGAGCCTGCAAGTATCGGCAATGTTGCAACCAAGGCTCCCAGTGCGGAACCTTCTGATAAGCCTGAAGAAACAAAGGCACCGGAAAAGTCTCCTGAAAAGACTGAAACGCCGACACAGTCCCCGACGGAAACGCCGGCACCGACACCGAGTGCGGAACCCATTCAGGTACCGATTCAGGCTCCTGCAGCGGGAGATGTGTCTAATGAGTAAACAGGTGTATTTTACTGCAAGTGAAGAAGAAACCCGCCAATTGGCAGAGCGCTTTGCAGAACAGGTAGAACCGGGGACGGTGTTGTGTCTCCGTGGTGATCTTGGCGTCGGCAAAACGGTTTTTGCAAAGGGACTTTGTGCTGCGCTGGGTGTGACAGATTATGTCAGCAGTCCTACCTTTACGCTCGTTAATGAATACGAGGGTAAGGACTTTCCGGTTTATCATTTTGATTTGTACCGTATCGAGGACTCTGATGAATTATATGAAATAGGTTTTGAAGAGTTTATAAGCGGCCATGCTTTGTCAATCATTGAGTGGCCGGAACGAGGCGAGGATGTTTTACCTTCTCGCCGGATAGAGATTTCCATTGAACGGGACGGCGAAGATGGCCGTCGTGTAACGGTAGAGGAGAGATTAGGATGATAGTTTTAGGTCTGGATACTTCTTCCGATGCGGCAGCAATTGGTCTTGTGTCAGATGGAACTGTTTTATGTGAATATACGTTAAATAACGGAAAGAATCATTCCGTTAAATTGTTGCCTATGATTATGGAAATGCTCAGACAAACGGGGATTTCTTTTTCGGAAATCGATGCATATTGTTGCGGCGTAGGTCCCGGTTCCTTCACAGGTGTTCGTATTGGTGTTGCGACGGCGAAGGGATTTGCGCAGAGCTGGAACAAACCGGTGATTCCCGTATCCAGTCTTGAGGTTTTAGCAGAGAATGTCCGTTTTTGTGAAGACTTGCGTGTGGCATGTGTTCACGCCAGAGTGGATGAACTGTTTTGCGCTGCTTATGACCGGACGGGGCAGGATGTGTTAACTCCTTCTGTTATGACAGTTTCGGAACTGAAAGAATTCCTGTGTGACCGTAAGGCGATTTTATGCGGCAATGGCACGGAAATGTATGGTAGTGAGTTAACCGGTGAGTTACTTCAATCAGTTACGGGTCGTGGCAACGTTATTTCAGGTGGAGCTGTTGCAGAATTAGGTTATCATTATTTCATGAATGGTGCCTATAAAAACTATGAAGAGGTTGCACCTGTTTACCTGAGAGTTTCTCAGGCAGAAAGAGAATATCAGGCTCGTGTCAACGGGCAGACATTAAAATAATTAGGAGGAAATTAAAATGATCGTAATCGGATGTGACCATGGTGCTTATGAATTGAAAGGAATTTTGGTTGACTATTTAAAGTCTAAGGGTAAGGAAGTTGATGACTGTGGCGTTTTTGATGGGACAAGCGTTGACTATCCTGACATTGCAAAAAAAGTTTGTGATAAAGTCTTGACAGGAAACTATGAATTCGGTATTCTCCTTTGCGGTACCGGTATCGGTATTTCCATTGCAGCAAACAAGATTGACGGTATCCGTTGCGCTTTGGTTTGCAACGAATATTCTGCTGAAAAAACCAAACAGCACAATAATGCAAACGTGATTGCAATGGGAGGACGCGTGTTGGGTCCTGATCTTGCAAAAAATATTCTGGATGCATATATGAATGCGGAATTCGAGGGCGGACGCCATCAGACCCGTATTGATAAGATTCATGCATTGGAGAAATAAGCTGAATGTTAGGGGGCAATAACCTTGGTTGAAAGACGGGATAAAATTAATTATTATCTGGACATTGCACAAACAGTGTCTGAACGGGGAACCTGCCTGCGCCGGAATTACGGTGCGATTTTAGTTAAGAATGATGAAATTATTTCAACGGGGTATACC
>JBGUTC010000072.1:0-3473 GCA_045132895.1 Clostridia bacterium
TTTTACTCATTCTCTGCTACAGGCGCTGTATAATTCTTTAAAATTTCTGCCTTTTTAATAACCGGTTTTGTAACGAGTTCATCATGATTTATACCCCGGGTCGGCATTGCAGCAATTTCATCTGCAATTTCAATACCCTCAACCACCTTGCCGAACGTGGCATACTTTCCGTCTAAATAAGTCTGTGTATCTGTCATAATAAAGAACTGACCGCTGGCAGAGTTGGGATCATTTGTCCGCGCCATGGAAATCACGCCGCGTTCATGCTTCAGATTATTCTCAAAGCCGTTTTCTGTAAACTCACCCTGAACCGTTCTGCCGGAACCGCCAACACCGAAACCGTCAGCTGAGCCACCTTGAATCAAACCGGGAATGGTGCGGTGAAACACCTTTCCGTCATAGTAGCCGGATTTAACGCATTCTAAAAAGTGCTTAACAGACTTCGGTGCCACTTCCGGATATAACTCAATGATAATATCTCCCTGCTCTAAGGTCATTTTTACAAAAGAATGTTCTGCAACACCTTCCTCGCCACCGGAGCATCCGGTTATAAGACAGGTACCAAGAACTAAAACTACCAGTAATATTGCAATTTTTTTCATAATGTTTTCCTCATTTCTCTTATTATGGACGGTATTGAATCGTCAGTTCTGTTACTTTCCCATTTTCTACAATCATTGTACCAAAGAAAGATTGTTCAAACATAACCTGATCAAAGAATGCAGAAACAGAATTAAAAACACGCTCACTGGCCGTGCTATAGTCCAGAATTTTTACATTCTCTGCCACAGGTAATGCAGGGACTGTGCCAACAGGATATGTCAGACCGGAATTGTTGGGGTCTAAGGCGTAATCAATATAAATGTAGCGATTCCTCAACGTATCGTGCCAGAATGTGTAGGTTCCGTTAATAATCAATTCTCCGTCAACAAATTCCCAGGATTCTACTGTAATGTCAGGAAGTTCCTCATAAATTTCAGACATAGAAAAAGTCTGACCGATAGCAAGATTCTCCACCTGCTCAACAGATAATCCGGCATATTCTATCAATACCGGGCTGATGCTCTCAACACCGCCACTGTTTAAAAGCGCATCTTGACTGATCGTGATTTCATAACGCCCGTCAACAAAACGGTGTTCAGCCGGAGTCTCCGTTTCTTCTGCTTTGATAAAAGAATCACGGAACATGTAGGTCACAATATCAGCACGTTTTGCATCAGCGTTTGGATTAAAATCTCCCGGTGTGCCGGCAAATAAGCCATTTTCTTCTGCCCAGGCGACAGCTTCGGCAAAGTATGCACCGCTATACTGAACAACATTCTTCGGCTTCGGTGTACCTTTAGCGCGGTGCAGGAAAGTCAGTATCTGGCCGTTGGTGCAAGTTGCTTCAGGCGAGAACGTTGTTGCCGAAGTTCCTGCCGTAATGCCGTTTTCCACAGCCCATAAAACCGCATCATAGTAATAACTGCCGGATGAAACATCTGTAAACAGACAATTTGTATTGGTCTTAGGGCTACCGCTCATACGGTATAAAAATGTAACAACCTGGCCCCTGGTACAGGTCGCATCCGGAGAGAATGTCGTCGCTGTGGTGCCGGAGGTAATATTATTTTGACTGGCCCAGATAACGGCTTCATAAAAATAATCATTTTTAGAAACATCACGAAACGGTTGATTCGGGTCGGGCATTGTATAGAACGCAAACTCCTCAGGAACATCTCCGCGAATAAACCAAACCTCTTCTCCGTTGCCGTAATAAGGCCAGAACACTTCTCCGCCATCATAGAAATACAGTTCAAGGCTACTACCACCACCGCCAAAGGATGCATATCCTATGCCATATTTACCATTCTCCATGCGATAGATAGAAGCATCTGTGCCACCACTTCCGCCAATATAGGTGCGGGTTATCAGCGGATCAATGGCTTCGTCATTGATTACTTGCATTGCCGTGTAAACCGGCGTAGAATTGTCCAGACCATTGGAAAAATCAAAACTCAGACGACAATAGTATACCACAATACAAGAATCCGTGGACATGCCATCGTTATACGCCATAACCAGTTCCGGAATACTATCCTGATTAAAGTCCAGATAAAAATGACCTTTATAAACAGGAAATCCCTCCGGTTTCTTAGCACTTTTCAGCACCTTCGCATAAGATTCCATGGCAATTTCAGGCGTTACCGCTACCGACTGTTCCGCAAAAACCGGCAACACTGAGGTCAGCAGTAACAACATGACTGCCACGATCGCTGTAAACTTTTTCACATTCAATCTCCTTTACACATGATACTTTTTATTATAAGGCATCTGAGACATTTACGCAACCTTTTATTCACTTTGTATAAACCAGTTCATAGTGTTCGCCATCCTGAAAAGCAGCACCGTCCACACCGGTCATCATGCTTTCTCCGCCTTTGTTAAATCCCCAATAGCATTGGTTGATATCATAATCTGCCGTGATGCCGTTCACTTTTTTAACATACAGGCCGTATGCTCCCTGCTCACCATCAATCAAACCGTATTCCATCAAGGCATCGCCCAGAGTATCCTGATCGGAATGAACGGTAAAGGTTACCGTTTTGTCAAGAGCAACAACATCGACAAAAACCGTCTTAGCACCTGTTCCCAGTTCCGTATTCTCCGTGTACAAGGCCTCAGACCAGATATCTGCTTCACTTGCCGGCCGGCTGCAGGCAGACAGGCTTAGGCATAAAACCAAAACGGTTAAAAAGCAAACGTTTTTTATAAAACCGGATTTCATCATAACTCCTCCTAATCAATGACTTTAGTTTTTTGTACTTTTCTTTACTGACGTGCTATATCCATACGCATGAACAGCATTAAATGCAGATTGTTTCACCGGATGGGATTCGGTGTTGCACCCCGTCGACATCTATAAAAATCGTGAAAAGGGTCGGATTGTAAACGCGATGCCCATCTGCACTGTAAATCAAACTTTTATAAGCCTGAACATAGTCATAAATTTCAATATTCGTTGCATACCAGATATCCTCACATCCGGCTAGTTTCTGACAAATAGTTTCTATATGTTCCCAATTATCATTACCATCAAATTCATAACTATGTCCCCAGATATACATCAGGCGCGGCATTCTGAGCGCATAGTATGTTTTTGCAGAAAGATTCAGATTTAAAAACTCATCGATATAAGTCATAATCGCCGGATTATCATGGTGGGCTGTGGGCATCCATGCATGAAAATCTTCCGGAAGCATAAAGGAATTGTTATCCCCGCCCAATGTTCGGGAATATGCAATATCAAGTTCTGTCAGATATTGCTTGATTTCCTGATAGTTTCCCAGATTGCCGTAATACCGGATGCCTGTATCGGGGTACGCCATGCCACGAATGATCCGGTCACACTTTTCTTCCAGTTCCAGTCTGCAATTCAGAATATCCCGGATGCCTTCGATAGGGCGCATATGACCACTGGCTCTGTGCATAGC
>JBGUTC010000073.1:0-3497 GCA_045132895.1 Clostridia bacterium
CTTTGCTGATATTGTCGATGTGGAATTCACTGCCAACATGGAAAAGGAACTGGACTCCATTGAAGAAGGAACTGTGGATTGGGTCAACATTCTGCAGGAGTTTTACGGTCCGTTTGCCAAACATCTGGAAAAGGCAGAAAAAGAACTGGAGAAAATTAAAATTGCCGATGAGGTTTCAGACGTTATTTGTGAGAAATGCGGTCGCAACATGGTCTATAAAATGGGGCGGTTTGGTAAGTTCCTTGCTTGTCCCGGTTTTCCGGAATGCCGGAATGCCAAGCCTATTGTGAAGGAAACCGGAGCAGCCTGTCCTAAGTGCGGCGGCAAGGTTTTAGAGAAAAAGTCTCAGCGTGGCAAGAAATATTATGGCTGCGAGAAAAATCCCGATTGTGATTTTATGACCTGGGATATGCCCCTTGCAAAGGAAACCTGCCCCAAATGTGGCGGACTCCTTCTGCAGAAAAACGGCAGAGCGCAGAAAGTCGTATGCTACAATGAAGATTGCGACTTTGAAAGAAAGCTATAAAAAGAACGTTAAAAAATGAATTGAAAATCCTATCATAATGTTCGGTTGTGATAGGATTTTTTTTGTTTGTTTTAAGGTTATGGAAAAAAGGACAAAAATTGATTCCTTTCAAAAATGCCCCTATAATCTTTTTTATACAAAAACCTTGCTTTTCATATTGTTTTGTGGTATAATTTAATAGAAAGCTATTTTTGAAAGTAATTCGGCAAAAAAGCAACCGGAGGTAAAAATGGAAAATAAAGTAAACACCCAATATGATGAAACCCAAATTCAAGTTTTAGAGGGTCTTGAGGCGGTCAGAAAACGCCCCGGTATGTACATCGGTTCTACCTCGGCTGCCGGCCTGCATCACCTGGTTTATGAAATCGTGGATAACTCTATCGACGAGGCGCTGGCTGGCTATTGTAAAAACATTTCTGTCAGCATCAATGGCGACAATTCCATTACCGTAACGGACGACGGCCGCGGTATCCCAATCGGTATTCATCCGAAAATGGGTATTCCGGCAGTTGAAGTTGTCTTCACGGTTCTTCACGCCGGCGGTAAGTTCGGCGGTGGGGGCTATAAGGTCTCCGGCGGTTTGCACGGTGTTGGTGCCAGCGTTGTTAACGCTCTTTCTGAGTGGCTGGAAGTTCGTGTTCATGATGGCAAGAACGTCCACATGCAGCGCTATGAACGGGGTAAGTCCTGTGGCGCCCTGAAAATCATTGGCGAAACAGACAAGACCGGAACAGAAGTTACGTTTATGCCTGATGACCAGGTTTTTGAAACCCTGGAATTTGAATTCGATATTCTTCGTACCCGTCTCCGTCAGCAGGCATTCTTAAATAAGGGCATCCACATTGTTTTAGAAGACAAGCGTGCTGAAGAAGAAACCATTGCCGATATGAAATTCGATGGCGGTATCTGTGAATATGTTCAGTATCTGAACAAAAATAAGACACCGCTCCATGAAGAAGTTATTTACTTTGAAGCAGAGCGCGATGAGGTTGTTGTTGAAGTTGCGATGCAGTACAACGATTCCTATTCTGAAACCATCGTCAGCTTTGCCAACAATATTCATACAACTGAGGGCGGTACTCACGAAACCGGCTTTAAAACAGCCTTGACCCGTCTTTTAAATGACTATGCGAAGAAGCACGGTTTCATTAAGGAAAGCGATAAGGCTCTTTCCGGTGAGGATGTTCGCGAAGGTATTGCGGCCGTTATTTCCGTTAAAGTTAAAGAACCTCAGTTTGAGGGTCAGACGAAAACCAAACTGGGTAACAGCGAAGTTCGCGGTTTGACCGAGTCCATTATGTCTGATAAGGTTGAAGCCTTCTTAGAAGAAAATCCCGCTTCGGCGAGAACCATTATTGAAAAGGCATTGACTGCTGCCCGTGCCCGTGATGCGGCAAGAAAGGCAAGAGATTTAACCCGCCGTAAGAATGCATTAGACAGCACAACGACTCTGCCCGGTAAACTGGCAGACTGTTCCGACAGAAACCCGGAAAATACAGAAATTTATATCGTCGAGGGTGACTCGGCAGGTGGCTCTGCAAAGCAGGGCAGAGACCGTTCCTTCCAGGCGATTCTCCCGCTTTGGGGTAAGATGTTAAACGTTGAAAAGGCTCGCCTTGATAAGGTTTACGGTAACGAAAAACTGATGCCGGTTATTACGGCGCTGGGTGCCGGAATCGGCGACGAATTTAATATTGATAAGCTTCGGTATCATAAGATTATTATCATGGCCGATGCCGACGTGGACGGTGAACATATCAGAACCCTGATGTTGACCTTCTTCTTCCGTCATATGCGTCCCCTGATTGAACATGGCTATGTATATATCGCTCAGCCGCCTCTCTTTAAGGTCTATAAAGGTAAGAAAGAAGCCTATGCTTATACCGATGCTGAACTGCAGACGCTTCTCACTGAATTTGGTGGCGATGCTAAAGTTCAGCGCTACAAAGGTCTTGGTGAGATGAATCCCGAACAGCTTTGGGAAACAACCATGAATCCTGCTACCCGTACGATGCTCCGCGTGGAACTGGAGGATGCTGTTGCGGCTGATGAAATCTTTACCATCCTGATGGGTGATAATGTTGAACCCCGTCGTGAGTTTATTGAAAACAACGCGAAGTTCGTACAGAATCTGGACATCTAAATTGAGGTATTACGCCTGTTAAAGGAGTTTCGATATGCAAGAATTTGAAAATCAAACGGTTATTCCAGTTGAAATATCCAAGGAAATGAAAAAATCCTACATTAACTATGCGATGAGCGTTATTGTAGGTCGTGCATTGCCGGATGTCCGTGACGGCTTAAAGCCGGTTCACCGCCGTATTCTGTACGCCATGTATGAAGCCAATTTATACCCCACGAACCCCTATAAGAAATGTGCAACGACGGTCGGCGATGTGTTGGGTAAATTCCATCCCCACGGCGACGCTTCCGTTTACGATGCGCTGGTTCGTCTGGCGCAGGATTTCTCCATGCGCTATCCTTTAGTTGACGGTCACGGTAACTTCGGTTCCGTGGACGGTGACCCACCGGCGGCTTACCGTTATACTGAGGCAAGAATGTCTAAAATCTCTATGGAGATGCTGACAGAAATCGAAAAACAGACGGTTGACTTCATGCCTAACTACAACGAAGACAGAGAAGAACCGACGGTTCTTCCTTCCCGTTTCCCCAATCTGTTAGTAAACGGTTCTTCCGGTATCGCTGTTGGTATGGCGACCAATATCCCGCCCCATAACTTAACAGAAGTTATCAACGGCATTGTGGCGCTGATTGATGACCCGGAAATTACCATTGACGGTCTCTGTGAGCACATCAAAGGTCCTGACTTCCCGACAGCCGGTATTATTATGGGCCTGTCCGGTATCCGGAGCGCTTATGAAACCGGTCGCGGTAAGATTGTGATGCGTGCCAGAAGTGAAATTGAACAGATGGAAGGCGATAAGCAGCGTATCGTTGTTACAGAACTGCC
>JBGUTC010000074.1:0-9640 GCA_045132895.1 Clostridia bacterium
TGATTTCCCACGGGATGCACCGGTTAAAAGCCCCAGAACACAGTCAAGACGCAAAGACGCCACTGTACCGGAAATTGGTTCCCAGGCTTTCGGCAACAAGTGAAGATCTGATGGCGCAACCGGTTGAACTTTCACGCCGGCCCGCCCGATCCGGGTCAGATTCATACAGAGATACTCACAAATCGAATCGCAGGCGAACAGAATGACGCTTCGCTCCTCCATGGCAATATCGCCAACAAGATTGCGCTCGATTCCAAGACCCATAACAGAACCCAAAACAGCTCGGTGCCCCAACTCTTCCCTGCTGGTAAGTCGCAAAGCGGTCAGGGGAAACATCGTTTCTGAAGGCTCCAGATAGTCAGGAAAAAAACCTAACATCTGCCGTTCCGCTTCCGCATATCCGCCCCAAAGCATTGTTTGGCAACCGGGACGCATTTGTCTCTGAAAAACGGCAATTTCCCTTGGGTCCAAAAAACGGCTAAAACACGGCCCTTTGCCGTGTTCCGCCATGCGCTCCAAATCCGTCAGACGGGCAAGGAGCATTTTTTCATCAATTTGTCCCATGATTAATTAGAAAAGGGGAAACCCTTTGTCAATTCATCTTTGAAGTCACCCATAATACCAACATTGTAGGGAGCAATCAGGAAAATTCCGTTTGCAACCTTCTGGATGTTGCCGTCAACACCGTAAACAGCACCGGACAGAAAATCAACAACACGACGGGAAACATCTTTATCCAGTTTTTCCAGATTAATAACAATGGGTTTCTTTGCTTTTAAGTGATCTGCAATATCACGCGCATCTTCAAAACTTGTCAACTGAATAACAACAACTTTTAACTGTGTTGAGGTGTGAATATTGACAACCTTACCACGCTTACCGGCGGGAATCATAGGTTCTTCCGGTTCAGGCTGGGAAGGAGCCAGAAATTCTTCTTCCTCTTCAAATTCATCAGAAATTCCAATCCATTTAAGCATTTTGTTCATTGTTCCCATAGTCTTCTCCTCCTAAATATCTTCTATATTTTCATTTTAAGATTAAACAAATAACGCTGTGCCAACACGTACTAAAGTGGCACCTTCCTGAATCGCAGCTTCGAAATCACCGCTCATGCCCATAGACAAGTGCTCCATAGTAACACCGGGATAGTTCTGCCCGGCAATCTTACAGGAAAGTTCTCTGAGACCTGCAAAAACCTGACGGGTTTCTGCCTCATCAGCCCCCAGAGGAGCCATAGTCATCAGACCCCTGACAGAAAGACCGTCCATGCCGGAAAGGGCTTCAAAAATTCTCTCTGCATCCTCTGCCGCAGCACCGGACTTACTTTCCTCGCCGGAGATATTGAACTGAAATAAAATATCCTGACGAATGCCCAGAGATTTCGCTTTCTTGTTGATTTCTTCTGCCAAATGCAAGGTATCAACCGAATGAATCAGCTTAACCTTGCCGATAATATATTTTACTTTGTTGGTTTGCAAATGCCCGATCAAATGCCAGTTGGGACGATCTCCCAAAACATCGTATTTGTCGAGAAAAGACTGCACACGGTTTTCACCCAACTCGCTGACACCCGCGTTTAAAACCTCTGCCGCTGCCTGCGCATCGACTGTTTTCGTAACACCAATCAACTTAATCTCTTCAGGGTTTCGGCCGGCT
The DNA here is from genome assembly GCA_045132895.1 of Clostridia bacterium. Taxonomy (GTDB): domain Bacteria; phylum Bacillota; class Clostridia; order UBA1381; family UBA9506; genus UMGS755. The sequence goes on from JBGUTC010000074.1 coordinate 1,657, forward strand.
TTTTCAGCAGCCAGGGCAATCCGCTCCCGGATTCTTTCTACGTTTAAAGCAATATTCATCGAAGCAGTTTTCCCTCCTCATAGCTACTGGCCCGAACCACAACTTCGTCATATAGGCGAAGGGGTAAATCTTTGTCCGCAGAATCTACAATCGCTACATCCTGCGTATTATATAAAATCGTTACGGGAATAAATTTTAAAACATCATCCCGGCGAACATAAACGCCTGTCACGTCATTTTGGGAGCGGAGGCTCTTTACGCTGACACGGTAACCCTGATAACGTTTTCTGACAAACTCCACATTTACAAAGCGGCATTTTAACAAAGATTCAATATACCGGTCACAACAGAGAATCACCGTTTTACTTCCATCTTCTTCAGGTGAAATATTCTGAACATAGGCAGAAAACAACTCTTTCGAAAGATCAAAAAAACGGAGGTTGACCTTATCGTCAATGCGCAAGGTGCCGATTCGCTCCGCCGGAAGATTTACCGCAACAAAATACCGGAAATTATTCACGACTTTGCAAGCAGAAGCCTCCGCTTTCCCCTCTCCGCTTGTTTTCTGCTCCAAAAGAGAAGAAACCGTTGAAGGACGAAGGTCTGCCATATTATACGGTGTCAGGACTTCTTCAAGACCATCCACAGAGGACGTGAAAACGCCGGCTGCTGGCGAAGCAATCTGACGATGTGCCGTGCCAATCTGCGCTTCCAGTTCACTGCGCTGGGCTTGCAAGGTTTCAAGTGTACCACCGGAAGCGCCGCCACCGGAAACCTGTGCTTTTTTTTCACAGAGAGACTCAATAATAAACTGCAATTCACTGACAGTCGCCATGTCGCCGTTTTGACTTGCCTGAATCATGGCGCCCACCTGCTCCTGAATCTTCTGTTCCAAGCGAGAAACATCACCGGTAAAACTCAGCAAATTCGTTTGATTTGCTTCAATCTGTTCGATTTTTTTCTTGACTTGCTCCAAGCGGTTTTTAAGGTTTGCATCCACGTTTTCTGAATAAATCGCCGCCACCCGCTGGCCTACTGATACGCGGGAGCCATCCTGAACCAACGGCTCAAAAACACCTTCCGTATCAAGAGGAAGCAAAGTCTCATATTTAACCAAGATACCTTTGGTGTTGATCACATCTTCCATACTGCCGCGATGCAGGGTTTCAACCTGGATGTGGTCACCTGCTACGGAGCGGATTGTATAAATCAAAACCAGAGCAATAAAAATCGGTATCAAAATATTGATTTTGTGCTTCATAAGCTTTTCTGCTCCGTTTTCTTCCATAAATTCATCAGAATGCAGGCGTGTTTTTAGACACAACAACCCACTATGTAACTATTGTACCATAAAATTCGGATTTATGCAACGTTATCTGCAAAAAAGATGCATTTTTTTTGCCTTTTTTTCTTTTATTTTTCCATAAAAAAAGTGCTGTGACAAATCTCTTTGCCACAGCACAAAATGAATATCTTACCGAACAACAAAATTCACTAATTTATCCGGCACACAAATGGTTTTAACCACAGTTTTGCCCTCAAGCAGAGCCTGAATCTTTTCTTCATTCATAGCCGCTTTTTCCAGATCTTCTTTGGAAAGACCGGCAGCCACCATGATTTTATCCTTCACTTTACCGTTCAACTGAACGACAATTTCAACAGACTCATCATGGGTCTTTTCTTCATCATAAACAGGCCATTCTGCTCTATGGAGATAGCCGCCAAAGCCTGCATTTTCCCACATTTCTTCTGTGATATGCGGTGCAGTGGGATTCAAAAGCAATAAGAATGTGCGGAGTTCGCCACGAGTGATGCTGCCCTTTTTGTAGAAGTCGTTGATTAACGCCATCAGGGTTGCAATAGCCGTATTGAACTTCATGCGCTCAATATCTTCAGAAACCTTCTTAATGGTCTTATGCATAGCATTTTCCAGATCTTTGGAATAGCCCTCCTCATCCGTGAGGATTTCCTGCAGGTTCCACACACGTTCCATGAAACGGTAGCAACCTTTAACACCGTTCATAGACCAAGGTGTTGCCTGGTCAAAAGCGCCAATGAACATTTCATAGGTACGGAAGGTATCTGCACCAAAATCATTTACGATATCATCCGGGTTAACGACGTTACCACGGGACTTGGACATTTTTTCATTGTTTTCACCCAGAATCATCCCGTGGGATGTACGCTTATCGTAAGGCTCCGGCGTATTCACCAGACCGATATCATACAGGAATTTATGCCAGAAACGGGAATACAGCAGATGCAGAGTGGTATGCTCCATTCCGCCGTTATACCAGTCAACAGGCAGCCAGTAGTCAATCATTTCTTTAGACGCTGCTGCTGTCATGCAATTGGGATCAATATAGCGGATGAAGTACCAGGAAGAACCTGCCCACTGGGGCATGGTGTCGGTTTCACGAACCGCATGACCACCACACTTGGGACACGTTGTATTTACCCATTCTTCAATCTTAGACAAAGGAGACTGACCGTTATCTGTGGGTTCATAGTTATCAACCTCAGGCAAGGTCAACGGCAGTTCAGATTCAGGCAAAGCCACCCAGCCGCACTTGTCACAGTGAACCAGCGGAATCGGCTCACCCCAATAACGCTGACGGGAGAATACCCAGTCACGAAGTTTATAATTAACTTTCTTTTTACCAATACCCTTTTCTTCCAGGAAGTCACGAATGGCTTCAATCGCTTCCTTCACTTCCATGCCATCCAGGAAACCGGAGTTCACCATTTTACCGCTGTCTGTATTGGTATAAGCAGCCTTCTGAACATCTTCGCCACCGGCAACAACCTCAATAATAGGCAGATCAAATTTCTTAGCAAAATCCCAGTCACGGTCATCATGAGCCGGAACCGCCATAATAGCGCCGGTACCATAACTCATCAGAACATAGTCGGAAACAAAGATGGGGATTTCCTTACCGTTCACGGGGTTGACAGCAAAGAGACCCTCCAGGCAAACGCCTGTCTTGTCTTTGGCCAGTTCTGTTCTCTCAAATTCAGATTTTTTAGCTGCTTCTTCACGGTAAGCAACAGCTTCTGCATAATTTGTAATTTTATCCTGATATTTATCCACAAAAGGATGTTCCGGAGACAGAACCATATAGGTGGCACCAAACAAGGTGTCAGGACGGGTGGTATACACCGTTACCTTATCTTCCGTTCCGCTGATAGCAAATTCAACTTCAGCGCCTTCAGAACGACCAATCCAGTTCTTCTGCTGAGTTTTAACTTTTTCTATGTAGTTAAGATCATCCAAATCGTCAATCAGACGCTGTGCATACTCCGTAATCTTCAGCATCCACTGGCTCTTATTGACTCGAACTACTTCACTGCCGCAACGTTCGCAAACGCCATTGACAACTTCTTCATTCGCAAGACCGACTTTACAGGACGTACAGAAGTTAATCGGCATTTCCTGCTTATAAGCAAGACCTTTTTCAAATAATTTCAGGAAAATCCACTGCGTCCATTTGTAGTAATTCGGGTCTGTCGTGTTAATTTCACGAGTCCAGTCAAAAGAAAAACCGATGCTCTGGAGCTGGCGCTTGAAGTTTGCTACGTTGTCTGCTGTAACCTTCTTCGGATGGATTTTGTTCGCAATAGCAAAATTCTCCGTAGGCAGACCAAAGGCATCCCAACCAATCGGATACAGAACATTGTAACCCTCCAGACGACGCTTACGGGCAACAATATCCAGTGCTGTGTAGCTTCTGGGGTGACCGACATGTAAGCCATGGCCGGAAGGATACGGAAATTCTACCAAACCGTAGAACTTGGGTTTACTCGTGTCATCCAGCGCACGGAAGGTATTGTTTTCGTACCAGATTGACTGCCATTTTTTCTCGATGTTTTGAAATTGATATTCCATCCTCTTTAGTCCTCCTCTATAATTGCATCCAAAGAAACCTCTTCAGCATCTGACCAGAGTTTCTCCAGACCGTAAAATTCTCTTGTTTCCTGATAAAATATATGCACAATGACATCAGAATAATCCATCAAAATCCAGTTGATACCCTGCTTCCCTTCTTTTTGCAGAAGTTCTGCCCCCAGCTCATCCATAGCCTCCTCCAAGGTATCACCAAGAGCCTGCACCTGCGTGCTGGACGTAGCAGAACAAATAACGAAATAATCTGCTAAAAGGGTCAGACCCGAAACTTTCAGGGCCTTAATATCCCTGGCCTTTTTCTTGTCCAGTTGGCGGACAATAGCCTCCATTTTCTCCTGAGATGTCATATAGTCACCTTCTCTTTACAAAGTTCTAAGAAATATTGCTGCGCCGCCAATGTCTGGCTATGTAATTTTCTGTGCTTATGCTGAACATACTCAATAGAACGTTCCAAAGCAAAGAGCATCGCGCAGTCTAAATTGGTTCTGCTGAGTTGTCGGAGCGCTTCGATCCCTTCAAAAGGCTTTCGCCCGGGTTCAATACAGTCTGCCAGATATAATATTTTCTCCAGATCCGTCATGTTTTCTCTGCCCAGCGTATGATACTTCACAGCACCAATAATTTCCGGGTCCGTTACGCCGAATTCTGTTTCCAGCATTTTTGCACCCAGATCTGCATGAATGAGAGCCCGTTGCTCCCGTTTCACCGGATCTAAAGGAACGCCTAACTGCTGACAAAGACTCAGCATGGTTTTCTTGTCAAGATCCTTGGCGCAATCATGCAAAAGACCGGCAAGGCGCGCTTTTTCCGGACAAACGCCAAAAATTTCTGCCATTTGGATAGCCGTTTCCATAACGCCCAGAGAATGCTGATACCGCTTTGGCGTCAGCATGCCTTCCAGTTTTTTCTCCATTGTCTCAAGATCCATCTTGGAAAATTCCATTTTATCCTCCGTCTACTCCTATTGATATAAACCGCGGGACTGTATATATTGATAAACCGCCGGCGGAACCAAACGGGAAATATCCTTTCCCTCCGAAACCATCTTACGGATATTGGTGGAAGAAATATCCATTAAAATACCATCTAAAAAAAATACCCGAGGCGGCTTTTCATCTCCCTGATACCGGGACAAAAGGCTGTCCTTTTCTATATCAGGGCGGGAAATCACCACAAATGTGCAAAGTTCCATCAGTTCGCGATAGTGCCACCAGGTGGGCATATCACGGAAGGAATCTGCACCAATAATAAAAAACAGTTCGTCTGCAGGATAAAGACTCTGAAAATATTTCAGGGTCTCAACACTATAACTTTTCTCCCGGCGCGAAAGTTCCCATTCAGAGATTTCCGCTCCTGCCGCTTCTGCGGCCAGACGAACCATATTCAGTCTGTCTTGTTTATCAGTAATTTTCTTGCCTGCCTTGTGGGGCGGATCACCCGCCGGAATAAAAATAATGCGGTCAAGTTGCAGATGATTTTTTGCTTCCTGCGCCACCCGCATATGCCCATTGTGCAACGGGTCAAAGGTGCCGCCGTATAGCCCGATTTTCACAAAATCAACCCTTTAAATTTCAATTGTTTTATTGTCTTTTGACTCTCTGTATAAAACAAATTTCGAACCAATCGCCTGAACAGGTTCTGCTCCTAAAAGTTCGGCCACATGACCACAGGTTGCCTTGGTATCCAGCAACGCCGTCTCTAAAATCGTAATCTTAACCAGCTCCCTGGCTTCCAGTGCATCATCAACCTGCTTTAAAAAGTTTTCGCAAAGACCACCCTTTCCGATTTGCAGAATTGCAGGAATCCGGTTTGCCATGCCTCTTAAGGTTGCTCTTTGTTTACTTGTTATCATGAAAATTCTCCTGTCTATAGTGCTTTATTCAGCATGTCTTCATACTGCTCTTTTGGGTAAGCGCCGGTAACCTTTTCAACAATCTCTCCGTTTTTAAACAAAATCACCGTCGGGATGGACACCACGCCATAGCGAATAGCCAGCGCACCTTCGTCATCAACATTGACCTTGCCAACCTTTGCACGTCCGGCAAAGTCCACTGCCAATTCATCAATTAAAGGCGAAACCATCCGGCAAGGTCCACACCACGGCGCCCAGAAGTCTACCAACACAGGAACCTCTGCCTGCAAAACATCTGCTTCAAAATTTTCATTTGTAAAAACCTTGATTGCCTCGTTTGCCATCGTAATCTCCTCCTTGACAGATTCTTACATCATAGTATAATCCGTTTCATAAAAATAATACTCACTGATACATGATTATCCTTATTTATCATACCACAATTCCAGCTTTTTGTAAACAAAAATGTGATAATTCTGTAAAATGTTCTACATTCTGCTACAAAAAAAACGATTTTTCCCACCCTTTTTGAGAAAAAGTTTTTATCTTGCATGAAAAGGGGCTGTTTTTCCGGAACTTTTTCAGAATTCTTCGACGTCATATTGACAATTCCACTTCCGTATATTATAATAAAATAGATATAGAGTCTTCATTTTATGTCACTCTAAATCATACGCGTGATACTCATGCTTAAAATTCGAAGGGGGCGAATTTTTTGGAGAAAAAGATTATTATATCTGCAGATTCTACCTGCGATTTAACTCCAGAAATATTGGAAAAGTATCATATCGTTACGCTACCGCTATACATCACTTTTGGTGAAGAAAGTTTTCGCGATGGTGTAGACATTACGCCGGACGATTTGTATAAGCGTGTTGAATCTAATGGCGTCATGCCGAAAACTGCTGCTATTTCCGTAGGTAACTTTGTTGATCACTTCACCGAGCTATTAAAAGAGGCTGACCAAGTCATCCACTTTTCACTCAGTTCCGGTTTTTCTTGCACGTATCAAAATGCATTGCTCGCCGCCGAAGAATTCGACAACAAAGTCTTCCCGGTTGATACGCAAAACCTATCCACCGGTGAGGCATTAATCATCTTAAACGCTGCTGAGATGGCTGCTAACGGACACTCTGCAGAAGAAATTGTTGCCGTTTCTCAGGATTATGTCAAATGCGTTGACGCCAGCTTTATCATCGACAGCTTAGATTACCTGCATAAAGGTGGTCGCTGCAGCGGTCTTGCTGCTCTCGGTGCTAACCTGTTAGGCATTAAGCCCTGCATAGAAGTCAAAGACGGCAAGATGGATGTCGGAAAGAAATATCGCGGCAAATTCCCTGTCGTTCTGCAAAAATATGTTGCCGAACGTCTGGCAGACGGCGATGTGGATGCAAAACGGGTCTTCGTTACCCATGCCGGTTGCTCCGACGAAGTTGTCGACGCTGTGTATCAGGCAGTCAAGGACACCGGGATTTTCTCCGAAGTTCTTTTGACCCGTGCAGGCTGTACGATTTCTTCCCATTGCGGAGCCAACACCTTAGGTGTTTTATTTATTCGTAATCATAAAATTTAAATGCCTCCGGCATTATCATTATTTGAAAGGACTGATTCCATGAGTCTAATTGTACAAAAATTCGGCGGCTCTTCGGTAGCAAATGCTGAACGTGTATTTAACGTTGCAGATATTATCACGAGCACTTACAAAGCCGGCAATCAGGTAATCGTTGTAGTTTCTGCTCAGGGCGACACCACGGACGACCTGATTGACAAAGCAAAAGAAATCAACCCCAACCCCTCCAAGCGTGAAATGGATATGCTGCTTTCCTCCGGCGAACAGATTTCCAGTTCTCTTCTCGCTATGGCCATTGAAAAACTGGGCTTTCCCGTTGTTTCTCTGACCGGTTGGCAGGTTGGCGTGCATACGGATTCCAAGTATTCCGGCGCCCGTATCAAGAAAATTGAGTCTGAACGCATCCAGAAGGAACTGGATAAGAAAAACATCGTTATCGTTGCCGGTTTCCAGGGCATCAATCGCTATGGCGATATTACAACCCTTGGCCGTGGCGGTTCTGATACTTCTGCAGTTGCTTTGGCTGCTGCTCTTCACGCTGACCTCTGTGAAATTTACACAGACGTTGACGGCGTGTATACCACCGATCCCCGTATCGTGCCCAATGCCCGGAAACTGGAAGAGATTACTTATGACGAGATGCTGGAACTGGCCAGCC
>JBGUTC010000075.1:0-10961 GCA_045132895.1 Clostridia bacterium
TCTTCCCAGTTGATAATGGTTTTATAGCCCACAATAACATGCTTTTCTTCGTAATCGCGAATCGTCTGCTTAACCTTTTCCGGTTCCATATCCAGCATAACAGCAATCTGATCCGCAGTCAAACTGGCATCTCTTTCCAATAATTCCAAAATCTTTTTCAAGTGACTCACTCCTGTCAAATTTTATTGCATATAATTTGTTAACGTTCCAATGTTTTCAATGATGACACTAACCTGATCGCCATGGTTCATAGGACCAATCCCTGATGGCGTCCCGGTCGTAATCACATCGCCGGGAAGTAAGGTCATAATACCGGAAACAAAACTAACCAATTCATAGGGCGAGAACATCATCATGTCCGTATTGCCCTGCTGACGGACCTCCCCGTTTAACTCCAGACGAATATCCAGATGGTCCGGGTCAAGGTCTGTCTCAATAACAGGACCCATAGGCGCAAAGGTATCAAAGCCCTTGGCGCGGGTCCACTGACCATCTTCCTTCTGCAAATCCCGGGCGGTTACGTCGTTTAAACATGTGTAACCAAAAATAACTTCCTTTGCTTCTTCCGGTGCTATGTCTTTCGCCTGTTTCCCAATGACAACAGCCAATTCTGCCTCATAATCCACACGACCGGAAACCGCCGGCCAACAAATGGTCTCACCGGGATTTAAAAGAGCGGTTGTCGGCTTCGTAAACAACACCGGCGCCTTCTTCTGCTCTTCTTTCATCTCCTTGGCGTGGTCGCTATAGTTTAAGCCCACGGCAATAATCTTTGACGGTTCACAGGGAACCAGCACTTTAATCGCAGACAACGGAATACTTTTTTCTGACACTTCGTAGTTTTCAAATATATTGCCCGAAACCGGATGAATCATTTCCCCGGATAAAATGCCGTAGGACTCCACACTTTCATGTGCATACCGCAGAAATTTCATGCCTCGTCCTCCTGCTCTTCTTCGTCCAGAACACAGCCTTCCACATAATCCCAAAAATCTGTCACACTTTCATTATTCTTCACTGAAAAAGGAATTAAAATATCGCCTTCACGAAGAGATAGGGTCTCTGTTATCATATCCAGATTTTTCTCAAGTTGGGTCTTACTGAGTTTATCACATTTCGTTGCAAAAACCACCGAGTAAGCACAGCAATCCTGAATCCATTCCTGCATGGCAATATCTTCACGACTGGGCTTGTGGCGACAATCGACCAGCTGCACCACCTGACAAAGCTGGGGACGTCCCTCAAGGTAATCATTAATCATCTTACCCCAGGATTCGACCTCGCTTTTCGAACGGGCGGCATAGCCATACCCCGGCAAGTCAACCAACATCAGCTGATTATCTACATTGTAGAAATTAATGGTAATGGTTTTACCGGGTGTTCCGCTGACCCGGGCAAGGCTCTTGCGGTTTAAAACCTTGTTGATCAAAGAGGATTTTCCTACATTTGACCGCCCTGCCAGTGCGATTTCCGGCATACTCGTATTAGGGTATTGCACTTTTTTTACAGCGGAAATCACCAGATTTACATTATGAATATTGACTCTCATACTCTGCCTCAATTCAACGCAACCGAAAGAACCTCTTCCATGGTGCGTACAGGAATAATCTGTATATTTTCTTTGACAACTGTCTCCAGTTCATCAATGTCTTTTTCATTGTCTTTGGGGATTAAAACGATTTTTATACCGGATCGGTATGCTGCCAAAGTTTTCTCCCGCAGGCCTCCGATGGGAAGCACTCTGCCCCGAAGGGTGATTTCCCCGGTCATGGCAACCTCCCGGTTCACCGGTCGCTTTGTAAGGGCAGAAACCAGCGCCGTCGCAATGGTGATACCGGCGGAGGGACCGTCCTTAGGCGTTGCACCTTCCGGAACATGGATATGGATATCCCGTTCCTTGTAAAAATCCGGTTCAATCCCTAACGCTTCACTGCCGGCACGGACATAACTGATGGCAGCTTTCGCTGATTCTCTCATAACGTCTCCCAGTTGTCCGGTCAGTTCTGTCTGACCCGTACCGGGCATGATATTGACTTCAACAGACAAGGTGTCACCGCCGACCTGCGTCCAGGCAAGACCGGTTACAACACCGACTTCATCCTGCTTAGAAACGGAATCAAATAAGAATTTTTTCTTTCCCAGATACTCGACTAAATTCTTATCTGACACGCGAACAACCGCTTCACTATCCTTTGCAAGCACCAGATCTGCTTTCCGGCAAAGGGTTGCAATGGTTCGCTCAAGACCTCTGACACCAGACTCTTTCGTATAATACTCAATGACATTTCTGAGGGCTTTTTCTGTCACTTTAAAGTTTTTAGCCGTCAGACCATGCTTTTCTCTCTGCTTCGGCAGGAGATGCCGCTTGGCAATCTGATATTTTTCCTCTGCCGTATAACCGGAGAGTTCAATAATTTCCATTCTGTCTAAAAGGGGTCTGGGAACGGTGTCAAGCGTATTGGCCGTTGCCACAAACAGAACCTCGGAAAGGTCAAAATCAACTTCCATGAAGTGGTCACGGAACTTACTGTTCTGCTCACTGTCTAACACTTCAAGAAGCGCTGCTGCCGGGTCGCCTCTGTGGTCTGACGCCATTTTATCAATCTCATCAAACAGCATCAGAGGGTTTTCTGTCCCCGCCTGCTTCATTGCCTGAATTATGCGGCCGGGCATTGCGCCGATATAGGTCTTTCTGTGTCCGCGAATGTCCGCCTCATCACGAATGCCGCCCAGAGAAATTCTGACATATTTCTTACCGAGGCTTTCCGCAATACTTCTGGCAATAGACGTTTTACCAACACCCGGAGGACCTACTAAACATAAAATCGGTCCCGCCAGGGTTCCGGTTACTTTTTTAACAGCCAGATATTCTAAAATTCGTTCTTTTACTTTTGTTAGGCCGTAGTGGTCTCTGTCTAAAATCTTTGCCGCACGATCTAAGTCCAGATTTTCTTCAGAGCGCTTATTCCAAGGCAAATCACAAACCCAGCTGAGATAGGTTCGGATAACATTTCCTTCCGGGTTTCCAAACTGCATTTTAGAAAGGCGATCCAGTTCTTTTTTGCACTTGATATACACATCTTCCGGAACGCCTGCCTCACGGAGATTTTCTTCAAATTCTTTCATTTCAAGACCAATACCGTCTTTATCGCCCAGTTCTTCCTGAATGGCTTTCATCTGTTCTCGCAGGAAATACTCTTTCTGGTTTTCATCCATCTGGCGCTTAACTTTTGCACCGATTGCATGATCCAGTTCCAGAATTTCTGTTTCTTTCATCAGAATGGTAATCAGTTCTTCCATTCTCTCGGTCAGATTTGCCATTTCTAACAGTTTCTGCTTGTCAGACAGTTTCAGTTGAACGTTAGCTGAAACCGTATCCGTCAGTTCTGCCGGATCTTCTATGGTTTCAAGACTGGCAAGGACCTCCGGCTTCATCTTTTGTGTCCCGCTGCAATAGTTCTGGAATTCTGCAATCAACCGACGCGACAGCGCCTCAAATAAAAGTTCTGTATCCCCTTCATCCTCCGGAATCATTTCTTCCACCAAAACCGTCGGGAAAGGTTTTTCGCTGATTACATCACAGATTTTTGCCCGGTACAGACCTTCTACCAAAACACGCACCATAGAATTGGGCATTTTGACAATCTGTTTAATCCGGCAAACAGTTCCTACCGTTTCAACGTCTTCCAGCGCGGGCTCTTCTGTCAGAATATCGTTCTGCATAGCAAGAAAAGCCAGTTGGTTTTCCACCATGGCTTGTTCCAGTGCCTGCAGAGACTTCTTTCTGGCAATATCAAAATGCATTAATGTTTTTGGGAAAATGACCAGCCCGCGGGTGATAATCATTGGCAGGCTGGTTGTTTTAATCACTACTTGGTTCATAGGTACCTCCGAATTTGACTCGGTTACAAGTGAGGTTTTCTGCTGCAAAAAAGACTTCTTTATTTATTGTATCTTGTTTTTTGCTATAAATGTATTATTTTATTATATCAAAATTTTGAATCAAATGCAATCTTTTTCACAAAACACCGAAAGCCAAACCGAATTTCAAAAATTTATGCCTGCTCCAGTGCCTGAGCAATGTCAGCAATAATATCCTCAGCGTTTTCAATACCAACACTCATTCTGATCAAGTCGCTTCCAATACCGGCATCAACTAACTGCTGATCTGTCAGCTGACGGTGAGTTGTGCTGGCAGGATGAAGGACACAGGTTCTGGCATCTGCCACATGAACAACAATGGCTGCCAGTTTTAAGCTATCCATGAAGCGAACTGCCGCTTCTCTACCACCGGCAACGCCAAAAGAAATTACGCCGCAAGTTCCCTTAGGCAGATAAGTCTTTGCCATTTCATGCTGACTGTTTCCGGGAAGACCGGGATAATTAACCCAGCTGACCTTTTCATGTTTTTCAAGGAATTCCGCTACTTTCTGAGCATTTTCGCAATGGCGTTCCATTCTCAGATGCAGCGTTTCAAGTCCCAGATTTAAAAGATATGCACCCATCGGACTGGGAGATGCACCGATATCGCGCAGAAGCTGCACTCTCAGTTTGGTAATATATGCCGCTTCACCGAAATCACGGGTATAAACAACGCCATGATAGGATTCATCAGGCTCTGTCAGTTCCGGATATTGATTGTTCTTTGTCCAGTCAAATTTGCCGCTGTCAACCACAACGCCGCCAACCACCTGAGCATGACCATCCATGTATTTCGTAGTAGAATGAGTCACGATGTCTGCGCCGAATTCAAAGGGACGGCAAAGAATCGGGGTCGGGAATGTGTTATCCACAATCAGGGGAATGTTATGACGGTGCGCAATGTCTGCAAAACGACGGATGTCCAAAATGTCCAGTGCCGGATTCGCAATGGTTTCACCAAACACGGCGCGAGTTCTCTCGTCAAATAACGCGTCAATTTCCTCATCTGTTGAACCAGGACGGATAAAACGAACTTCAATGCCCATTTTTTCCATGGTCACGGCAAACAGATTCACCGTTCCGCCATAAATAGAAGAAACACTTAAAAAGTTATCGCCGCTTTTGGCAATATTTAAAATAGAAAACAGATTTGCTGCCTGACCGGATGACAAGCAAACAGCGCCAACACCGCCCTCCAGCTGTGCAATCTTCTTTTCAACAGCATCAACAGTGGGGTTTGAAATACGGGTATACATATGTCCCGGCGCTGCCAGGTCAAAAAGTTTGCCAAGATGTTCTGATGAGTCGTACTTATATGTCGTACTCTGGTAAATAGGCAGAACACGGGGTTCGCCATTCTGGGGCTCATAGCCACCCTGGATGCAAATTGTTTCAGGTTTGTATTGTTTCATCGTAAAATCCTCCTCATGGTTTTCGCTGATATTCTCATATGCATTCGCATGTTATAACATAATAATCTGATTTTTACTCCATTCCTCCGGCGGTTTGTGACAGGAGAAATAAAGAATCTGGTCTGCCGGCTCTTCCTGTAACAAGGAAAAAGCTGACACTCTGCGCTCTTCATCCAGTTGAACAAAGGTATCGTCTAAAATAAGCAGAGGGATTTGATCATACAAAGTATGTAAGACTGCAAGACGCAATGCAAAATACAAAAGATCGTAGGTTCCGGCGCTGACATATTCCGACGGAACAATTTCGTTCCCTTCCGGCGTTTTCAGCATAATTTTATATTCGTCCGTTACCCGAACCTCCTGATAACGCCCGTGGGTCAGGGTATCAATCAGACCACCGGATGTTTCATTGATAACCGGTGCAAAGGTATTTTTCAGTTCTTCGCTACATGCTTCCAGCATGGTTTTTGCCAGAAGAACCGTTTCATAATACTCTGCCAGCTCCTTGCGTTTCCGACGCGCGTCTTCCAGCGCTGTTTCAACCATACTAACGCTTCTCTTCCCCGAAAATCCATTTTCAACCTTCGCATTCAGCTGCGCCAGTCTGCGTTCACGCTCCAACTGCACCAGGCGCAACGCTTCCCGTTGCTCATCCACTTCAACAGTCGACGGTCCGTCATAGGAAAAAACGTCGCCCGGCTCTGCCTGAATATTTTCCTGAAGCAGGCTTTCCAACCGGCTGACCGACTTTTCCAGTCTGCTTTCCTCAGCCATGAGTTGTTCAAGTTCACGGGAAAGGTCTTTTGCCTGCTCGATTTTCTTTGAAAGTACCGATACGCTTTCCGTACCGGCAATATTTAATACAGAATTTATTTCGTTGCTCAATGCCCGAAGTTTCTCTTCCGGCGCTTCTTCTCTGATTTTTTCAAGTGCCTGTTGTTTTTCCTGCAGACGCGCTGAAAGAGTAAGTTTTTCTTCCTTTACTTTCTTTCCTTCTTTGAGGAAAAACAGAAGTAAAAGAGATAATGGTGCCACGCCAAAGAAGATAGGCTTCACCATAATGCCTAAAGCCACAAATAATACAAGTAGCGCTCCAACGGCAAAAAACACCGGCAGATATTTTTTCTCCCGGCCGGAATCAGCCGCCATTTTCTGCTCCAGTTCCAGAACATCTGCTGCCAGTTCATACTGCCTTTCGACTTGCTTTTCCAGCACACCGCAAGTCGCTTCTTTTTCAAAAAGGTCTAAAACAACATCCTGACTAAACGTTGAAACTGCAGCCAGTTCTGCCTTATCCTGTTCCTTTAAAAGCCGTTTCTTGCTAACCTCTTTTAGGTCTGTTTGTGCCTGTAGCAGTTCTTGTTTCTGTTGTTCTCTGCGTTCCCACTCTTTTTTTCTTTCTAAAAACGACTCAAAATCACTTGCCGCTTTCCGCATTTCAGAAAGTTTGTTTTCTGTTTGCATACCGGCCTGTAGGTCTGCCTGCAGGTGACGGATTTCTTCCAAAACACTCTGAAAGTTTTTGTTGTTTTCTTTTGCCTCCAGCAACTCCGTTTTTAAAACATCAATTTCAGCATCCAGTTGCACAAGGGTGCCGCCGCGGCCAGTTTTCGAAAGGATGCCGTGCTGCACTTTTTCCAATTCCTCCAGCGCTTTCTGGGCAGATGTATCTTCGTCGCCGCTTTGTTCTAAATTAGAAAGCCGGCTAACGAGTTCATCTTCTTTTCCCTTTTCAAAAACTGCACCCAGCTGACTGATAAATAAGGTTTTCCGAAACGCATCTTCACCGACACCTAAAAACGTCTGCCCTAACTCACTTTTATCAATGGCAATTTCCTGCCAATCCTCTGCAGAAAGCAAACTCATCCGGTCACTTTTAGCCGTCTGCCCAAAGCGACGCTTTAAAACATATTGCTTACCTCCGGAGGTAAAAGAAAGCGTGCCGGCCATATAGGTTTCCCCCCAGGGCATATACAGACTGCGGCTATCACCCCGCAGGCCGCCGCCTCTCACTTTTCCGGGCAACCCATAAAACATGGCAGAAATAAACGCACAAAGGGTGCTTTTTCCCGCTTCGTTATGACCAAAAAGATATAACGGACCATCCGAAAGTTCCAAAGTATAATTTTTCAGGCCGCCAAACTGTTCAATTTCAATCTTTGTGATTTTCATTGCGGCTTCACCTTCTCTCCGTCCAAAGCCGCAAGGCCAATTTCAAGAGCCCGACGGTATCTCTCCGCATTTTCTCCCGAAAGGCCCTCTGCGAACTTCCGGGCAAACATACCGCGAATACCGGGTTCCTGCATAAGTTTTGCAAGTTCTAGCGGACGCTTCGTTTTATCATAAAATTTGACAAAAAAGCATTCGGAAAGTGCCTCTGCCAGAACCGTTGTATCAGGCTGAAGTTCTGTTTCTCCTTCGAGGATGATTTTATACAAATCCTTGTCACTAAGACCGGATTTTCGCACCAGAGAAAGAATGGCTTCATGGGTCAGGCAATCCGTAACATCAACAGAAAGCGTTCTAAACGACCGACAGCAAACAGGAATAAACTCCGTTTTAACTCCCGTTTCCGTCAATTCGACACGGACAACACCCTTTTCATCCAGTTCATCAAACCCACGTCCTTCCGGGCAACCGGGGTACACACAAAGGGTCTGACCCAGTTTGGTTTCTTCGTATGTATGGACATGCCCTAACGCCAGATAGGAAAGACCGGACGCCGCAATCATCTCCCTGTCAACAGGATTATAAGCGCCGCCGCCCAGATCACCATGCATTAACAGAACAGAGGGTCGTCCCGGTTCCGGATGAAAATCAGAAAGAAGCGGTTCAGGCTCAGTCCCATGACCAAAGGAAATACCATAAAAATTATATCCGCAGATTGTAACACTGGAAAGTTCCGTCCCAAAAACATGGACGTTAGAAGGAAACTGAACCAGTTCATAGTAAGACTTCGGCCCCAACGGGTCGTGATTCCCCGCTGCAATCAACACCGGAATATCGCCCAGGGATGCAAAACCTTCGCATAAAACACGAATGGTTTCTGCCTCAACGGAATCCTGATCAAATAAATCGCCGGCAATCAAAAGAGCATCTGCCTCTTTAGCAAGTTCAATCACAGAAAGAAAAGTACGCCGGAGTTCCGCCTGCCGGACAGAAGCACAAGCCTCGCTTCCCAGGCCGGAAAACACCGTATCCAGATGTAAGTCACCACAGTGAATCAGTCTCACAAAAACACTTCCTTTCTGTCCATAAACTCTTCTATTTTATATTATAGCACATATTTAAGCAAATCTCAACATTTTCTGTTATGCTTCAGAAAGTTTTTCAAAAAAATATTTTGATTTTTTCAAAAATATATATGGTAATTTTTGAACATGTGTGGTATAATAGTTATAACTGTATAGATTTCTAAAGCGATTTTTACGTTATTTTTTATAAGGAGGTTGTTCTATGGCAATTAAAACCGAAAACGAACGTGGCGCAATCATCATGAGTAATACCGTTATTGCGCACATTGCCGGCATGGTCGCAACCGGTTGCTACGGTGTTGTGGGCATGGCCTATAAAAGTGCCAGCGACAGTTTTGCCAGTTTGTTAAAATGGGACACCATTACAAAAGGCATCAAAGTCAGCACAGAAGATGATAAAATCAGTATTGATTTGCACATTATCGTCGAATACGGCGTTAACATCAAAGTTATTTCCGACAGCATTATTTCTAACGTCCGTTACAGTGTTGAAAGCATGACCGGATTCCGTGTCGGTCGTGTTACCGTCAACGTGGAAGGAATCCGCGTGGATTGATTTCGGAGGTGTAAAACTTGATATATACAATCGATGCTGCAGCACTTTGCGAAGCGTTTACTTCTGCAGCGAATAAACTTGTTAACAACAAATCCATTCTGAACGATTTAAACGTATTCCCCGTTCCCGACGGAGATACGGGTTCTAATATGTCCATGACAGTTACAGCAGCGGTCAGCGAACTTGTCGGCCGTAGTTTTGAAACCGTCGGCGAGGTCATGAACGTTGTAGCCAGTGCTTCTCTGCGCGGCGCAAGAGGTAACTCCGGTGTTATTCTGTCTCAGTTGTTCCGCGGCATGTCCAAGCGTTTAAAAGACTGTAAAATTGCTGATGCAACAGACATTTCCGAAGCATTGACTGAAGGCGTTGCAACGGCATACCGTGCAGTTATGAAACCTGTGGAAGGGACTATGCTTTCTGTTTCCCGCGACGGTGCTGAGGGCGGCGTTGCCTACCTGGCCGATAACAACGAGTTGATTGCTCTTCCTTCTGCCGTTGTTACTGCTGCGCAAAAAAGTCTTGACAGAACTCCGGAAATTCTGCCTCAGTTAAAAGCTGCCGGTGTTGTTGACTCCGGCGGACAGGGTATCTTATACCTTTTAGAAGGCGCTCTTACTTATCTTGAAACCGGCAAAGTCGTTGAGCGTAAAGATGGCGAGGTACTCCCCGCACCGAAAACCGCTGCAACAAAAGTTGACGCTGCCGATATTACATTTGCATATTGCACAGAGTTTTTGATTGAGAAAAACAATCCGAAAGCTTCCAGCAAGCTGTTTGCAGAAAACATCCAGAAAAAAGGCGACTCTATGGTTGTTGTTGATGATGAAACCATCATCAAGGTGCATATTCACACCAACAACCCCGGTTATGTCATTGAAGAAGCCTTAAAACTGGGTGCTTTAATCAACATAAAGATTGACAACATGAAATATCAGCATAATGAGCTTGCAACCGGCGCAAAAGAGGAAAAACCTGCTGAGCCTCCCGCTCCCTACGGTTTTGCGGCAGTTGCTGCCGGCGAGGGCATGGAAGACCTGTTCCGCGACATGGGCGCCAACGAGGTCATTCTCGGCGGACAGACCATGAATCCGTCTACAGACGATATTCTTGCCGCTGTAGATAAAATCAACGCAGAAGTTGTTTACATTATGCCAAACAACAAAAATATTATTATGGCGGCTGAGCAGGTTCGTGATCTGACAGAAAAACAGGTCATTGTTATTCCGACCCGCTCTATTCCTGAGGGAATTTCCGCTATGCTGGCTTTCATGCCGGATGCTTCTCCCGAAGAAAACGAAGAAGCCATGAAAGAGGCTGCCTCTTATGTAAAAACCGGTAATGTCACTTTTGCCGTCCGCGAATTCCAGTTAAACGGCGAAACGCTACCGAAGGGAAAAATCATCGGCTTAACCGGCAAAAATATTCTGGCTGCCGGTGATGATCCGCAGACCGTCACAAAAGAATTGCTGACCGGTATGGTTGATGATGATAGTGCCATCATCAACGTTTTCTACGGCGAGGATGTTTCGGAAGAAGACGCTGCTAGTCTGCAGGCATATCTGGAAGAAACTTATTCCGCTTGCGATGTTTTGGTTCATAACGGAAAGCAACCCCTTTATTACTATATTGTATCTGTAGAATAGCGTCTAGGAGGGCACATGGCAGATCTGGATTTAAACAGCAGTATTTCTCATCTTTCCGGCGTCGGTGCAAAACGTGCCGCTGCTTTTGGAAAGCTGGGCATTTTCACGCTGGCAGATCTTCTGTCTCACTACCCCAGAACCTATGAAAACAGAACCTGTCACTTATACACAACTG
>JBGUTC010000076.1:0-2558 GCA_045132895.1 Clostridia bacterium
TATACCACCGATCCCCGCGTTGTTCCCAATGCATCCAAGCTTGAAGAAATTACATTTGATGAAATGCTGGAGCTGGCAAGTCTCGGCGCAAACGTGCTGCATAACCGCTCCGTTGAAATGGGTAAAAAATATAATGTAAACATCTGTGTCCGTTCCAGTCTGACCCGGGCAGAGGGCACCATCGTTAAGGAGGTTGTTAGTATGGAAAAAATGTTAGTTAGAGGTATTGCAAAGGATTCCGACGTTGCCCGCATTTCTGTTTGCGGTATTGATGATACACCGGGAAAGGCTTTCAGAATCTTCTCCCTGCTGGCTAAAAAGAATATCAACGTAGACGTGATTCTTCAGTCTATCGGTCGCGAAGGCTTAAAAGACATTAGTTTCACCACATCTGAAGCACACTTAGACGAAGCTCTGGCTATCTTAGAAGAAAACAAAGATACCATCGCTTACCAGAACCTGAGCTACACCAAGGACGTTTCCAAAGTTTCTATCGTTGGTGCCGGCATGGTTTCCAACCCCGGCGTTGCAGCTAAAATGTTCGAAGCACTCTACGATGCACAGATTAACATTCACATGATTGCAACTTCTGAAATCAAGGTTTCTGTTCTGATTGATGCAGGTTGCGAAGACAAGGCTGTTCGCGCAATTCACGACAAGTTCGAACTGTAAGAACTGCGACTCCGATTCTAAAGGAGGAATTGTCATGACCCGTCAGCAACTGAAAGCACAGTCAAAGGCCATGTTACAGGGGCGTTGGAATAAGTTAGCGCTTTGTTCTCTGCTGTTCTTTCTGATTTGCAGTATCTTCAGCGGAGAAACCATTGTGACAACCACGCAAAACGCCATGCAAAATAGTGGCTTTTCTGTGAATCTCAGTTTTTGGAATCCTCTCAGACCTTGGTTTACCCTGGTCTATGTTGTTTGTCGGATACTATGTGCTTTCGTCCTGTTCGGATATCAGGATCAGTTTTTAAAAACCAGAGTCGGGGCACCGGTCAGCGCAAAAAGCATGTGTAAACGGTTTGCCGCTATGCCGGGAAAAATTGTCCTCTGGGCGATTATCTCTCTGACAATTCAGATTGTATTTTCTCTGGTATATTACGGGTTGGTCGCATTCATCGGTGAATTCGCAGCGCCGCTGCTTCTGATCATCGGTTTAGTGGAGTTAATCCTGACCTTGCGTCTTGCCATGGCTCCCATTATTCTGCTGGAAAACCCATACACCACGGTACCGGCAGCATTCATCCAGAGCTACAATGTCATGAGGGGAAATACGTGGAAATATTTTGCCCTGAATCTTTCCTTTATTGGTTGGATCCTGTTGGGCTTGTGTACATTTGGCATTGGCCTCTTTTGGGTTATGCCATATTATTGCATGACAAACGTTAATTTTTATTACAATATTAAAGCAACCAAACTGCACAGACCATAACATCGGTCTGTGCACCTTTTTTAAAACAGAAAACTGGAGGCAACTATGTCTTTTTCTGAACTTTTCTTAATTGCTATCGGCTTATCTATGGATGCTTTTGCTGTTTCAATTTCAAACGGCATGGCCATCTGCAACCTGAGACTGAAGGATGCATTGAAATTCGGCTTTTTCTTCGGATTGTTTCAGGCATTCATGCCGTTAATCGGCTTTTTAGCAGGGCATCTGTTCAGTAGCTATATCATCAATTTAGATCATTGGGTAGCATTTATTCTTCTCGCTTACATTGGCGGAAAAATGATTCTTGATGTGATTCGTGGCGAAGATAAAGAAGTCTGCGGAAGCACACAAATCCGCGTCCTCTTGGTTTTAGCAATTGCCACCAGCATTGATGCCCTGGCCGCCGGTGTAACCTTTGCATTCTTGCCTACTATGTGTATGAATATCTGGGGTTGCGTAGGTGTTATTGGTGTGACGACTTTCCTTTTGAGTACCTTTGGTGCCTTAATCGGCAAACGCGCCGGAGATGCTCTGGGCAGCCGGGCGCAGGTTGTGGGCGGCATCATTCTGGTTGCCATGGGATGTAAAATTCTCATCGAACATCTATTTTTCAGTTAAACGTAAAAAGACTGTAGCAAATGCCGAATACAGTTAAGGACAGAAGTTCTAAATAGTATATGAGCATTGCGAGGTAAGAAGATGAGGAAAACTCAGTAAAATGGGTTTTCCTCTTTTCTTTTTTATCCGTACATTCGTCAAAGTAAATGCCTTCTGATAAAATGAAGCTACCAAATTTAAAGGAGGCGTTTACGCTATGAAAGAAAAATTTATTGAAAACGGAATTGAGTATGTAAGAAACGGTGATCACTACATTCCAAACCTGACTGTACCTGATGTTGAATATATGAAAGATCCTCTTTCAAGAGATATTCCATCAGTTGATAACAGCTTATTTATACTTGCAAGAAAATTAATTCTATCATAGCACAAAAGTGGCATAACCTATACAAAACAGGCTATGCCACTTTTTAATACATTTTAATATTCATTTACATAAAACTCAAATGTCTGTCCTTTTGTGCCGTAGAGAATTTCATCACCGTCAATGTGTGTAAGGCTTAAGCCT
>JBGUTC010000077.1:0-6187 GCA_045132895.1 Clostridia bacterium
TTTACAGAACACGCGGTTTCCGGCTGGATGGCCATGCTGCCGGTGTTCCTGATTTTTAACGGTGTTGTTTTGATGATGTTGGGGATTATTGGGGAATATATCGGCAGAATCTACGATGAAACGAAAAACAGACCGCTCTATATTATTCGCGAAACGAAGGGGTTTGATGATGAAAAAGAGTGACTATTTCCAGGTTATTAAGTTTGGTCTGGTGGGTGTTTTGAACACAGCCCTTGATTATGGCTTGTTTTACGTTTTCTTTTCCTTTTTAAACCTTGATAAGAATCTGGCGCAGATTCTGGCAACGGCCGGGGCTATGACCAACAGTTATCTGGTAAACCGATATTGGACATTCCAGAAATCCGGCGGGGTTCGCTATGGAGAAATCTGGCGTTTTCTGGCGGTGAATGCCTTGTCTCTTCTGACGACTCTTTTATGTCTGAATCTGTTTTATGATGTTCTGCATCTATATACCGTTTTAAACGGGATTCTTGCAGCGCTGGGCATTTCCTATGTTCTGGAGAACGATATGGCGGTTTTGTTCTCAAAAGTCCTTGCGATGCCTTTTTCTCTGGCAGTGAATTTTCTGGGAAACAGACTATGGGTTTTCAGGGAAAAAAGGTCCCAAAATATTTCCTGATAAAAATTTGGTTTCAACAGAGTTATCAACAGTTTTTGTGCATATTTTGAACAATTTTTGACGAAAAAACCTCGATTTTAGCGGTGTTTTCAAAAGAAACTGTTAACAACCCTGTTAATAATGTTGATAACTTCTCTGCTTTTCAACAGGAGAATATGGTCCTTTTTTCGAAAAATAAACGGATATTTTTGTAAGATATTTCGCTTTTTGACTTGAATAATCAGCGAAAACAATATATAATGAAAGAGTGTAAAAAAAATAAAAAGCCATGAGGCGTTCGGAGGTTCCATATGACAAAAAAATATAAGCGTATTTTGCTGAAAATCAGTGGTGAAGCGCTGGCAGGCGGAAAAGGTACAGGGTTGGATTTTGAGACACTGGAGAACATTGCAAATGTTGTAAAACAGTGTAACGAAGCAGGTGTTCAGATTGCCATTGTTGTTGGTGGCGGTAATTTCTGGAGAGGTCGCTCCAGCGGCAACATGGACAGAACCCGTGCCGATCATATGGGTATGCTGGCTACGGTTATTAACTCTTTGGCTATGCAGAGTGCACTGGAAGCTGTCGGTGTTCCCACCCGGGTTCAGACAGCAATTGAAATGCGCCAGATTGCAGAACCCTATATTCGCGGTAAGGCAGTCCGTCACATGGAAAAAGGCAGAGTGGTTGTCTTTGGTTGCGGAACCGGTAACCCCTTCTTCTCAACGGATACAGCAGCAGCATTAAGAGCCGCCGAAATTGAAGCAGATGCGATTTTCCTGGCAAAGAAAGTAGATGCTGTTTATGATAGCGATCCTGCTAAAAATCCTGATGCTAAACGCTTTGACAGCCTGACCTATATTGATGTTTTAAGCAGAGGTCTGGGCGTTATGGATTCAACGGCAACATCTCTTTGCATGGATAATAATATTCCCATTTTAGTCTTTGGCCTCGATGATCCGCAGAATATTATCCGCGTTTTAGAAGGCGAAAAAGTCGGAACAATTGTTTCTAACGGCTAAACTGTAACGAAAAGAAAGGAACGAAAACATTATGTATGAAGAAGTAAAAGTAAAAATGGATAAAGCCATTCAGGCTTTGGAGAATGACTATGCAGCAATTCGTGCCGGTCGTGCTAACCCGGCGCTGTTAGACAAAGTAACGGTTGATTATTACGGTTCTCCCACGCCGATCCCCCAGATTGGTACTGTTTCTGTACCGGAGGCAAGAATGCTGGTGATTCAGCCCTGGGACGGTTCTATTTTAGGTGACATTGAAAAGGCTATCTTAAAATCAGACCTGGGCCTGACACCTAATAATGACGGAAAGAGCATTCGTATTAACTTCCCGGCATTAACCGAGGAACGCCGTAAGGAATTGGTTAAGAGCATTTCCAAGCGTGCGGAAGAAGGTAAGGTTGTTATTCGCGGTATTCGCCGTGATGCGTTAGAAGGCTTTAAAGCTCAGAAGAAAAAAGGCGAAATCACAGAGGACGATTTAAAGGGTGCTGAAACAGACATTCAGAAGCTGACCGATAAGTACATCAAAGACATTGATACCATCGCAGCAAAAAAAGAAAAGGAAATTATGGAAATCTAAGGGGATTTTTATGTTTAAAGGATTCAGGGGCTTACGCTCTGCGAGAAAACTTCTGCAGGAAGTGGACCCGGATAACCTGCCGAAGCATGTTGGCATTATTATGGACGGCAACGGCCGTTGGGCAAAAAAACGGGGCTTGCCCCGTATTGCCGGGCACCGTGCCGGTGCACAGAATCTGAAGACTATTTCAGAATTTGCCGGAGAAATGGGCATTAAGTATATTACTGCCTACGCCTTCAGCACAGAAAACTGGAAGCGTTCCAAAGAAGAAGTAGATGCCTTGATGCAACTGCTTCTGGATTATCTTAGAGATAAAGAGCAACTGGCGGGAAAAAATGTTGTGATTCGGGTCATTGGTGACCGGAGCGCTTTGTCAGATGAGATTAACCGCGAGATTGATAACATTGAGGCTTATACTAAGGACCGGGACGGCATGGTGATGTATCTTGCCATTAACTATGGGGGACGTCAGGAAATTGTCCGTGCGGTGAACCGTCTTTGCGCTGAGGTTCAGGAGGGAACTCTTGAGCCCGGAGCGGTTACAGAAGATATGCTGTCTCAGCATGTTTACACAGAAGAGGTTCCCGATGTTGATCTGATTATTCGCCCCAGTGGGGAGCTCAGGCTTTCGAATTTCTTGTTATGGCAGTCGGCATACAGCGAATTCTGCTTTTCTGATATTAACTGGCCTGATTTTTCAACCCGGGACTTTACCCGGGCGATTCTTGATTACCAGAATCGGAACAGACGGTTTGGCGGTAGTTAGGAACCGGAAGGAGAGGGGAAAAACCTATGTCAAAATTAACTGTTCGCGTTCTCAGCGGTGTTATTGGTGCTGTTTGTGTTTTGGGATTGATTTTTTCTATGCCGGCTATATTCCATGGGGCGGTTACTCTTGCTTGTCTGATTGCCGTCTATGAACTGCACAGAACGTTTGAATTGGGGCAAAAGTGGCAACTTTCGGCTCTTACATATCTGTTTGCGTCAGGTGTTTTAGTGATTCCGTTTTTCTCAAAAACCCTGCCCGGAGAACTGATTATGTTCCTTTTGATAGCATTTTTGATGTTGATTCTGGTCAGCGCGGTTCTGTTTAACGGAAAGATTACCTTTACCGATGTGGCGTATTCTGTTTTCGTTTTGGTTTATGGCGTTCTGCTGCCTATGCACGTTTCCGGTATCCGTATGATGGATTACGGCGTTTTCCTTGTGATTCTGAGTTTTCTGGGAGCGTGGATGCCGGACACCTTTGCGTTTTTTGCAGGAAAGTTTTTTGGCAAACGGAAACTGATCCCTTCTGTCAGCCCGAATAAGACTGTTGCCGGTGCCATTGGCGCAGTAGTGGGCGCAGTGGTTAGTTTTCTGGTGTATGCCGGGATTCTGATTTTTGGTTTTGGTTTTTCTGTTCGTTTCGTGCCCCTTGTGGCGTTATCTCTGATTTGCGGCGTTATGGCGCAGTTCGGTGATCTTTCTGCTTCTTTGATTAAGCGGGCATGCGGAAAAAAGGATTTCGGGAATTTGATTCCTGGTCATGGTGGAATTTTAGACCGGATTGACAGTCTTGTCTTTATTGCACCCCTTGTTTACTACTTTTTACGAGTATTTGAGGTTATTTACAAATGATGAATTTAGCGATTTTGGGTTCCACCGGTTCCATTGGAACGCAGACCTTAGAGGTTGTCCGGGCATTGGGCAACATTTCGGTCAGGGCCATTGGTGCCGGTCGGAATATTGATCTTTTAGAAAAACAAATCCGGGAGTTTCGTCCCCGTTATGCCTGCGTAGCAGACGAGATGCTGGCGGCGGAACTGAAAACAAAAGTGGCAGACACCGAAACAGAGGTCTTAGCCGGCGCAAAAGGCATGGAATTCCTTGCCGAGGAGCCGGGCAGCGACACTGTGGTGGCTGCCATTGTGGGCTTTGCCGGTTTGATTCCGGCATTGGCGGCAGTGCGCGCCGGGAAGCGATTGGCTCTTGCTAATAAGGAAACCCTGGTTGCTGCCGGTGATCTGGTTCGCGCTGAACTGGAAAAGTCCGGCGGGGAAATGATTCCCGTTGATAGTGAACACAGCGCTATTTTCCAGTGTTTAGAAGCGATTTCTGTTTCCCGGAGGCCGGCGGAATTAAAGCGCATTTTACTGACAGCATCCGGCGGACCTTTTGCCGGTAAGAAGCGGGAAGAACTCCTTTCTATCACGCCGGAAGCGGCTCTTAAGCATCCGAACTGGGATATGGGTGCGAAAATCACCATAGATTCAGCGACGCTGATGAACAAAGGTCTGGAGGTTTTAGAAGCCGCGCAACTTTTTGGTGTTCCTGCAGATAAAATTGATGTCCTGGTACACCGGCAGAGCATCGTGCATTCCATGATTGAGTTGACGGATGGTGCTGTGTTGGCGCAGATGGGCGTTCCGGATATGAAACTGCCCATTCAGCTTGCCCTGACCTATCCGGAAAGATGCCCCATGCAGGATAACACCCTGGACTTAGCCAAAGCCGGCGCTCTGACCTTTGAAGAGCCGGACATGGAAACCTTCCGTTGCCTGGCTTTAGCGTATGAGGCGGCGAAAGTTGGGCATACTATGCCTTGCGTGTTAAACGGCGCTAACGAAGTTGCTGTTTCTCTGTTTCTGAAAAAGAAAATCGGATTTCTGGAAATTCCGGAATTAATTGAACAAACGATGGCGGCACACAAGGTTATTCCGTGCCCGTCTCTTTCTGATATTATTGAGGCTGACCGCTTTGCCCGGGAAACGGCTCTCTGCCTTTGGGGCAAGTGATTGGTGGCTAGTAGGAGGCAACATGACAACTATCTGGACTGTTCTTGCGGCAATTCTTATCTTTTGTGTTTTGATTTTTGTTCATGAATTTGGTCATTTTATTTCGGCAAAACTGTTGGGCATCCGTGTCCATGAATTTGCTATCGGCATGGGACCGAAGTTATTTGGTAAACAAAAGGGCGAAACCCTCTATTCCGTCCGTGCTTTGCCCATTGGTGGATTTTGTGCCTTAGAGGGAGAAAACACGTCCTCTGCAGATGACAGAGCTCTCAGCAACAAACCGGCATGGGCAAAACTCATCGTTTTGGTTTCCGGTGCGTTCATGAACCTGCTTCTTGGCTTGATGATTCTTTGGTGCATGTATGGATCGGCGCAGGAAATTGTGGTGCCTGAGGTGGCAGCCGTTACGTCGCAGAGTGTGGCAGAAGCGGTTGGTATTATGCCCGGTGATGAGATTATTGAATATGGCGGCAGCCGGATTCATATTGCCAGCGATATGTTCTGGGTCAAGGATCGCGGCGCAAAGGAAAAGACCTTAATTGTCCGCAGAGATGGCGAGAAAATTTCTTTCTCGCTTCCTGTTGATCCCACGGCGGAGGGAAACAGCCTGGGGGTTCAGTTGGGAAGCAGAGAGAACAGTTTTCTTTTGACGGTCAAAACCGGATATTACACAACAGTGTTTTACATTCGTGTGATTTTGGAGTCCCTGGTCGATTTGTTCCGGGGCGAGGTTTCAATCAGCTCTATGTCAGGTCCCATCGGAATTGTCTCTGAAATTGGATCTGCCGTTGAGGAAACAGCAAAAACCGGTTGGGCAGGATTTTTAAATTTGCTGCAATTGGCAGTTTTGCTGACTGTGAATCTGGGTGTCTTTAATTTATTGCCCATTCCGGCCTTAGATGGTGGGCGGATTTTCTTTGTTTTGGTTGAGATAATCCGGAGAAAGCCCCTACCCCCGGAAAAAGAGGGCATTGTGCATATGATTGGCTTCGGGCTTCTTATTTTGCTTTCAATTTTTGTTGCATATATGGATGTTTTGCGGCTCTTTTAGAGTGGCAGACGGAAAGGAATTTGCCATGGGAAAAATTCAGGTTCTGGACAAATCTGTTTCGAATAAAATAGCCGCCGGTGAGGTGGTAGAGCGTCCCGCTTCCGTTATTAAGGAACTGCTGGAGAATGCTCTGGATGCCGG
>JBGUTC010000078.1:0-14886 GCA_045132895.1 Clostridia bacterium
ATTATCGCACAAAACCGGATTGTTGGCAATCTCCATTTTTGGGATGGAATCTTCATTTTTGGCATTAACTTTCCAGAATCTTCTCCGCTACCCATCGGTTAGTCTTTGGCGAATAATGAACCGCGTCATCAATATAAATCCCATTTCCGCGAACACCTGCGACAAAATGAGGCGCCTCTGTTACGTCAAACATAGTGATATTATCGTGCTCAAGGCAAAGGGTTTCGAAAATGCCGTTTATGAAGTGCTTCTTCTTAAGACTCTCTCCCGTAGGGTCCACTTCCATACACCGGTCATAACTGACTGCTTTATGCATCACAATCGGCACCCGCTCACCCAAAGCTTCATAAAATCCGTTAAACGTATAGTCATAAAGCCCTTTTACAGAATCCTCCAGTTCTTCCCATGAGGCAGAGCTGTCCTCCTCACCGCCGCGCCAGTGCAGTTGCGTTGTAATCTGCGTTTTCCCCAGAGCCAGAAGGCTCTTTTTCAATAAAGAGAAAAAGTGCAGCGTATAGGGATAAAGAGAAATGTCCACCGTCCAGAGTTTTCCCGGCACCAATCGGGGCTCCCGGTATGGCCACCACATATATTCCTTTGTAATTCCCTGAGCGCCAATGGCAATCTGCACAATGTATAAATCCGGGAGTTCTTCTCCCCTGTCAATCCGATCCTGCCAGAGTCTCGCCAGACAGTTGGCAAGAGAATAAGTATTATCCTGCTCTTCGGCAAGATTCATGCCAAAACTGGTATAGCCCGACCAGAAAAGTTTATCATGGTCAAAACTCTGATTTTGTTCTCTGCTAAGACCAAAAACATGGGTCAGAGGTTCTGTAATTTTGTCGTGTTCTTCCATTGGAGTACCATGCCCGACGGCATTGGACTGACCTAACAACAGAAAAACTGCGGCTTCGCTTTCCCGGTTCATTGTAACACCTCGTTTACAACAGATATAAAAATACCAACACCGGCATAATCAGAATACAGCTTAACGTGGTGACAATATTGGCAGATACCGCCAGTTCCACGTCCACATCATGAAGTTGTGCAAACTGCATAACTGTTGCCGCCGTGGGTGTCATGGATGACAAAAACGTAATCAGCAGAATTTTTTCTGCATTTGCCATAGGCAGCAGGGGAAGAAAAATTTTAAATAAAGCCAGAACAATCAACGGATAAATCACCATACGCATGATAAGTATCACATAAGACCGCTTGTTGCCGAACACACTTTTCACATCGCTTTTAGCAAACAACATGCCCGCAATCAACATACTGGTCGGCCCTAACATATCCCCTAAGGACAAGGTGACATCTGCAATTTTTTCCGGAATCCGGATGCCGGAAAACATCAGCACCAACCCTATCGCAATAGAAATCAGGCAGGGATTATACAGAATTTTCTTCAGACTGTTTTTATGTTCAGACCGGAAAAGGCCGATGCCATGGGTCCACAAAAAGACCAGCTGAACGGACATATACGCGCAGCAATAAATGACCCATTCTCCACCCAAAACGTAGGTAACAATGGGAATAATCAGATTTGCTGCATTGGAATACATAACAGATGCCCGCTCCACAGGAGATGCTTTCGTTGTTTTATAAATAACATCCATCAGATAAAAGAGAATATGGATGATAATGGATGCCCCAAAGGCCAAAAGCAGACCGGTTTTAATTTCCGCTGTCAGTTCCGTGTTAAAGGCATTGATAATCGCCGCCGGCAAGAGAACATATAACGAAATTTTCGACAGAACCAGGCTGTCGTCCCCTTTCACGACCTTCAGTTTCGTAATCAGATACGCAATCAGCATGATGGAAAACAGTTGCGCTATTTTTACCATCAATAATACAGAAATCATACAATCCCTCTCTCAAATATGACTTTTGTCATTGAATCACATTTGCTTTCATTCTTTTTAGCGGTTGCAATTGACGCAATCATTGATTTACATACACACTACAACCTTTTATATTATCACATATATCCGAAACGGCTATTGCGAATTCCATCGATGCTTCCCTTAATTGATTTTTGTTCTCCTTTTGTCGATATAAAAACTCTGTTCGCTCGATTTTTTCTTCCGCAAAATCGAGGCACGAGATTTATATCGACGAATTCAACCTTTGCTTGAATTCATTATATAATTAGGTTACAGGAAAGATGCACCTTGTTTTTAATGAATTGACAACTTTGTTGTCATGAATTGGCTATTGCCATGAATTGTTGCTATCGCAACATGAATTGAATTGCCTATATAATGCACGAAGTGCAATTCATGAGCCGCAGGCTCAATTCATGAAATCGCAGGTTTCAATTCATGCCGTCAGGCAATTCATTGAGTTTGCTTTGCAAACTCATTATATCACACGCGGCACACAATTTCAATTCTTCGAAAGAATTTTAAAGTCCCGCCACAGTTTGACATTTTTTACCAGTTTTGTGTGCTATACTGTTAATAATTCTTACGAAAGAAAAAGCTAAAGGAGGCAGAGACATGGAGATAAAAGTATATGTTGATATTTTATTTCTGACTAACGTCCTTTTTAACTTTCTGCTCCTGAAAATCACCGAGCTTCTGCTGAGGCAACCCACCAAAACATGGCTGACTCTGGGCGCGTCTGCCATAGGGAGTCTCTACGCCGTTTTAGCATTTTTTCTACCGGGCAATCTGCTCTTTAGTCTCCCGGGGAAACTGCTCATAGGCTGCCTCATGGTAACTCTTGTCTTCCGCCCCGGCTGCCTGAGAGCATGGAGCAAATACCTCTGCGTCTTTTATGCCGTCGTTTTTCTCTACGGCGGTTTAGCCATGAGTTTTTTCTGTTTTTCCAATCATGCCGCCCCGCTGGGCTCGGTCATGCAAAACGGCATTCTCTATGTAAACCTCTCCGCATCTCTCTTATTGCTGCTTTCCTGCCTTGTCGTGGCCATTTTAAAAACAAGTTTTTCCATTGGTGCCAGAATCTCCACCCGGGGCAAAGAAATTGCCACACTGCTGATTCTTCACCACGGAAAAACCGTTACCCTCCGCGGTTTTTATGACAGCGGCAACCTGCTCAGGAAAGAGCCGGAGGGACGGGGCGTTATAATCTGCGGTTGGGAGACTGTTAAGCCGCTTTTCCCGCAGAGTAAAAGCCCGACAGAAGCAAAAAGAAAGGAAACGGACTGGTTTTCCGTTCCCTTCTCCACCCTACAGTCAGGCGGCCGTCTGCCCGGATTTTTCCCGGATGCCGTCTACTTAAAAAAAGACCGCTATTATTTCAAAACCGAAGACGTCTGCATCGGCATTACCGACCGCAAGCCGGACTACTACAATAACTGGGACGCGATTCTGCCCCATGATTTCAAGGGAGTTACGTACTATGAAGCAAATCTGGATTCAGAAGATTCTGACCTTTTCATGCCTTAAAAAAGAACTGATGCACTGGCTGACCAAAAGCGACACACCGGTTTTATACATCGGTGGCAGCGAGGCCTTGCCCACGCCGCTGACCCACGAGGAAGAAGCAAACCTTCTGGCACGCCTTTCAAAGGATGCCACAGACGTCAAACAGATCTTAATTGAGCGAAATCTGCGTCTGGTGGTCTATGTAGCCAGAAAATTTGAAAACACGGGGATTCACATTGAGGATCTGATTTCCATCGGTTCCATCGGACTGATTAAAGCCATCAACACCTTCGACCCCCGGAAAAATATTAAACTGGCAACCTATGCATCCCGGTGCATTGAAAATGAAATTCTTATGTTCCTACGAAAAAACCATAATCTGAAAACCGAGATTTCCATTGATGAACCTTTAAACACCGATTGGGACGGCAACGAACTGCTTCTGTCTGACGTTTTAGGAACGGAAAATGATGAAATTTCCCGTCACCTGGAAGAAGAAGTTGACCGGCAGCTTCTCTATAACGCCCTGTCCCGCCTTTCTCAGAGAGAGAAACAAATCATGGAACTGCGGTTTGGTCTTCATAACGGCAACGAAAAAACACAAAAAGAAGTCGCAGACATGCTGGGGATTTCACAATCCTACATATCGCGACTTGAAAAACGCATTATTCTCCGCCTTAAAAAAGAGTTTACGAAGCTGGTGCAATAGTTCTCAGAATATATTCTACATACAGATCTACCACATCAAGATCCGTCAGGTGGTAAAGCATCCGCGCACCCACCACATCCTCTATTTCATTTAAAATCATCTGTCCCTCATGGAACATAAAGTCAAAGCCTGCAAAGGGCACGATAAACAGGCCGATAACCCGCTTGACGAGTTGCTCTTCTTCCGAAGAAAGGGTATACCGCACAGCGCTGCCCCCCAGACAGTAGTTACTGCGAAAATCTTCCGTCTGGACCCGGAGCATAGCCGCTATAATTTCCCCGCCGACTACATAGACGCGCAAATCTTTGCCAAGATCTGAAACCGGCTTCTGAAGCAGAAAAGATACATGGGGATAGGTTTTTAAAAGTTCCGTCAGTGCCTCCTCATCCTCTACCCAAAGGACATCCTGACCGCCATGACCGTCCCTGGGCTTGATGACCAGCGGATAACCCAGTTCCTGACCGATTAAAAGGCTGTTTTCTTTAGTGGCCAGCCGACTTTCCGGCACAGGTATGCCGGCCTTTGCCGCAACATCCAGGGTTCTTGCCTTGTCATTTGCAACCAAAGACAGATATGCGTTATTAAAGACAGCAAATCCCATTTTCTCCAGATGTTCAGAAAAAAGAGGAACATCCGCCCGCATGACTACGAAGTCAGGTTTTTCCACAGGTTTGCCTCCATAGGAGAGGACGAGGCCCTTTGGACCTGTGCCGTAGGAAAATTCCTCAAAATAATGTAATTGTATGGTTGTGCCACGCTTCCGGCACGCATCTTCATAAAAGGTTATATAATGCTGATTCCGCTTAGCATCCTGCTTCCGGTAAATCAGCCATCCGGTTAAGGGTTTCATCACGCATCCTCCAGTTGTTCCTTAATATATGCCATGATATGCACCGCCACATCCACGCCGGTACAGTCATACAGATTCTTAAAATGTGCATTGGAATTTACTTCGCACAAAACAGGCGCCTCATCTTCACCGAATAAAAAGTCAACCCCGGCAAAATCCAGACCCAAAAGACGGCACACCGAAATCGCCAGTTTTTCCTGCTGCTGTGTCGGTGTCCACGGCGCCATGGTGCCGCCGGCAGTGATATTGGCGCGAAAATCCCCGCTGTGGCTTTGCCGCAGCATAGCAGCAACTACCCGCTCACCTACCACCTGCAGCCGGACGTCCCGCCCGGCACTGGACGAAATAAATTCCTGCATCAAGAAAGGAACACCGGCAAGCTGTTTCACTTTTTCTTCAGCTTCTTCCGGATTGTTCACCAGATAGACCTGAGCGCCAAAGGAGCCGAAGCATTCTTTGATTACCATAGGAAATCCAAGGACTTCTGCCGCTTTTTCCACAAAAGAAAGATCTGTATACCCAACATTCGGATAGGTCATTGGCGACAAAATGGTTTTCGGCATAGCCACCTTACCTGCCAGCGTTAAATGGGTCAGGCTCTTATCATCGCATAGAGCGATTGACGCAGCAGAGTTAAACAACCGGACGCCCCGGCTTTCCAACATCGTTGCCAGGCGGATATCCTTATCCCAGAACAGGACAAAATCAGGCAGGGCCTCTCTACTGAACAAAAATTCGCCCTCCACCGTCTGCAGCAATTCACACCCTGTCTTCAGTGTCAGCTTCATGCCAACCTGCCTGGCGCCCTCTGCCAGACGGCTATATAAATCCGTAAATTTTTCTGTCTGTAAAAAATGATTGACTACCAGCCATCCCTGCTTCATGCTGTCATCTCCCAGGTTCTGTTTTCTTTCATATTGTACCATAATATCCCTTAGCCGTCAACATTCCGGCTTCTGCGCAAAAATTACCATGCCCCTCTGTTCACATTTCTCCCATGATCGCATATAGTAATACTGAGCCCGTAAAAAAAGTCTAGCGGGCAGAAAGGCTGCGTGAACGCCGATGGCTTTGTCAGACAGAGAACTGCTGGCACGACTTGTACAATGCGAGGCAGGCGGAGAGGGCGACAACGGCATGCGAGCTGTAGCAAGTGTTGTGATGAACCGCGTCAGAGCGCCCGGCGGGGAATATGCACGAATCGGCCGGGGCAGCATCCGGAACATTATTTTTCAGCCGGGCCAATTCACCTGCGTCAAAGAGGTTGTCGCCGGGCAATATAATGCTCAGAACATTTACAACATGCGCCCCGAAGCCATCCATTTCGAAATTGCTGATTGGGCAATTGCCGGAAACAGGCTCTCTCCTCTGGGGCAGGCACTCTGGTTTTTTAATCCCTATGTGCCTACCTGCCGACAGAACTTTCCCAGTAGCGTTGGTGTTTTTGTCACCCGCGTTGTAAATCATTGTTTTTACAATCCAACAGATGCATATTTTAGGACCTAATTTTTTCCCGAAAGGAACGTGAAAACATGCCAAACGACAACATGATGTATTCACAGGAAGACAGAGACCAAAGCTGGAATGTCGGCACATCGCCGGAAACCGGTGGCAGAAGCTACCCGGGATATTTTGATACACCGCCCTCCGGCAATCGCCTGGATCCATCTCCTCAGGAGCCTGCTAACGAAGTGGGCAATCCCCAAACCACAGAGGAAGCATACTTAGGCTCTTTTCAGGCAGTTTTGCAGGATAACCTGGGCTATTTTGTTGTCATTGAATTTCTGATTGGCACTAACGGTTTAACGGAAAAAGAGGGTGTTCTCTACGCCGTTGGTAACAACTTCGTCACCCTTTACGAAGCAGAAACAGACCGTTACATAGTTTGCGATTTATTCTCCATTAAATTTGTTACCTTCTTCCGCCAGAGACCAAACGGCAACCGCGACAATCGCTTAGGATATGAAAGTAATATGTCTTATGGCGGCATGGTGCCCCGCAGATAAGCCGGATACAAAAAACGGACCTGTGAACAATCACAGGTCCGTTTTAATATTCTTTTTACAGCCATTCTTCCGGCTTTTCTTCCGTTTTACCAAAAGCATATAAAATCGCATCTACAATGCGCTTTGATGCATAACCGTCACCATAGGGATTAATGGCACGGCTCATTTCCTCATACGCCCCGGTATCAGAGAGAAGTTCATGTGCCATATTGTAAATCACATCTTCCTCCGTGCCGGCAATTTTAACGGTTCCGGCATAGACTGCCTCAGGACGCTCGGTTTCGCTACGGAGCACCAAAACCGGCTTACCTAAAGAAGGAGCCTCTTCCTGCAGACCGCCGGAGTCTGTCATAACAAAATAACAACGGCTCATCAGGTTATGCAGTTCTTCTACGTCTACGGGGTCAATGAGCAGAATCCGGTCGTGACCACCTAAGATTTCCATAGCCGGCTCACGAACTGCCGGATTTAAGTGCATCGGGTAAATAACCTTAACGTCAGGATGGTCTTCCACCATTCTTTTAACCGCTGTCAGAATCCGCACTAAAGGCTCACCCAGATTTTCGCGGCGATGTGCCGTTAACAGAATCACGCGGCCGTCAGAGAAATCCACATTTTTAAGAGCTTCTGTTTGGAACTGATAGTCTTCCGTTACCGTGTGACGAACAGCATCAATGACTGTGTTGCCCGTTACATAAATTTTTTCTTCCGGTACCAGTTCTTTTAACAGATTCTCCCGGTTATTCTTCGTGGGCGCAAAATATAAATCTGTCAGCGCCGTCGTCAGTTTCCGGTTCATTTCTTCCGGATAGGGAGAATATTTATCATAGGTTCTAAGACCTGCTTCTACATGACCTACCTGAATTTTGCAATAAAATGCCGCCAGAGCGCCGGCAAAGGTTGTAGACGTGTCGCCGTGCACCAAAACGATATCCGGTGCTGCCTCCTGCATAACACCCTCAAGACCGGTCAGGGCTTTAGAGGTAATGGTAGACAGGGTCTGACGCTGCTGCATGATATCCAGGTCATACCGGGGCACAATATCAAAGCGCTCCAACACCTGGTCCAGCATCTGACGATGCTGCGCGGTTACACAAACAATGGATTCAATTTCTTCCCGTTTTTCCAGTTCCTTGACCAGAGGCGCCATTTTTATCGCCTCAGGGCGGGTACCGAATACGGTCATGACTTTAATTTTCTGCATAAGAGCCTCCGCTTACTTAGTTTCGTTTTCTTTGTCCGGCGTTTCCTCCGGATGCTTCGTTTCTTCGACGGTGTGGTTCATCAGCGTAAATGCAAATACGCCCACCACAATAATAGAACCCATAATCATCAATCCCCGTTTTAAGTCAACCAACAGCATCGCAATGGCACTGATGGCTAAAACGGCAGATAATATATACAAAATTAAAACCGTTGTGCGGTGAGAAAAACCACGATCAATCAATCTGTGATGAAGGTGACCTCTGTCCGGTGTCATAATAGACTGACCTTTAAGCAGTCGGCGGATAATGGCAAAAGCCGTGTCGAAAATCGGAAGACCTAACACCAGCATTGGGACTATAAAAGCAACATAGGTCTTAAACGGGCCCTGAATTGAAACGCACGCCAGCGTAAAGCCCAGGAAGGTAGAACCCGTATCCCCCATAAAGAGTTTTGCAGGATTAAAATTATAAGGCAGAAAGCCAAAACAAGCACCTGCCAAAGCCGCTGTCATAACCAAAAGCGTAACAGACTGCACATTCACAAGGAGTAAAATCGATAACAACGCAACCGCAGCAATAGAAGAAACGCCTGCAGCCAGACCATCAAGCCCGTCAATCAGATTTACCGCATTGGTCACGCCGGCAATCCAGAGGATACTTCCGGCAATGGATAACCACATCGGCAGACTGATTAACTCATTGGTAAAGGGATTCGTGATAACAAAAACCCGGACGCCCAACAGAACCGGAATTGACGCCGCAACAAGCTGGATTAAAAACTTCAGTTTTGCTGAACGGGGCTTAATATCGTCAAAGATACCAAGAACAACAATGATGACGCTGCCGATTAAAATACCGATTAAACCCGTGTTCAAAGAACCCGTCGGCAGAATAAATTCTGCAAAACAGAAAACGCTGACCAAAAAGCCGAGAAAAATAGCCAGACCACCCATGCGCGCTTTCGGCTCTTTATGCATTCTGCGCCCGTCTTTGGGAACGTCAACCGCACCCAAACGGAAAGCCAGACGCTTTGCCAGCGGCGTTGCCGCATATGAAATCACGAGGGCCACAACAAAGGCAAATATAATAAAAATTCCATTGTTCTGATTCATAATGACACAATCCTTTCCGGCACTACCGGTTTTATCTATCGCAATCAAACAAATTATATAATGATTCAAGGAATTTGTCAAGTTTTTCACACTTTTTTAACAATTTTTCCCGCTTTTCTTTAGCTAATTCTAACAAAAACCTCTCTGCCGGAAATCTGCGACAGAGAGGTTTAAAGTTTCTATTTAATTCGCTGAAATAGCGCCTAAAACTTTTTGAGATTCACACAGGGGTTTTAACGTATCGGCACCATCCCAAAGATAAAGAACAACACTGTCAGCACCTAAAGTGCTTAACTCACTTGTGTCAGCTAAAACATCGTCGTGTGCCGCCAGAGTCACCGTTTTCGCAGCAGCAGAAACCAGTTTATCGCCCTGATAAGAAGCTACCAGAACATAAGCACTGCCATCTACCGGAGAGGCTACGCTGACTTTCTTATCATAAGCATTATAGTCCATCGCGAATTCAGAAAGTCCTAAACCGGGCATCCGGCTATAAAACAGGACATCATGGAGACTTGCATCGCCGTAGCCGGTATTACCGCCGGTAGCTGCAAAGGCATTCTGCAGGCTCAGATAACTAACAGAATCAGCCTTATGGGAAGATAATACATTTTTTACAACCTCGTGACCGTTAATCCAGACAGAGAAGGTTGAATCTGCTGTATGGAAGGTTGCTTTGACATGCATTTTAGTCTGATTGCCTGCTGTATTAAAGTACGCATATTTTGCCGTTGTACTGTCGGAAGAAGCATCCGGGCGGTATTCTACAGAGGTATAAGTGGCACTGTTAATACTCCACCATCTGATGGTGGTATAACGATTGCCGTTGGTTCCAAAGAAATAAAAGTCAGTTGTGGCATTCGCCAGCCCGCGGCTGGTATTGAATTCAACGGTGAAGTCACCGGTAACCGTATCCTGATTTTCTTTTAAGTACACAACGGCACCGGAGGTTTTCGCTCTGTCTGTTACCACCAGGCTACCACCGGACTGTGCCATATTGGAAAGCGTCACCTGATTGGAAACCGTAGCTCCGTCAAAGGAATTTTGATACTGCTGGATCGAAGTTTCATGGTCACCTGTTAAATCTGTAATGGAAATATATTCAACAACGGGGTCACAGGAAGTAGCAAAAGCAGCGATGCTGACAGAAACAAAATCGCCCGCTCCTAAGCAATAGCCACTACCTGTATAGACGCCATTCATCCAAAGGGAAACTTCTTCTGTGTTGGTGTTAATTTCTGCATAAAGATGCATTTTCGTATTGGAAACGCTACTGGTCGGTTGATTTAATTGCTGACCATCTTTCGTAGTAGCCCAGTTTTTATTCAAGGCGCTATTCCACCAACGGGGGTAGAAAAGGGTTCCGGAACTGCTGTTAAAATAAACATCCAACGCATGGCTACAACTGGTACGGCTGACCATCAGTTCAACAGCAAACTTACCTTTCTTCGCCGCACCGTTTTCATCTGCTAATAACGTCACAGAAGAAGAAGCAGCTACAGACGTTCCGGCTTTTAAGACACCGTTTTCTTCTTTCACCGTTGTTTTACCGGCATTTGAAACAGAAATATTTTTCGCCATAACGCCGTCATCAAAATTGTCAGCATAGAGCACTTTGCCCGGCATCTTCGTCTCATAAACCGCCAGATTGTCTATATTGATATCCGTTGTCAAACCGGTAGCCTTACTCTGCAGGAAGTTAATGTTTAACAGACCTGCCGGAGCTGCGCTACATTGTTCAGCGCAGATAAACTTATCGTTGAGCCAGAGTCTGAACTGGCCCTTGCCGGAGTCAAAGGCAATTTTAAAATTCAAAGTATCTGTCCTCACATCAGCAGCTGATAAATCCATTCTGGCACCACCATTGTAGAAGATGGCAATCTGCTTATTGGCCATAACAGAAATCTGCATATACTGTCCGTTGCTGCCGTTAAAATAGGCTGTCAGACCTGTATAGGTATTGTTTTTTGTCATGGTATATTCCACGATACTGGAACCGTAAATCGGAGTTTTATCTGCCTTTAAGTAAACCGTTGCAGAAACAACATCACCGTCAGACGCTTCTGTCCGCTTAAAATGCAAAACGCCGTTTTCTTCTTTAACATTACCCTGAATACTAGTAATGGTTGTTGCATCCATACTGTTATCATCAAAATTATCTGAGCGAATCAGCGCACCTTTTTCCGGCATCACTTTTGTACCGGTGCTGTCTACCGGACCTTCTTTACCGGGAACACGGAAAGAAAAGACTTTCTCTTTGGAAGCGCCCTGACCATCAAAAATTGTTGCTGTCAAGGTAACAGAGGTGGTCAGTTCCGGCGTTCTGACCACGCCGGTTTCAGAAGAAATAACTTCCTCGTTACTGGATTCCCACAGAATCGTACTGCCGTTTACCCCCTTACCCGGCAGCGTTAAATTACCGGTAGCCGTAGCATCGGTGGATGCTTCTGTCTGCAGAGAGGCACGGGTCAGCGCATCATAGTCTGCAATAACCGCCTCGGAAGCCGGCAGTTTTTCAAAGAGGTACTGTCCTTTCCACTGAACAGACTCACCCTGGTCCACCTCACAGGGAATACCACTTACCAGATTGAAATAGGCTTTATTGGTACCTGCATGCGTCGCAACATTGTGGTTATCTGCCAGATAGTCAAGACGACCCAGACCAACCGTTCTGTCTAAGGTCATAACCAGTCTGTCGCCGTCTCTATTACTATGGACAACAGCATTGACATTGGGATAGGCCGCCTTTGTACCGGAAACATGGGTATAGTAGCCGCCAACATAGGAATTTTCCTGACCGTTGGTAAATTGAATCATGTCTGCTGTATAGGTACGGGAAACAGACTGCAGACCGAAATACTGGGTAATAGTCACATCGTTAAGGGCCGTCAGCGTATTTTCAACATCAACTACATTGCCGGAGATGGTATAGTGGACCACTTCACGAAGACCGGAAGCGCCGTTTGCTGCCGTGGTTCCGGTAAAGAGTTCATTGGTAACAATCAGTTCAACAACGGAGCCTTCTAAGGTCATATTCCCTGTTTTGACTTCGCCATCTACTTTAATAACAACAGATTCGGATCTGGCAGAAGGAGTGCCGTCTGCTTCTTTTTTATGCCAGCCGCCGGAATAAATTGCCGTATCGTCTGCCGCCTCTCTTGCTTTCATCAGAACCGGACCAACCCAGTCGGTGCCGGAAGAAAGCCAGGTAGAACCCGGCGTCGTAGCATTTGCCGCACTTTTCGCGATTGTGTTCAGCTGCGTCAGACTGTTGGGGCCGCAAGGTCCAAACTGAAGCCAGAGTTTCTCATCCGTTCCGTAATTACTGCCGATGGTAATACTGGAACCGCTAATGATGACCGTGTTACTCGGTGCTGCTGTTTCTGAAAAGACCGGAACAGCGAAAACCGACAAAACTAACATCACTGCCAATATAAGGGATATAATCCGTTTCATATGGAAGCCTCCTAAATACATATACTGCTTAATAAGAATATTATCGCATAAACCATCAAAATTTGCAATCTCTATTTTTTTTACTTTTCTTCATTTTTTGAAGTCATAACAAATAGAGTCATCTTGAAATAAACAAATAGGCAGATTTATGATTTTTTCAGCATAAAAAAAAGATGACGCTACATTTGTAACGTCACCATTATTTTTATTTAGATTCCGTCAGACCTAAAATCCAATCTGCCGAAGCATTGTAGTACTTACAAAGCTTCATCAGATGCTCCAGAGGCAAAGACCGAACACCCAGTTCATATTTGGAATAAACCTGTTGACGAATCCCCAAAACCTCTGCAATCTGCCGCTGGGTCAGTTTTTTCTCTTCCCGCAAGTCTCTGATTCTGTCATTATAATGTTTCATCTCTTCCCCTCCTTCTATGGATTTTATACCTCCGGCGCAGTTTCTTCAGAGGCTTCTGCTACGACTGTTTCGCCTTCTGCCTCCTCAAAATCCTCTTCTTCCTGTTCGTCGGTTCTGGCGATGCTGACAACCTGAACGTCATCCAGGCGCATCAGACGAACACCCTTTGTCAGACGACCAATCTGGCTGATTTCGCGAGTCTTCATTCGGATAATCGTACCATCAGAGGTAATCAGCATAATGTCGTCGCCCTCGGTTACCACTTTGATACCGGCAACGTTACCGGTTGCTTCTGTTAAGCGGTAGGTATTAACACCCTGACCGCCACGGTTCTGGGTTTTATATTCTGAAAGATCTGTCTTCTTACC
The DNA here is from genome assembly GCA_045132895.1 of Clostridia bacterium. Classification (GTDB taxonomy): domain Bacteria; phylum Bacillota; class Clostridia; order UBA1381; family UBA9506; genus UMGS755. Next base: position 13,511 of record JBGUTC010000078.1, read on the forward strand.
GTAACCGTTTTCGGTAACAACCAAGAGGTCAGCACCCTCCTGCGCAATGCCCATACCCACAACGTAATCGCCTTCGGATGCCAGACGGATACCACGGACACCGTGAGACACACGGCCTAAAGGACGGGCATCGGTTTCCTTGAAGCGGATACACATGCCGTTATAGGTTGCAAGCAGAACATCCTGCTGTCCGTCTGTCAGTTCAACATTAATCAGTTCGTCGCCTTCTTCTAAGACGATTGCCGCAAGGCCGCCCTTTCTGGCAGATTTATATGCCATGAAGTCGGTTTTCTTAATAATACCCTTACGGGTTGCGAAGAACAGGTATTTCCCTTCTTCGAAATCTCTGACGCAAATCGTCGCCGTAACTTTTTCTTCAGGATCAAGCTGCAACAGGTTGACAATGGCCGTACCCTTTGCCTGGCGACCGGCTTCCGGAATTTCGTAAGCCTTTAAGCGATACATTTTACCTTTATTGGTAAAGAACAGAACGTGGTTATGTGTGCTGGTGACGAAGAGTTTCTCAACAAAGTCTTCCTCACGGGTGGTCATACCCATAATACCCTTACCGCCGCGGCGCTGCGCCTTATACGTATCAACAGGCATACGCTTAACGTAACCAAAATGGGTCAGGGTAACAACAACATCTTCTTCTTCAATCAGGTCTTCAATGTTGATTTCATCTTCGTGGGCCGTAATTTCGCTGCGACGTTCATCGCCAAACTTATCACGGATTTCCAGAAGTTCTGTTTTGATGATATCCAGCACCATGGACTCATTATTTAATACATCGTTTAAGTGCTTAATCAATGCCATTAAATCTGCATACTCTGCGTCAATTTTCTCACGCTCTAAGCCCTGCAGTCTTGCAAGACGCATATCCAGAATCGCCTGTGCCTGAATCTCAGACAGACCAAAAGCTTCCATCAGTTTTGGCTTTGCATCGTCGTAACTGGAACGGATGATTTTAATAATTTCGTCAATGTGATCCAAAGCAATGCGCAAACCTTCTAAAATATGGGCTCTTGCTTCTGCCTTTTTCAGGTCAAAGCGGGTTCTTCTGACGATAACGTCTTCCTGGAACGTAAGATAATGCTGCAGGACTTCTTTCAGATTCAGGACTTTCGGCTCTTTGCCAACAATGGCGAGCATAATGATGCTGAAAGTTTCCTGCAACTGGGTGTATTTATATAACTGATTTAAGATAACGTTTGCGTTGGCATCGCGCTTCAGTTCAATAACCATGCGCATACCGTCACGGTCAGACTCGTCACGCAGAGCGGAAATTCCCTCAACGCGCTTGTCCTTAACCAGTTCCGCAATTTTTTCAATCAAGCGGGCTTTATTAACCTGATAAGGCAGTTCTGTAACAACGA
>JBGUTC010000079.1:0-9827 GCA_045132895.1 Clostridia bacterium
ACCTGATACCCCCAGGAATCGTCAAAGGGATATTCAGCAATGGGAAGTAGTTCAATGTGGGTATAGCCCATGTCCTTAACATAGGGAATTAACTCAGATGCCAGTTTCCGATAGCAGAAACTTTCTCCGTCGGGGTACTGCTTCCAGGAACCCGGGTGAACTTCATAGATGTTCAGGGGCCGCTCTAAGGGTTTTTGGGCAGCGCGCTTTTTTTGATAGACCTGATCTGTCCAGGAAAAGCCATCTAAAGGAAAGAGCTTTGTTGCCGTTCCGGGGCGTGTTTCGAAATGATACCCGTAGGGGTCAGACTTTAAGCGAATATCCCCTGTTGGAGTTTCGATGGAATATTTATATAGGTCAAATTCCGAGAGAGAATCCACGGTGATTTCCCAGATGCCGCCGTCTGTGATGCGGGTCATGGGATGGCTTGTTCGGTCCCAACTGTTAAAATCTCCAACCAGTGAAACCGATCTGGCGCAAGGTGCCCAAACACGGAACACGAAGGTCTTACCGGCCGTGCGATGCGCACCCATAAAACGGTAGGCATAGACATGGGTTCCATTGTGAAACGCCTCAAACTCAGCTGATAAATTGTTTTCTTTTCTTTCTGTCATGTCATCATCGTCCTTTATGGTTCGTAAAACATAGGCAAATATATATGTATGCAGAAAGAGAAAAAATTATACCAAATCCATGCACATAAGCAGCAATTTCAGGCCGCAGAACAGGAGAATAGCAGAGAGGAGGAGCGCTGATATAAAGGGGAAGACGGCAAAGCTCTGTGGAGCGCCCGGCAGGCAGACGGCTTCTGTTTCAGAAAAGAAAAGAGGAAAGGAACAATAGGTGATGATGCCGGAGAAAAGGCCCTGAAGCAGTTTTCCGGCGGTATAGGTTGTCATGGGAAGACCTGCATGGGACACAATGCCGGACACCTGCATCAGAACACAAACACCGCCGAAACCGGTGAGGGCAGAAAGAGCCGTCAATGTCAGACGGAAAGGCAGTCCCGCAGAGACAATCAGCCGGTCTCCGGCAGTTACTTCAGGAATAGCTTTGCAAAAAAGAGCAAATCCGGCAGGCAACCGGTTACATAACGGTGTCAGGCAGGCGGTGATTGCGGAAAAGAACAGAATATATCCGCAGACCGTCAGCATGGTGTGTATGCTTCCGGAGATGGCTTCTGCAAGGGAAATGGATTGCTTGCGGGAGAAGGCAGTGGATGCCGCAGATGACGAAGAGCCATAAAAGCGAAAACAAAGGCCAACCAAAAGGGCGCTGACGATGTGAATCAAATACAGATAAACACCCCAGATGTGGTTTCCGAGCATACTGGTGCCGACGGCAGCAATCATGAACAAAGGGCCGGAGTTATTTGTAAAGGGAAGAAGCCGCAGGGCCTCTGCCCGGGAAACCGCTCCATTTTGAAAGAGTTCAACCGTGACCTTAGCACCGGTGGGATAACCGCTCAGCAGCCCTATGGAAAGAGGGAGAGCACCGGCGCCGTTTATCCGGAATAAGGGCTTCATAACGGGAGAGAGGCATTTCGTCAGAAGATGAATCAAACTGCCGGAAGTCAGCAGGGTGGAGACGACGAAAAAGGGAAACAGCGATGGAATAACAACTCTGCCGCAGAGCAAAATAGCGTCTTGCAGAGCAGCAATAACAGTCGGTGATTCCACCATCAGCAGAAACATACAACAAAGGATAGCACCCCAAATCAAGATTTTTTTAAGAGACAGGATGTAGAAATGTTTTTTCAAAAAGCATCGCCTCAATGGAAAAGGAATTATGGTAATGAATATGAGTGCCGTCGCATAAAAATAACACAAGAGGTGAATGAAAAGTGAAAAAAAGGAAAGAGAAACTGTCCGTTGCCAGCCGCTTATCAGGGCTGATAGACATTCCTCTTGATATGGTTGCGGATGTACCGCGTATGACGCTGAGTGATAACCGGGAACTCACAATTGAGAATTATAAAAGCATTGAAAGTTATGCACCGGAAGAAATTTGTATACAGAGTAAAAATTATCAGATTCGGATTGCAGGCAGCAATCTGCAGATTGTTGCCATTACGGATGAAGAAATTCTGGTACGGGGCATGATTCATGGATTAGGGCTTGTGTAAAAGGGGAGAGGACAATTGCTGTTTACCAGATTTTTTTATTACATGCGAGGGTATTTACTCATTAAAGTGACCGGAAATTATCCGGAGCGTTTTTTAAATGTATGCGCAAAAAGGCGGATTTTAATTTGGGATGTTTTTCCCTGCTCGCAAACCGTTTTACGTTGCAGAATCAGCAATCGGGGCTTCAGACTGTTGCCGCCAATTGCCAGGAAGACAGGTGTCCGGATTAAGATTATTAAAAAATGCGGCCTATCGGAACTCTTAAAACGTGGGAAAAAGAGAAAGTGGTTTGTTGGTGGTATGATAGGCTTTCTTTTGGTTTTGGTTGTGATGAATCAGTTTATCTGGAAAATCGAGATTGTGGGCTGTGAAACGGTGTCTGCTGCGTCGATTAAAACCTGTCTGGAGGAATGCGGACTGAAAATCGGCGCATTTCGCCCTTTTTTAGACGAGAAGAAGTTACAGACAAAGATGTTAGTCAGAATGTCTGAACTCTCCTGGATTTGGGTAAATAAAAGCGGTTCAAAGGTGATTGTGCAGGTGAAGGAACGGATTCCGAAGCCTGAGATTTTTGATACTGACGCTTTTAGTAATGTAGTGGCATCTAAAGATTGTCTGATAGAATCGATGATTGTTAAAAGTGGTGTGCCTATGGTCAAGATTGGTGACACGGTTCGGCAGGGAGATATTCTGATTAGCGGGCTGATCCTGAGTGAAAAGGGCGTTGAGCCGCGCAAGGTACAATGCGAAGCGGAGATTTATGGCCGTGTGTGGTATGAAAAAACAAGGGCCTTTTCTCTCTGGCAACCTAAAAAAAATGAAACAGGACGCAAGGAAAAGAAAATTGTCCTACGCTTGTTTGGTCACCGGATTCCTCTTTACATAAAAGATGAGACAGAATTTTCAGAGTATGCCGAGGAGACAAGAGAATTTGAGGCGAATCTATTCGGTAAATTTCTTGGCGTGGGTGCATTGGTTAAAACCTACCGGGAAGAAACAACGAGTCATGTGAAACTAACGGCGGAAAGCGTGGCGGAAAGCGGAGGCCTTCAGATAAAAGCAGAGTTTGATGAGCAGGCAGCACCCAATGCAGTTGAGCAGGAGTATAGGATGACGTACACGGTTTTGGATGAAGATACGATTGAAGTGACAGTAGTGGCAGAATACCTGGAAGATGTAGCGAAGAAGATTTATTTAGAATAAAAAAAGAAGCCGAAAACATATGTTTTCGGCTTCTTGAAATAAGTCAAACTTATTTGCTGATAGCAGAAACGACACCGGAACCTACGGTTCTACCACCTTCACGGATAGCGAAACGCAGACCTTCTTCGATAGCGATCGGAGTGATCAGTTCAACTTCCATGGAAACGTTATCGCCAGGCATGCACATTTCAGTACCTTCGGGCAGTTTGATTACGCCAGTAACGTCAGTTGTTCTGAAATAGAACTGAGGTCTGTAGTTGTTAAAGAACGGAGTATGACGGCCGCCTTCTTCCTTGGACAGGACGTAAACTTCGCCTTTGAACTGAGTGTGGCACTGAATGGAACCGGGCTTAGCCAGAACCTGACCACGTTCGATTTCGTTCTTCTGAACACCACGGAGCAGAGCACCGATGTTGTCACCAGCTTCAGCGCGATCCAGAAGCTTTCTGAACATTTCAACGCCGGTAACGACGATCTTTCTAACTTCGTCAACCAGACCAACGAGTTCAACTTCATCATTCACGCAGAGAGTACCTCTTTCAACACGACCGGTAGCAACAGTACCACGACCGGTGATGGAGAATACGTCTTCGACGGGCATCAGGAAGGGCAGGTCAGTCTTTCTTTCCGGTTCAGGAATGTAAGAGTCAACTGCTTCCATCAGCTTCATGATGGATTCATATTCAGGAGCGGAATTGTCATTGGATGCACATTCCAGAGCCTGCAGAGCAGAACCTACAACGATCGGAGTGTCGTCGCCGGGGAATTCATACTCGTTCAGCAGTTCTCTGATTTCCATTTCAACGAGCTCGAGCAGTTCGGGATCGTCAACCTGGTCAGCTTTGTTCATGTAAACAACGATGTAGGGAACGCCTACCTGTCTAGCCAGCAGGATGTGTTCTCTGGTCTGGGGCATCGGGCCGTCAGCAGCAGATACAACCAGGATAGCACCGTCCATCTGAGCAGCACCAGTGATCATGTTCTTAACGTAGTCAGCATGTCCGGGGCAGTCAACGTGTGCATAGTGTCTGGTAGCAGTTTCGTACTCAACGTGAGCGGTAGAAATGGTAATACCTCTTTCTCTTTCCTCAGGAGCACCGTCGATCTGATCATAAGCTTTGAATTCTGCACCGCCGGTCAAGCTCAGAGTCTTGGTGATAGCAGCGGTCAGGGTAGTCTTACCATGGTCAACGTGACCAATGGTACCAATGTTAACGTGCGGTTTGTTTCTTTCGAATTTAGCCTTAGCCATTTGATTAGCCTCCTATTTTTTAAATTAATAATTTTTAAGTTGATACAAATATTGTACCTTTTTTTTCAGGAAAAATCAAGTATTTTACTAAATTTTCCTTAGCCTTCGTTTTTAGCTCTGGAAGAAATAATCTGTTCCTGAATGCTCTTCGGAACTTCTTCATAGTGGCTGGGCTGCATGGTATACTGACCACGACCCTGTGTCTTAGAACGCAGGTCGGTTGCATAACCAAACATCTCAGAGAGCGGAACAAAAGCTGCAATTGCCTGAGCACCGGGACGAGCTTCCATACCCTGGATCTGACCACGGCGGGAGTTCAGGTCACCCATAACGTCGCCCATGTATTCCTCAGGAACGATAACGTCAACCTGCATGATGGGCTCTTTCAGAACGGGGTCACCCTTACGGCAAGCATCCTTAAATGCCATAGAACCGGCAATCTTGAACGCCATTTCAGAAGAGTCGACTTCGTGGTAAGAACCGTCATACAGAGTAACACGAACGTCTACAACGTTGTAACCAGCCAGTACACCGGACAGCATTGCGCCCTGTACACCGGCATCAACAGCGGGGATGTATTCCTTCGGAATTGCACCACCGACGATTTTGTTAACAAATTCATAGCCGCTACCAGCTTCCAAAGGTTCAACGATCATCTTAACGTGACCGTACTGACCCTTACCACCGGACTGCTTAGCGTATTTGTTTTCAATATCAACAGATTTGCGGATAGTTTCTTTATAGGAAACCTGAGGCTTACCAACGTTAGCCTCAACCTTGAATTCGCGGAGCAATCTGTCAACGATGATTTCAAGGTGTAATTCGCCCATGCCGGCGATAATGGTCTGACCGGTTTCCTCGTCAGTATAGGTCTGGAATGTGGGATCTTCTTCAGCAAGCTTGGAAAGAGCGATACCCATCTTTTCTTGACCTTCTTTTGTTTTCGGTTCAATTGCAACACGAATAACGGGGTCAGGGAATTCCATAGATTCCAGAATAATCGGATGACTGGGATCACACAGTGTATCACCGGTTGTTGTGTTCTTAAGACCAACAGCAGCAGCGATGTCACCGGAGTAAACCTTGTCAATATCCTTTCTGTCATTTGCATGCATCTGCAGAATACGACCGATACGTTCTCTGTTGTCTTTGGTAGAGTTCAGAATGTGTGAACCAGCTTCCAAAGTACCGGAATATACACGGAAGAAGCAAAGCTTACCAACAAAGGGGTCAGTCATAATCTTAAATGCCAGTGCTGCAAACGGAGCATCGTCAGAGGAGGGACTTTCAACCTCTTCACCCTCTTCATTCACACCGCGGATAGCAGGAATGTCAATGGGGGAGGGCATGTAGTCAACAACTGCGTCCAGAAGCTTCTGAACACCCTTGTTTTTGTAGGAAGTACCGCAGAGTACGGGAACCATTTCGTTAGCGATGGTTGCCTTACGGATAGCCTTTTTGATTTCAGCTTCTGTCAGTTCTTCGCCCTCTAAATATTTTTCCATGAGTTCTTCGCTGGTTTCAGCAACGGACTCTAACAGTGCATTTCTGTATTCTTCAGCCTTGTCAGCCATATCTGCAGGAATTTCTTCCTCACGGATATCTTTTCCAAGGTCATCATAATACACATATGCCTTCATGTTAATCAGGTCAATAATACCTTTAAATGTATCTTCAGCACCGATAGGCAGCTGGAGAGGCACTGCATTACAATGCAGGCGGTTCTTCATCATGCTTACAACGTTATAGAAGTCAGCACCCATGATGTCCATCTTGTTTACATAGGCCATACGGGGAACTCTATAGTTATCTGCCTGGCGCCAAACTGTTTCAGATTGCGGTTCAACACCACCCTTAGCACAGAAAACAGTTACGCTACCGTCGAGGACACGGAGTGAACGCTCAACTTCAACTGTAAAGTCAACGTGACCGGGAGTGTCAATGATATTGATTCTATGGTTCTTCCACTGTGCGGTGGTAGCAGCAGATGTGATGGTAATACCACGTTCTGCTTCCTGCTCCATCCAGTCCATCTGAGATGGACCTTCATGAGTTTCGCCGATTTTATGGATACGACCGGTATAGAACAGAATACGTTCGGTAGTTGTTGTTTTACCGGCGTCAATGTGAGCCATGATACCAATATTTCTGGTTTTTTCAAGTGAAAATTCTCTTGCCACAATCTTCCTCCTTTCTTCAATAATCGAATTTTTATCTGTTTACATAGCAGATGACTACCATCTGTAGTGTGCAAATGCTCTGTTGGCTTCAGCCATCTTATGGGTGTCTTCGCGTTTTTTAACAGAAGCACCGGTGCCGTTGATAGCGTCCATGATTTCAGCAGCTAAGCGTTCTTTCATGGTCTTTTCGCTTCTCTGACGGCTGTACAGTGTTAACCATCTCAGACCCAGAGTCTGTTTACGCTCGGGGCGAACTTCCATCGGAACCTGATAGGTAGCACCACCGACACGACGAGCCTTAACTTCCAGTACGGGCATAATGTTGTCCATAGCTTCTTTGAAAGCATCCAGGGGCTCCTTGCCGGTCTTTTCTTTGACAATGTCGAAAGCACCGTATACAATTTTCTGAGCTACGCCTTTCTTACCGTCTAACATGATGTTGTTGATCAGACGGGTAACGACAGTACTTGAGTACAGCGGATCGGGCAGTACCTCTCTCTTTGCGATAAAACCTCTTCTTGGCACTTTTCTTCCCTCCTTCATTAATTTGAAATGAAATCACAGGTACTCGGTCAATCTGACCGTTTGTGCACAGTACATGTATAAAAGAAACAAATCAGTTCTTTTGGTCCGGTACCAGCACAGATGTGATTTTACAGCGAAATTCGTTCCTTATTATTTCTTAGGACGTTTCGCACCATACTTAGATCTACCCTGCATACGGTTAGCAACACCGGAAGTATCCAAGGAACCACGGATAATGTGATAACGTACACCAGGAAGGTCTTTAACTCTACCGCCACGGATCAAAACAACGCTATGCTCCTGCAGATTGTGACCGATACCGGGAATGTAAGCAGAAACTTCAATACCGTTGGTCAGACGAACTCTGGCAAGTTTACGCAGTGCGGAGTTAGGCTTTTTCGGTGTCATGGTCTTAACAGACGTACAAACACCACGCTTCTGCGGCGAACTAATGTCGGTAGTTTTCTTCTTCAGTGTGTTCAGACCCTTCAAAAGAGCAGGGGCAGTTGACTTTTTCACTGCAGTTTCTCTACCTTTTCTCACGAGCTGGTTAAAGGTTGGCATGAACTGATTTCCTCCTTTCTGATAAGCATTTAAATTATATCAAAACAACGGCACAAGCCGCCCCTACGTCAATACCGCAGGCGCGTCCCAACTGTTGCTTTGTATCAAAATAAGTGACAGGAATCTGCTTTTCCCTGCACAAGTCCTCGAAGGGCTCGCGGATGGGAGGGACAGTATCCTGTGCAATGAAGGCTTTTTTAACCTGATTGTTTAAAAGAGCCTCTGTGGATTGTTTGATTCCGATAAAAAGGCGTTCACCTTTAAAATCGCCATCCATTTTTTTCACTCCGAATGTGGATTTAATAAAGGGTTAAACCGCAGTTTGCACCGACGGAAAAATTCCGTCGGCGCATACATACTAGTTTATTATATCATGTTATTTGCTGGGTGTCAATAGAAAATTATTCGTTTTCTGCTTGAATTTCACCCTCACCCTGTTCAGGGACAACATTAGAACCAATGTAGTCGCTGTTATCTAAAACGAAGGAGCTATAAGCTTCTTCAGCTTCAGCAGAAACAGGCGTATCAATACCGGTGTTCTGATACTTAGGCATACCGGTACCGGCAGGTACCAGTTTACCGATGATAACATTCTCCTTAAGACCAACCAGCGGGTCAATCTTACCCTTTGTTGCAGCTTCAGTCAGGACACGGGTTGTCTCCTGGAAGGATGCAGCAGAGAGGAAGGAGTCTGTTGTTAAGGAAGCCTTGGTAATACCCAGAATGATTCTGGTGCAGGTTGCAGGTCTGAGACCCTTTGCTTCCAGTTCAGCATTTACAGTTTCGAATTCGTTGATGTCAACCAGTGAACCAGCCAGGAAGTTGGTATCGCCGGCTTCCTCAATCTTAACTCTTCTGAGCATCTGACGAACAATAACCTCAATATGACGGTCATTGATATCAACACCCTGGAGACGGTAAACGCGCTGAACTTCCTGAATTAGATACTGCTGCGCTGCGGAAACATCCTTAATACGCAGAATATCATGGGGATTCACGCTACCTTCTGTCAGTTCATCACCCTTGTTAACCATGTCGCCATCGTTAACTTTGATTCTGGAACCGTAGGGGATGAGATATGTCTTAGCATCGCCGGCTTCGTCGTCAGTGATAACGATTTCGCGCTTTTTCTTGTTTTCTACGATGCTGATTTTACCGCCGATTTCAGCGATAATTGCAAGACCTTTCGGCTTTCTTGCTTCAAACAATTCTTCGACACGGGGGAGACCCTGCGTGATATCGTCAGCAGTAGCAACACCACCGGTGTGGAACGTTCTCATGGTCAGCTGTGTACCAGGTTCACCGATGGACTGTGCTGCGATAATACCAACAGCTTCGCCGACGGGAACAGTATCACCACTTGCAAGGTTGGAACCGTAACACTTAGCACAGATACCGACTTTTGCTTTACAGGTCAGAACGGAACGAATGACAGCACGCTGTACGCCGGCGTCAACGACCTTCTTAGCCAGAGCCTCGGTAATCAGTGTATTAGCGGCAACAATAACCTCGCCGGTTTCCGGATGACAAATGTCTTCCAGAGCGTAACGGCCGTTCAGACGATCGAAGAGACCTTCAATCAGTTCTTTACCGTCACGGATATCAAAGACTTCAATACCTTTATCGGTACCACAGTCGTCTTCGCGGATAATAACTTCCTGGCTGACGTCAACCAGACGACGGGTTAAGTAACCGGAGTCGGCTGTACGCAGAGCGGTATCGGCCAGACCTTTTCTCGCACCGTGAGAGGATACGAAATACTCAAGGACGGTCAGACCTTCGCGGAAGTTAGCACGAATCGGGATTTCGATGGTTTTACCGGAAGTATCGTTCATCAAGCCACGCATACCTGCCAGCTGACGAATCTGGTTCTGGCTACCACGGGCACCGGAGTGAGCCATCATGTAAATCGGGTTGAACCGATCCAGGTTATCCATCAGAGCCTTCGTAACCTTATCGTTGGTTTCGTTCCAGGTCT
>JBGUTC010000080.1:0-2562 GCA_045132895.1 Clostridia bacterium
ATATGCCAGTCAAAAAAAAGTGTGATTGATTTATTTTCAAGGTATTGAAAAACGAATCTAAACAGACTATAATAATACGTATAGATTGTTTGCTGATGAGGTGGATTATGGATTTTCAGTTGGTTTCTGATTATGCACCAATGGGTGACCAGGTTCAGGCAATTTCTGAACTTTCTGATGGAATTTTGGCCGGAAATAAAGAACAAATTCTCTTAGGCGTTACCGGTTCGGGAAAAACATTTACAATGGCAAATGTCATAGAAAAAGTAAACCGCCCTACACTGGTTTTAGCTCATAATAAAATTCTTGCATCCCAGCTGTGTTCTGAATTCAAGGAATTCTTTCCGAACAACGCCGTTGAATTTTTTGTCAGTTATTATGACTACTACCAGCCGGAAGCCTATATCCCTGCTACGGATACCTATATTGAGAAAGATTCCTCTGTGAATGACGAAATTGATAAGCTGCGTCATAGCGCTACAAGTGCTTTGTTTGAGCGCCGGGATGTGATTATTGTTTCCAGTGTTTCCTGTATCTACGGCTTAGGCGACCCTATTGACTATAATGAATTAGTCATTTCTCTCCGACCAGGCATGGAAAAACCCATGGATGAAATTCTGAAAAAACTGGTGGAAATTCAATTTGAACGTAACGATATTAACTTTGTGCGCGGAAAGTTCCGGGTACGTGGCGATGTTCTGGAAATTTTTCCGGCGAGCACTTCAGAACATGCAATCCGCGTGGAATTTTTTGGCGACGAAATCGACCGCATCAGTGAAATTGATGTATTGACCGGCGAAGTAATAGGCGTCAGAAAGCACGTTGCCATCTACCCTGCTTCCCACTATGTCACAACACCCGAAAAGCGTGAACGAGCCATTTCTTCTATTGAAGCTGAACTGGAAGAACGGATTCGTTATTTTAAAGAAAACGATATGTTGCTGGAAGCCCAAAGAATCGAACAGCGTACTAACTACGACATTGAAATGATGCGGGAAATCGGCTTTTGTCAGGGAATCGAAAACTATTCCCGCCACATCAGCGGACGCGCACCGGGCTCTGCACCCTACACGCTGTTAGACTATTTTCCCGATGATTTTCTGCTCATTGTTGATGAATCACATGTGACCATCCCGCAGGTGCGGGCTATGTATAACGGCGACCGGGCAAGAAAGGAATCTTTAGTACAATACGGCTTCCGCCTGCCCTCTGCTTTTGATAACCGCCCCCTTAATTTTGAAGAGTTTAACAGCCGGCTGAATCAGGTTGTCTTTGTTAGTGCGACACCAGCTGACTACGAGCGCGAACGAGCCGTTTCTGTCAGCGAACAAGTCATCCGCCCAACAGGATTGTTAGACCCCGAAATTACCATTAAGCCTACCAAGGGACAGATTGATGACCTAATCGATGAAATTCACAAGCAAGTGCAGTTAGGCGATAAAACCTTAATTACAACCCTGACAAAGAAAATGGCAGAAGACTTAACTGACTACCTGCGGGAAAACGATATCAAAGTTAAGTACCTGCATTCTGAAATCAAGACATTTGAAAGAATGGAAATTGTCCGCGATTTACGTTCCGGTTTATTTGATGTTTTAGTTGGAATCAACTTACTCCGTGAAGGACTGGATATTCCGGAAGTCTCTCTGATTGCTATTTTAGATGCGGACAAGGAGGGATTTCTCCGTTCCGAAACTTCCCTGGTGCAAACCATTGGTCGTGCTGCCAGAAACGAACGTGGACGCGTTATTTTGTATGCAGATACAATAACAGGCTCTATGGAACGGGCTATCAGCGAGACGAAACGCCGCAGAGAGAAACAGATGGCTTATAATGAAGCTCATGGCATTACGCCGAAAACCATCGTAAAAGGAATCCGTGACGTCATCTATGCAACAGACAGCGCACCGGACGACTCGGTCAAAGACTTTAAGCTGTCAAAAGATATGGATATTCATCTTCAGGTTGAAATTCTGACAGAGCAAATGAAACTAGCGGCTTCTGAACTTCGCTTTGAAGATGCTGCTAAACTTCGTGATAAAATTAAAAGTTTGGAAAAGAAATTGTAATGGGAGGAAAATATATGAAACCTATCATTGGAATTACCTGTCCCTGGAGCGAAGAAACCTGGGGAAATACTGTGGAGTGCGGCGGATTTGATTACGCCGGCAGAGCATATAGTGCCGCCATTTACCGTGCCGGCGGCTTGCCTGTTTTATTACCGGTTTTTCAGTCGGACAACCTTCTTGCAGATGCAAAGGAAGTCCTGAACATGGTTGATGGTCTTTATTTCACCGGAGGGGGAAATCGTAAAACTACGAACCTGGATCTTCCTACTCTATTCAACCAACAGCCCCGGCGCTCTCAATGGGAAGCAACTCTTTTAAAACTTGCATACGAGAAAGATATTCCTACTCTTGGCGTTTGCAGAGGCTATCAGATGATGACCGTTGTCTTTGGCGGCGAAATGGATACCGTGCGCTTCCCCGAACACAAGCAAAGTGTTCCCTCAAATATCGGAATTCACGATATTACGATTTCTCCCGGTTCCCTGCTTGAACA
>JBGUTC010000081.1:0-3247 GCA_045132895.1 Clostridia bacterium
CTCTGATGATTGCTTCGGCAACCATCTGTTTGAACTCTCCGGTGTAGCGTTTATTAGGCACTCCTTTAGGCATAGAAAAACACCCCATTTCTTAGTACAAGTATTATACCATACTTGTCTAACAAATGGGGTGCAGTTCATAACCGGTGGTCTTTTTTGAATCATTATCTGTGTTCTCCCATGAAGAACAGGGCCAATGTGCCAGGGCCGGAATGGGAACCGATTACCGCGCCAACATAGTAAATAAATACATTCTTAACGCCGTATTTTTCTTTCACGATTTTCTCCAATTGCTGGGCATCTTCCATGCAGTCACCGTGGCAGATAAAAACAGTTTCATTTTCACCGGGTAATGCCAGCTCGCCCATTTTCTTTGCCAGTGCGTCAATTGAAGCTTTTCTGCCCCGGGCTTTTGATACGTTAATCAAATGTCCTTCGTCATCTACATGCAGAACCGGCTTGATCTGAAGCATGGTGCCTACCAATGCAGTAGCTGCACTGATTCGACCGCCCCGCTTCAGGAACATAAGATCATCCACAGTGAACCAGTGACACAGATTATATTTATGCGTTTCACACCATTGTGCTAAATCATCCAAAGACATGCCGGCATCCCGCTTCTGACAAGCATAGTATACCAAAAGACCCTGTCCCAGAGAGGCGCAGCCGGTATCGACCACATGGATGGTTCTATCCGGATACCGCTCTTTTAACTCACCGGCCGCGATGACAGCAGACTGATAAGTTGTGGAAAGACCGGAGGAAAAAGCCAGTACCAACAGGTCATCACCTGCCTGCAGAGCAGGCTCCATTGCGTTTTCCCAATCCTGAGGATTTGCTGCGGATGTAGTGGCTGTTTCACCGGCGCGAAGTCCGTCGAACATGGCTTTTAGCCATGCTTCAGAATAAGAATGAATGGTTTCGTTTTTATAGTTTACATGCAAAGGTACAGCGGTAAGCTGTAATTCAGCGTACATAGATTCAGGAAAGTCGCAGCAGGTGTCAGTAATAATGCGGTAGGACATAATAAAAAACTCCTTGGAAAAGACTGGACAGGAAACATTCTCCTGCATATAATATATTTTACGTTGCTAATTTTATAAAATAATAATTCAAAAGGAAAGCCCTTAAGGTTGGAATTGCCTACCTTATGGTCAACGAGTGGTAGAATTTTTAACTCTCTTGAAAGTAGAGTTGGAAAAAGAAGAGAAAAGGATGATTTTTAATGATAAAAATGCTAATGCGTGTGTTTCTTCCAAAAGAGCAGTCCCCTACATCGGCAAAGGTTCGGTCTGCAGCCGGACGGCTTTCCGGTATGGTGGGGATTCTTTGTAATATTCTTTTATTTGGAGCAAAGTTTCTGGTAGGTACTATTTCCGGTTCTGTTTCCATTACTGCGGATGCTATGAACAATCTTTCCGATGCCAGCAGCAGTCTTGTGACTTTGATTGGCTTTAAATTGGCAGAAAAACCTGCCGATGAGAGTCACCCGTATGGTCATGCCAGATTTGAATATTTGTCCGGCCTTGCGGTGGCTGCCATGATTGTTGTCATAGGATTTGAGTTGGCAAAAACCTCTCTGGAAAAGATTATTAATCCCAGTTCCGTAGAAACTTCCATCCCCATGGTGGCCGTGTTGATCGGATCTATTTTGGTAAAGCTGTGGCTGTCTCTTTTTAACACCAAGCTTGGAAAATATATTGATTCCGCTGCAATTCTTGCTACTGCTGCGGACAGCCGCAATGATGTGATCTCCACGGGAGCGGTTTTGCTGGCGGCAATTCTGGAAGCAGTAACCAACTGGAAAATTGATGGATTTATGGGTCTTGCGGTGGCACTGTTTATTCTTTACAGCGGTGCAATGCTGGCAAAAGAAACCATTAGTCCTCTTTTGGGTGAATCTGCCAGTCCGGAACTGCAAGCACAAATCGTAGAACTTCTGGAAAGAGAATCCTCTGTTTTGGGTTATCATGATTTGATGGTACATGATTACGGTCCCGGACAGCGGTTTGGCAGTCTGCATGTAGAAATGGATCAGTCGATAGATCCCCTATGGTGCCATGAGCGAATTGATGATTTGGAGCGGGACTGTCTAAAGGAATTAGGTGTCCATTTAGTAATCCATTATGATCCCATTGTTGTTGGTGATAAAGAATTGGATGACATGCGGGAAACGGTGGAAGGACTGTTGAGAAAAATCAATGAAAAACTGGATATCCATGATTTCCGCATGGTCAAAGGTACAGGCCATACGAATCTAGTTTTTGACGTGGTAATGCCCCATAACCTTTTGGGACAGGAAAAACAAATCGAAAAGCAGTTGGAAGAAGCGGTTCAGGAAACCCGGAGGGAAAAAATCTATTTGGTAATTACCTTTGAGCCGGAGAGTTTTCAGTTGGGTTAATCTTCCGAAGGCAGATCATCAGCAGGCAGGCCCATAAAAACAGGCTTAAAAACCAGTATTGCCCGCAAATCATCGGAACGGAAAACAAAACCAGAAGTACATAGAGAAACAGACCTGTATAGGCAGAAAAGTAAACCGACAGGAAGTTTAATACAATCAGAATCAGAGAAAGCGACAGCATACAGATGCTGATCAGCCGCAGGCATTTTATAGTCTTGCGGTCTTTCTCTTTTCTGGCTTGAAAGAGCAAGAAAAAGGGCGGTATAAAGAAAAGAATACATGTAGCAATTAGCAAACTTTTTTGAAAGAGTGTGGGATTTGCTACAAAACCGAATGCCGCACACAGAATATACAGAACAGCCCAAGCGCTGTAAATCATTGACTTTTTCATAAAGACTCCCTTTCTAATGGCAGAGTGGAAATAAACAGATAGAATTCTACTTTTTATTTTAGCGAAGAACCAGTGCTTTGGCAAGGGGAAATGTGGTGCCGGAAAAAAAGCTGGACAGTTACGTAAACTGCTGATATAATAACAAAAACCGCAATTATAAAAATGAAAAGGAGGGCGTTTCGTATGAAATGTCCATTTTGTGGTGATCAGGAAAGTAAAGTTGTGGACTCCCGCCATTCCGAGGACGGACAAAGTATTCGCCGCCGTCGGGAATGTCTTGCCTGCCTGCGCAGGTTTACGACCTATGAAGTAGTGGAGAGTCTGCCGATTATTGTGGTAAAGCGAGATGGCTCTCGTCAGGGGTTTGACCGGAATAAGATTTTGAATTCTATGGTGCGTGCCTTTGATAAGCGACAGGTGGATGTGGCGGATCTGGACCGGATCACCACGGA
>JBGUTC010000082.1:0-3735 GCA_045132895.1 Clostridia bacterium
TCTTATGACTATGCTGTTTCCGATGTTTCCGGCAAAAAAGTTTGCATCGTAAAAGAACTTTTGGAAAAAGCGGATGACGAAACCAAAGCGCGGATTGCCGCTTATGCAGATGCTCTCCGCAAACAAGGTGCAACTGTTGAAGAAATTTCTTTCGACATTTTCGAAACGGCTAACGTAGCATGGCAGATTTTGATGACCGCCGAAACCTGTAATAACATTTCCCGTTATGACGGCGTCAAGTTCGGCCATCGTGCTGAAACATACAGAAACATTGACGAACTCTATGTCAACTCCAGAACAGAGGGCTTCAACTTCCTGACAAAGGCAGTCATCCTCTACGGTTCTGATGTTCTTTCTAAGAACCGTTACAAGGATTGTTATGATAAATCCCTAAAAGTTCGCCGTGTTCTCGCTGAGAAGTTTGAGGCACAAATGGCAGACTACGATGCGATTTTAGCACCTGCCTGCAGTAAAACTGCTTTTGAACGTTATGACATTCAGGATGCCTTCGGCAAGGTGTTTGAAGAAAGCGTCTTCACCGCGCTTGCTAACTTAATCGGTATTCCCGCCCTGGTTTCCGGTGGCGTCCAACTGATGGGTAAGCATTTCTCCGAAAGTATTTTGTTAAGCCTTGCAAACGCTGTTGAAAGGAAGGGTGAATAAAATGAACTACGAATTAGTCATCGGTCTTGAAACTCACGTTGAGCTCAGTACAGAATCCAAGATTTTCTGTTCTTGCGGCGGTCACTCTTCTCCCAAAGAACCCAACGACTGTGTCTGCCCTGCCTGCAGCGGTATGCCCGGTATGCTGCCCATTATGAATAAGCGTGTTGTAGAACTGGCAGTCACTGCCGGTCTCATGCTGAACTGTGACATCAATAAATACACAACCTTTGATAAGAAAAATTACTACTACCCTGACCTGCCCTGTGCATACCAGATTACCCAGTTGAATCATCCCATCTGTACCAACGGTTGCGTTACCGTGAAAACCTCTTCCGGCGCCCGCGACATCCGTATTAAACAGATTCACATGGAAGAAGATGCCGGCAAACTGGTTCACGGCGGAAAGGTCTCCTATGTTGACTTCAACAGAACCAGCGTTCCTCTGATTGAAATTGTTACCCAGCCTGACTTCAGAAGCCCTGAAGAGGTTGTAACCTACTTAAATAAACTGAAATCTATGTTCCGCTCCGGTGGTATCTCCGAATGCGAAGAAGGTGCAATGCGTTGCGACGTTAATATTTCCGTCCGTCCTGAAGGCAGCGAGGAATTCGGCGTCCGCACCGAAATTAAAAACATGAGTTCCTTCGAAGCCATTGATCGCGCTATCCGCTACGAGGCACAGCGTCACATCGATGCACTGGAATTTGAAACAGAAGAACTGGTTCAGGAAACCAGACGTTTTGATGATGCCAGCGGTAAGACCATGGCAATGCGAAATAAAGAAACAGAAGCAGACTATCGCTACTTCCCCGACCCGAATCTGATGCCTATTATCATTGATGATGAGTGGCTCAACGAAATCAAGGCAAATAAGCCGGCAGCTGTTGACGAAAAGGCAGAAGATTACCGGGCAGCAGGTATTTCTGACAAGGAAATCGATATGCTGATTTCCAATCATAAAGTCAGCAAACTGCTTGATGATATCGTTTCGATGGGTTGTAACCCGAAAGATGCAGCAGCATGGATTTTAACCGACTGTGCCGGTATCCTGCGTAAAGACGGAAAGACCTTAAACGACCTGACCATCACGGCTGAGAAACTCTTCGCTGTAATCAATATGGTCGATCAGGGCGATATCAACCGTAACGCCGGCAAGAAAATCCTGATTGCTGTAGTAGAAGAAGATGTTGATCCGGTTGCATACTGCAAAGAGCAGGGTCTCGACCAGAAGTTTGACACCTCTCAGATTGAGGCCGTCATCGACAAGGTCATTGCTGATAATCAACAGTCTGTTTCTGACTACAAAAACGGTAAGACCAAAGCCATGGGCGCAATCTTCGGTGCCTGCATGAAGGAACTGAAAGGCGCCGGCGATCCGGCTGTCATTAAGACTTTATTGGAAGACAAATTAAAATAAGTTAAAAAAAGAACTGCAGACGCAGTTCTTTTTTTAACCATTTTCCTGTAGCATAGGCATTCCTGCCTGCTCTTAAAAGATGTCAAGGTATAATAATTCCACAAGAATACGACTATAGACTTTTTGTTGCAATAGACAGATGCCAAAATTTGTGATATAATAAAACAATCTTGTGTTTATAAAGAGGCGAATATTTTCATGGCTAGCGCAAAACTTACAAAAGATTTTACGAAAGGTTCCATTCCCAAACAACTGATTTGGCTGACCCTGCCCTTCATGGCGTCTAACGCTCTGCAGGTCTTTTATTCAACCATTGATATGATGATTGTGGGCAAATTCGTCGGAACCGCCGGGCTGTCTGCCGTTTCTCAGAGCAGCATGATTGTCAACTTCGTCACCATGGTCTGCCTTGGCTTTTCAAACGCCGGCCAGGTCTTAGTTGCCCAGGCGCTGGGCGCAGACAAAAAGAAAGAACTAAACAATATCATCGGTACGCTTTTCAGCATGATTCTCTTAATCGGTGTGCTCTTAGCTGCCGTCATTTTAGTCCTTCGCCATCCCATTATGGGCTGGATGAACATTCCGCCGGAGTCTAATGATATGGCCCTGGATTACCTCGTAATCTGTGCCTTTGGTCTTTTCTTTACCGCAGGCTACAACATGGTCTCTGCAGTTCTCCGGGGCATGGGTGACTCTAAGCGACCCTTTTTATTCATCGCCATTGCCACAGTTGTCAACCTGGTCTTAGACCTTCTCTTTACCGGATTTTTGGGTTGGGGTGTTGCCGGCGCTGCTTACGCTACCATTATTGGACAAGGTGTTTCCTTTATCTTCTCGATTTTTTATCTGTACCGCAGCAAAGAAGCTTTTGGCTTTGATTTCCAACCCCGCAGTTTTGTGATTAAGAAAAAATACAGCAAAATGATGTTCGGTCTGGGAACGCCTATGGCCATCCAGTCCGGCTGCATCAATCTTTCTATGCTCTATGTAAACTCCCTGGTTAACTCCGTTAGCGTTGTCGCCTCCGCAGCGTTCGGCGTGGGTACACGTATTGACGATATTTTTAACAAAATCTCTCAGGGGCTTCAGTTTGCCGCACTGCCCATGATCAGCCAGAACATTGCCGCAAAGCAAAACAAGCGGGCAACAAAGGTAGTCTGGTGGACACTTCTGTATTCTTCCCTGTTTACCGTGTTTATCATTTGTACCTATCTGTTCTTCGGCAAGGAACTGTTCATGATGTTTTCAGATGATGTCCGTGTTCATGAAATGTCCGGAACCTTTATCTCCGCTATGCTCTGGATTTTCCCGGCACTTGCCGTCATGCGTGGAACGAACTCTTTCATTCAGGCAATCGGCAATGCAAAACTGGGCATGGTGCTGTCTATCTTAGACGGTGTTGTCCTGCGAATCGGACTCAGCTACCTCTTCGGCATCACCATGAATCTGGGATTCTATGGCTTCGTTTTAGGATATGCTCTTGCCACTTACGGATGCGCTATCCCCGGATCAATTTACTTTCTGTCCGGCATGTGGAAAAAGCGCCGGGCGCTGGCAGATGATATGTAAATCATAAAACCCCCGCTTCTGTTGAAGCGGGGGTTTTCTCTACTGTAGCGTTATAACTTTTTGAATTTTAGTCAATCACACGA
>JBGUTC010000083.1:0-5449 GCA_045132895.1 Clostridia bacterium
CACAGCAATCTCATGTCCCTTGGAAAGGAAATATTCCCGGATTTCCTCTTTTGAATAGGTCGTTCTTAGACAGTCACAATTAAAATTAAAGGTGCATTTCATACCATATCGTTCAAACAGTTCCGCAAGTCTTTTATCCTGCGGCACACCATCATCATAACTAAATGTAAGTGCCTTAGATTTTCCACCCGGATATCTCATGAAAATGCTTCTCAAGATAATCACTCCTACATTTAATACATAATACATAATACATAATACATAATGCATTATAGCATCCCGAGAAGGGTTAGTCAATTGATTTTCTGTTACAAAGCAAAAAAGCAGACAGTTACCTGTCCGCTTTCATAATATAACGTAATATCATATCTGTAATATGTCTGCAGCGCTTTTGCATCTGCTCTCTGCCAAAGAAATCTGCGTCCATGATGTAGCCCATGGTGTAAATATTGGAATAGTATGAATAACAGAACATCTGGGTTGAAAGAACCAGGTCTTCCACATCCAGGTCATCGCGAAATTCCCCTTTTGCCATGCCATCTTTGAGCACCTTACGCAAAAGGTCAAACGCCGCACCTTTAGTCACTTTCGCGCTGGTTTGTTTCAGATACTCCGCCTGATTCAGATTTTCCCACAAAACCATTTTGACAAAGGTTGGGTTTTCATACAGATAGGTAAAGGCATTCTCAATACAACGCTTAACCATTTCAATAGAATCCAGACTTTGATTTAAAAGTTCCTGTTCGCTATCTGCAAGGCGCTTATAAACCATATCCAAAACAGCCGTATATAAATTTTCCTTACTGCCAAAGTGCGCATAAATCATGCGTTTGTTCACTCCGGCAAGTTCTGTAATTTCATCTACACGGGCGCCGTACAGTCCCTTTTCAGCAAAAGCTTGCTCTGCTGCCCGCAAAATTTTTTGTCTGGTAATATCAGAACGCTTTAATACTCTTTCTGACTGGCTCACCATCAATTCCCCCTGAGACGTGCTTCAATTTCCCGGGCTGTTTTTGTTGCAGCAATGCCGCCCAAAGAAGTTTCACGCAAGGATTCATGCATCATACAACCCACACTCTTCATCGCACCGATTACCTGGTCCACGCCGATTGCACTACCGATTCCGGCAAGAGCAAGTTCTGCTGCCGTTAACGCAATGGTCGCACCGGATGCATTTCTTTTCACACAAGGAACTTCAACCAGGCCCGCCACCGGATCACAAACCAGACCCATGACCGCTTTTAAAGCAAGGGCACAGGCATCTGCACACATAGATGGCGTTCCACCCACAATTTCAACTGCCGCAGAAGCTGCCATTGCACCAGCACTGCCACACTCAGCCGCACAACCACCCTGTGCACCGGAAAGGCTGGCGTTCTGCGCGATGACCATGCCAACAGCACCGGCATTAAACAAGCCCTTTACAAGGTCTTCATCCGTGGCACCGCAGCAATCACCCAGCGCCAACAACACCCCCGGCAAAATGCCGCAGGAGCCTGCTGTCGGAGAGGCTACAATTCGACCCATACAAGCGTTATGTTCTGCAATTGCCAGGGCATAAATCGCCGCTTTATGAGCCACATTTCCTAAAACAGAAACCTTGTGGTTGTCCAGTTTTTTGGCAAACCCGCCACAAAGACCGCTGGCAGAAGAGGTTTCTTCCATGCCATTTTTTGCCGAAAGGCGCATAACTGCAAGGTTGTCCTCCATTTTCTTCCACAGCACGTCCGGCGTTGTTTTCATGCTCTTCGCCTGCAAGGAAATGGTCAATTCAGAAAGGGAGATACCCTGTTTTTCTGCTTCGGCAACTAGTTCTTCTAAGGATTTTAACTCTTCAATCATACTGATAACGGCGGTATGGTGATAACTTTTACAATGTTGTTAGACGACTGCAGTTTCAAAAGAACTTCTTCGTTAACCGCCTGGTCGGTCTCAATCACCATAATCGCATCCTTTCCTTCATATTTTCTGAAAACTCTCATAAAGGCAATGTTGATGCCGTATTCTGCAAAAATAGCTGATATCTGTGCAACGGTACCGGGTTTATCATTATTGAAAATAACGGTTGTGTCATATTCTGCAGAGAACATGACTTCTCCACCATCAATTTCTACAACAT
This sequence comes from Clostridia bacterium, assembly GCA_045132895.1. Classification (GTDB taxonomy): domain Bacteria; phylum Bacillota; class Clostridia; order UBA1381; family UBA9506; genus UMGS755. The sequence goes on from JBGUTC010000083.1 coordinate 2,120, forward strand.
TCACCACGCCACCACCAACAGAACGTACAACAGCACAAATACGACCACCGTTTTTGTCTTCCAATTCAATTCTCGCCGTGTTGGGATGTCCTGCATCCTCAGAGGAGATTTCAAAATGAAACGAAAGTCCCCGTTCCTTTGCATAGGTAAAGCTGTCGCGGATGCGGGCGTCATCCAGGGTAAAGCCTAAAATTCCACCAATAATAGCACGATCAGCACCGTGACCTGCATAGGTCTGGGCAAAAGAACCGTATAATGTAATATGGGCCTTGCAAGGCTCGGCACCTAAAAGATGCCGAGCTACAAGGCCTGCTCTTGAAGCCCCTGCTGTATGCGAACTGGAGGGGCCAATCATAACCGGACCGATAATATCAAACACATTCATGGCGTTTTAAAAAGTCTTTTACGAAAGCGTCATCAGCCAGATGCGGATACATTTCGTAAATTCTGTCAATTTCTTCTGCCTGACCCGGAGAAAGAACTTCATCGGGATTGAGGCACCAGATGCCCTTTAACAGACCCTGACGATGCAGGATTTCATGGATACCGGGAATGCAGCCTGCAAAACCGTTGCATGCGTCAAAAATAACGCCGTTAGCATCGGTAATTTCAGCAGCCAGAGTCAGCAACTCAGGAGTTGCATCCTGGTTTTGCAGATCAGAGAACATTTCAGCAACACGGTTGGTCCATACGCACCAGTGACCTAACAGGCCACCGGAGAAACGCTTGGTAACAGTTTTGCCGTTCTTTGTAAATTTGTATTCGGTTAACAGGTCAACAACGATGTTATCGTCGTTACCGGTATACAGCGTGATTTCTTCATTACGGGAAGACAGAGCACATGCGCGAACAACGTCTAAAGTCAGGTAACGGTTAAAGGGTGCACACTTGATTGCAACAACGCTGGGGATTTCGCAAATCTGTTCCCAGTAGGAATAAGAGAATACGCGACCGCCAACAGAGGGCTGGAGATAGAAACCGATAACAGGCATTTCTGCTGCAACTGCTTTGGTTCTTTCTACCATGTCTGCTTCGCTTAAGTCTTTAAGACCGCCGGGGCTTAACAGAACTGCATCATAGCCATACTTCTTAGCCAGTTTTGCTTCTGCTACTGCCTGGTCTGCTTTACCGCAAACGCCGCAAACCTTAACGATAACCTTGCCGGTTTCTTTTTCGTAATCATCGATTACGCTGGAAACCGTGCTTAAAACGGTTTCAAACAGGTTAACTTCCGGGTCACGGATTTCGAACTGGGTGCTGTGTACTGCTGTTGCAATACCGCCGGCACCGGCTTCTAAATAATAACGGGTTAAAAGACGCTGCTGTGCTTCGTCAAACTGTCTGTTTTCGTCAAGGGCAAGGGGTGTTGCCGGAATCACGGTACCGCCTGCCAGAATTTTTAATGCTTCAACATGTCTATCCATTTTATTCACCTCAATTTTAATCTTAATAACTGCCTTTTCTTTCTTCAAAGTGGGTCGGTTTGCCTAAAGAACGGCCACCATCTAAAATCCACTCTGCCTGCCAACGAATCAGCGTTCTGATGCTGACTGCGGGATAACCGAAAATTTCCATTGCTTCTGATGCATCGTTTAAGTATGCATCATTGCCGGGTTCGCCTTCAAAGATTGCTTCCTTACCCAGGTAGCCGGCCAGCATGGTTGCTGCCTTTTTGATGGAAACTGTTTCAGGACCGGTAACGTTCATGATCTTAGCGGGAGCAGATGCATGCAACAGACCGCGAATAGCGATTTCGTTAGCACTACCCTGCCAGATGCAGTTTAATACCGGTGTTGTAATATCAATGGGGGTTCCGCTCATGATCTTTTCTGCCATGTCATACAGAACACCGTAACGCAGGTCAACTGCGAAATTCAGACGATAGATAAATACGTTTGCGCCGTAGTGATTAGCAGCATATTCAAACGCACGTTCACGAGCCAGGCAGCTCATGGTATATTCACCAATCGGTCCGATTTTATCTGTTTCGGAGCATCCGCCGGAAGACAGGGGAACAATGGGGTAAATATTACCGGAAGAGAAAACAACCATGTTGGATTTTTTGAACTTTTCAACAACGAATGCAGGCAGGGTTGCGTTCATTGCCCAAGTCTGCCATTCGTTACCGTCAGTACCAAACTTTTTACCAGCCATGTAGATAATATTCTCTACTTCAGGCAGCTGACGCAGTTTGTCAACATCCAAAAGGTCACAGCTGATGGTTTCAACACCCTGACTATGTAATAACTCAGTTGCAATCGGGTCAGTGAAGCGGGAAACAGCGATGACACGCTTGTCGATTCCTGCCTTCTGAATTGCATTTTTTGCTAATACACAAAGGGTCGGTCCCATCTTACCGCCGGCACCTAAAACCATGATATCGCCTTTAATTTTTTTGATGTCTTCAACGAGCGCATCAGATGGGGTTGTTAATAATTGATCCAGTTTTTCCTCAGTCCACATATACAACATCCTCCTATTGATAAATTTCAAAAAGTAACTATATGGTTATTTTATCATGAACTTTCTGCAATGTCAACAATTTTATGATGGATTCTTCGCAGAAATTTGAGAGATTTTTCAAAAGGGGCCATCGGGACATTCTGTCAAGCAGACCGAGGGGATTCTTTCAAGTTAGAAAATCCCTCTTTTATCCCTCTACCACCTTTGGTAGCCCCCTCCTTTAGGCAAGAAGGGCTTTGCATAGGAAACTTTCTTGTTTCTCCAACTTCCGACAATCTTTATATAAAGGCTGTATACTCAAATTATGACAAAAAATCATTCCTTTTCTGCTATTATAAAGCTAACGCCATCCATTGTAATATAACCATCATTTTGTTTAACGTTTTGACTAATTAAAACCTTTGAAAATGCAGGAACTGAATAATCATATACATTGTCAGATGGGTTTATTGCGATAAAAATTGTTTTTCTTCCATCCGTGCGTTCATATACAAACGGATATTCATTCAAAAGAATATTGATATCACTCTCTGCATGAAGTGCAGGTATCGTTTTATGTAATTCTATCAACTTTTTCACAAAATTCAACAGTGAGTTTTTATCACTTAACTGTTTTTCAACTGTTGGCGCTTCCGGACGAGAATCAGTTAAAAGATACGGCGTGTCGCTTGATGAAAATCCTTTGTTTTTACCTTCTTCCCATTGCATAGGAGTTCTTGAACCTGTACGGTTATATCCACCCTCTTTGGATTGTAGACCCTCAATATAATCCATTCCAATTTCATCGCCATAGTAGACAAACGGAACCCCGGGCATTGTAAATAAAAAAACCATTGCCGCTTTAATCTCATCTGTATCACGCTGGTA
>JBGUTC010000084.1:0-7635 GCA_045132895.1 Clostridia bacterium
ACGCCTCTGGCTTTTCGCCGAAAAGATTGACCAAAATGGTGGCATTTCCTTCATGAATCTGGTTCCTCGAAGCCGCTGGATAAGTCTCTTTCTCAGCCATTGGTTCATTCAGTTTCCCAAAAACGCCGCGAAGGGAATTCTCCGTAACAATGCCCAGCGAGGGATCTCTGGTTTTAAAAATCCCTTTCAACTGGCCCGGTTCCCCTTTTGTACCCTTTTCCACACTAAAAACAGAAGCTGCCAAAAGTTCTCCATCTGAAACCGGCATAATTGTCCCCGTGTCGCCGTCAGAAATCGGGTGCCCTAAAGCGCCGAAATCCAAAGTTTCCGGCTGATAATAGGTCAATGTGCCAATTCCTGCGGTGCTATCCCGAAGCCAGAACCCCAGCTTATATCCCTCATTGGTCTCAACGGGGTTCACTTCCTTGACCATCTCCCGCTCATCTCTTAAAATGGTAAAACAAAGCGTTTGCCCGTCACTTTTCCGGATAATCTCCCCCATTTGTTCAGTATCGGAAAGGGGCTCTTCACCCACTTTCAGAAAAATATCGCCGGAGCGGATATCAGACTCTCGTGCCGGATTGTGTGCGTTGCCATGCTTATCATGGATGGTCTGTACACCAACACAAACAAGACCTTTTGTAAAAATCTTAATCCCCACCGTATCGCCACACGCGGCCAATTCCAATTGCGGCTGCACATCTACCGTAACCGTTCGCACAGGAATCAGTCCGAACAATTTCACCGTCATGTCATATTGCCCGGTCTCATTTATATGCAAAAGTTGACTATAGTGATCAGATACCAGCTCCCCGTTTTCCTCTAAAACGCCACCGGTTGCCACAGGCAAATGAACACGATACGGCGAGTCCGTATTCATCGATAATCGTTCCCCCTCATATAAAACTATTGTTTCAGGGTAACGCAATTGACATTCTAAAATCATGGTTGCAGCTAAAAGCAGCAACAAACAGGCAAATAACCTGCTTCTTTTTTTTGCAGAAAGTCTGCGATTCATCATCTCACGTCCTGATTCATCTAAAGTTCATACTCTCTTAGATTGACCAGACATGAGGTGATTATCCAAGGACGTTTTTGGTAATCATTCTTTTCCAAATTCGTCCAGCGAACGAAAACGATATCCCTCACTTTTTAAGTCTTTAATCACGCTGTCTAAAACCTCTGCATTATCTTTGGAAACCGCATGCAAAAGTAAAACCGCGCCGTCGTGGACACCCTTTTTAATCTGCTGATAAGCATACTCTGTTCCCTTCTGGTTGTTCACTTCCCAATCTTTATAAGCAAAACTCCAGAAGACATTGGTATAGCCCAGATCCCGGCTGATTTTCAGGGTTCTCTCGGAGTATTCTCCCCGGGGCGGACGGAAATAGGTCATGGATTTCCCGTATTTCTCCTGACACATGGCATTCAGTAACAAAATTTCCTTTTTGACTTCTTCCGTGCTGTCAAGTTGCGGCATACTCGGGTGATGAACTGTATGATTCCCCACAATATGCCCTTCGTCGAACATGCGCTCCACCAGTTCCGTTTCTTTTTCAAGATAGGGACCCGTGACAAAAAACGCCGCTTTCACATTGTTTTCCTTTAAAACATCTAAAATTTTAGCCGTATAACCGTTTTCATATCCTTCGTCAAAGGTCAGATACAGACTCCGGGGAATTCTGTCTAAGTAAAATGCCTGATATGTATCCATCATCTGTCGGATGTTGTCCGGAATTTCCGGTGGCGCGTTAACGTTTTTCTTCAGACCCCACCCAAACATGGTATTGGGATAATCCGAATAATTTTCCTCTACCATCTCCATCGTCACATTAACCGGTCTGCTGCCTTCCAGAGAAATTTCTTTCTGAAATGGATTCTGCTCCGCACTGCAGCCAACCAGAAACACGAAGATAAAAGAAACAGATAACAAGATTTTTTTCATATTATCATCCCTTTTTGCAAAAAATATAATCCTATCCTATGCAAAAAAAGACGATTTTATATCGTTTTTTAATAAATATTTAATAACTCCATGGTATAATATAAAAAAAGACAAAATATTCTATATTTCTACAATTGAAACGGAGCAAATGCTATGTACAAAGCAAGACGGCGTCGCGTCGATTTCAAGATACTGATTCCCAGGCTTCTGTTGCTCTTTCTGGTTTTCTGTCTGCTGATTTTCTGCGTCCGCGCTATCATAAAATCTTTTGAAATGAAATATGATGATACGATTGTCGGTTCTCCTTACGAGGCAGTGGAAATGCCAATTCCTACTGCGACTCCAACACCTCCACCACCGGAAATTCCCATCGTGGAACCCAAGCACGAGGCTGAACTGGTCAGCGTTTTCAATCAACCGGAAAAGATTGCATTTTTGACTTTCGATGACGGACCGACTGCAAAGATTACGCCCCAGATTCTGGACATTCTGCAGGAAAAAGGCGTCCGGGCAACCTTCTTTGTTTTAGGGGCTAATGTCGAAAAAAATCCGGATCTTGCCAAACGGGCAACCAGTGAAGGACATGTTCTTGCCAACCATTCCTATTCTCATGATTATAAGTCGCTCTATGACAGCACGGAATTTTTCCTGGAAGATATTCAGAAAACCGAAAGCGTCATTGTAGAAACCGTCGGCGAAGAGGCATTTGTTAAGATCTTCCGCTTCCCCGGTGGTTCCTTTGAAGAAACTAAGACCCCGCAAAAAGATGCGCTGGCTTCCATTGGTTATAAGTATGTAGATTGGAACGCTTTAAATGGTGACGCAGAGGGGCAAAACGTATCGCCGGACGTTCTTTTGGAAAACATCCGAAAAACGACAAGCGGCAGACGAAATGTGGTTATTTTAATGCACGATGCTGCAACCAAACAAACCACGGCAGACTCCCTGCGCAGCATCATTGACCACCTGGCCTCTGAAGGATTCCAGTTCAGAACGCTAAAAGATATTCCTCTTTCTTAAAATATAAAAAAAACAGGCGGAGATAAAATCTCCGCCTGTTTTTTTATATCTCCATTTCTTCAAAAGCCCGCAACACGCCGTCGCAAACCGCTTGCGCCAATTTCTGACGATAGTCTTCCTGCATCAGAAGGGCACACTCTTCATCGTTGGAAATAAAGCCAATTTCAACGAGCGTTGCCGGCATCTTTGTAGAATTAATAACCGCCAGCGTCTTTCCGTCCTTCACGCCCCGGCTATATGCTTTAGTCTTGCCAATTAGCTCTTCCAGTAAAATTTCTGAAAGACGCTTACTGGTCATACCGTTAGAAACGCTTCCAGCATCCAGATAACCAAAGGTTTCGATCCCGTGAGCCGTATCAACCGTCGCTGAATTAGTATGAATGCTGACAAACAAAGATGTTCCGGCATCATTGGCAACGCTGCCAACCCGCAAATAGTCCACATAGACATCCGTAGTCCGAATCATGTGCACATCAACGCCTTCCGCCTCTAGAAGTTTCTTAGCGCGAAGAGCCACATCCAGATTAAAGTCCTTTTCCAGGGCTTTAATGGTTCCGTCTTCATTATACCCGACAGCACCGGCATCCTGACCTCCGTGGCCGGCATCCAGCATAACTGACCGCGCTAGCGCCTTGTGAACGGAATTCAGTCGGATTTCATTGTTGTGAACATACATTTCCGCGTCTGTATTTTTAAGAGCGATTGTAATCAATCCACCCTCCTCAGTAGGCGTGTAATACAGTCTTTTTCCAAAAAATCCTGTAACTGCTTTCTCTGCATCTTCCTCCGGCAGATCCCCGTAAATCGGCACCGTAATCTGCCCGCCCTTCATAACGGGCTCTCCCATTTCAAGATCGAAGCGGACATAGTCTCTGGCACCCTCATAGCCATATGTAATCAACTCAAAGACATCTTTGATGCCGGAAGACATTTCAGGATCAACCGTAACCGTAATGATAATATCCTTGCCCTTAGTTTTAACTGTATAGCCCAGATCTTCTATGAGATCCACGACAATGCGGGCACTGTCTGTCTGTTGTCCAAACCGGACTTTTTCTAAGTTCCCTTTCCCCTCCATCACGGCAGGAATTTTTGAAAACTTTCCATCTGCTACATCCACAACGATCCGGACAGGATCCTGCAGACAATATTCTTTGTATACAGGCTTTTCCTTGTCTGTCGTGATGGTAATCACATGCCTGGTTTCTGTCTCTTCCTGGTAAGTTACTTTTGTCACCGAGACCTTTTTCTCCTGACGCTCAATGATAACCGTGTCTGTCTTTGAATCGAAATCTACTTTCATGCCCAGTGTTTCTCCGACAAAACGGGCAGGAATCATCGTGTAGTCGTTGATAATTTTCGGTGCAATAGGCATCACAACCTGCTCGCCGTTTACTTTTGCTTCCTTTTTGTCAATGGTCAGAATCAATGTAACATCGTCTAAAACAATAGTAACTTCTCTCGTTTTACTGTTCCAGCGCACAGTTGCACCTAAACCATCCTGAAAAACCGACCGTGCCGGCACCACAGAGTAATCGTCAAATACAATGGGCGGCATTTCCGGCTTCAACAGTTTCCCATTCACATTCAGTTGAAAAATATTCCCCTGATATTCATGATAAGCCCCGTCATAAAAATATTGAACTGCATCTGCATGGCCAATCCCCATTAGCAAAACTACAGTTGCAACAATCAATACCCGCTTTAAAAGCTTCATGACTGTGCCTCCGTTCTCCTTATAAACTGCATATACCCTTCAAGAATCAGCGAGGCCGACACCGTATCAACAATGGCTTTCCGCTTTTTTCCTCTGACATTCAACTCGCTTAAAAATCCATGAGCCGCTACCGTTGTCAGTCGCTCATCCCAGAAAGCCAATTCAAGACCGGTCAATTCTTTCAATTGTTCTCCGAAGGCTCTGGCTTTTTCTGCGCTGGCACCCTCAGAATTATCCATATTTTTCGGCAATCCCACAACAATCCGGTCTACGCCACTGGACTTTGCCAAATCCGCAATTTCCTGGCAGGCTTTTTCAGACTGTTTCACGGTGCCCCAACCCTGGGCTGTAATACAAAGGGGGTCAGACATAGCCACGCCAATCCGGGCATCACCATAGTCAATTCCCATTAACTTCATAATAATCCTCCGCTTGTTTAATAAGATTAATGGCTACCTCCGCATTATACTTTGCTTTTTCCTGTAAGCCAGTCAGTTTATCTCGCAGCATCAGGCAAATGCCGTCCCGATTTTCCATGATTGTATCAATGGCGTTCTTCGCCTGCTCAACAGAAAATCCCTGAACATCAACTGCTGTATCGAGGCCAATATAATCCATAAACGCATCAACCTTTGTGTCGTAAGACAGACCCACCGTTGGAACAAAGGCGTCTGCTGCATAAATCAAAGAGTGAAGCCGTTCTGCCAAAACGAATTCCATACCTCTGAACAAATCAACAATGACCTCTGCTGATTCAGGTTCAGTCAGAACATAACTTTTTACTGACAGATGCTCTATAACTTTTCGTGAGATTTCCAAATCCTCCGGATACTGCATAGGCACAAAAACAGGAAATACGCCATAGCGCTTTGAAGCATCATCAATAACGTCGGCTAATGCCTTACAAAAATCAGAATCATAGTTCCAGGGACGAATCGACACGGCAAACAGTTTCTCGCCGTCTGAAACACCCATCTTGCTTAACAGTTCTGTTGCTCCCTTACCCGTAGCATTCATTGTCAGAGCCGGGTCAGCCGTAACCATGGCATTTGTTATATCAATGCCCAGAGATTTTAACTCTTCTAAGGAAGCCGGCTCCCGCAGCGTAATCGCTGACATGCCGTCAAGAACCTTGCCACAAAACGTCCGGTTTTTTTCCTTGCGGATAGGACCGATACCGTTGGCATACAGCATAACCGGCGTTTGTCTTTTTTTCGCAGCATGAATCAAAGACAGGTAGTATTTGAGAGAACGGCTGGATGTTACATCCTGCAACAAACTGCCGCCACCGCTGATAAACAGCCTGGTGCTCTTTAGCGCTTTCAAAATTTTAAAAATCTGATAGCGATTGATGGCCTCAACCCCATGCTCTTTCTCTGTCTTTTTGGGGTCTTTTGACAAAACACAGATATTCAGGCGAGGATTTTTTTCTTTCAAATGGGCAATCATGGCAGAAAGCAAGGCCTCGTCACCGGAATTACCGTAGCCGTAATAACCGGAAATCACTACGTCCCACTTTTTTTTTACCATAGATGCACAGTACATTTCTGCATTATCTTCTGCCATTTTGGCTACCGAATACCGTTCACAGATTGTCTGTCTGCTATAAGCACCCCATGTTGCCAGTTGTTCGTCGGATGCTGCCAGAACTGTTTTCACATCCTCCAGCAACAATTCCTTCGAAGACTCGACTAAGCCGCGGCAACAGAAATTGGTATCAATTCCAACCTGCAACTTGCTTTCGTCAAAAATACCCAAATAGCCCTCGTTACCGGCTACAATCACAGGCTTGGCACAAGCCATTGCCTCAAGAGCCGAACGGGAAACACCAATAAACAAATCGGACATAGCCGCAAACATATCAATATCCGTTCTGCCTCCAGTCAACGTAATCAACCGGCGACCAGCCTGTTCATTCACACTGTCAGACAAGGTTTTCAGCTTATCAAAAACATTCCCGCCGCCCACAATGACAATTTCAACGCCGGGACAAATCTTTTCAATCTCAAGAGCAATTTCCGCCAGATGAAAGGCAACCAGAGCCCGATCCTCATCCATGCGACTGATATACACAATTTTCTTGCTGTCTTTCGCCAGGGAGAACTCCTCTAAAACCGGAGAAAAGTCCGCTTCCGGCGAAAACCGATCGGTATCAATACCATTGATAGTCACAAAAATATCCTTCGGGTCCGTGCCGTAATTATCCATCAGATAGGTTTTAATATCCTCGCTGACAGACATGACCTTTTCACCCCAATTGGTCAGACGACGCAAAACAAAATTTGTGCGGAATACCCAATGCGCCGTGGTCACAAACGTAAAATTCATAAAAGGATGGAGCAACCCGCACAGGAAGGCAGGGATTCTGCCATGAGCATGTACCAGATCAATCTTTTCATCACGAATAATCTTTTTCAGAGCCGCAAGAGACTGTAACACCTTACCCGGCGATTTTGTATACATCGGAACCGTGTAATGCTTAATACCGGCCTTTTCCAGATGCGCCTCATACACACCGCCACCGGATGCCACAACAACCTCAAAGCCTTTACGAGCCAATTCCAGACTCAACTCCAGAACATGTGTCTCTGCGCCACCGATTTCCAGACGCATCAGTGTCATTAATATTTTCTTTTTTCTGATGTCTTCCATGATTGCACCTCTTCTGATTATTTTCAAAAAACTGTTTTTCGTCAAAAAGTATGCTTTCTCATCATAATTATAAAGCATTCCCCGTTTTTTTTCAATCGTTTGACCTTTTTTGTAACACAATCTTAAATATGTAAAAAGGAGTTGTCCACCTTATGCTACAACTCCTGAATGTCTTTTGTTTTTTATTTAATCTGCGTCCCCCGGCTCCGTCAGTGCCACAAAATCTTTTCCGAACAAGGCCCTGAGATTTGCTTCATCCGGCTTTTCCAGGAAAAATCCAACGCAGGTAGCGCCACTACCG
>JBGUTC010000085.1:0-10005 GCA_045132895.1 Clostridia bacterium
TCGTCACCGGCTAAGGAGCCAATGATTTCTTTTATTGCCATAGCGTCTAAAACAGCAGCAGCAGCTTGTGCCATGCCGGCATGGGTTTTAATCACAACGATATTCTGAGCAGCCTCTACGCTGATGACAGAACGCAGGAGAATCATTAACTGAGAGCTGGGAACACCAACCTGACGCTCGGGTTTTGCGTACTTATACACGCCGGATTCAGCAGGAACTTTTGTCAGTTTCAATTCCTTGATGTCGCGGGAAACGGTGGCCTGCGTTACCCGAAAACCCATGGAAGTCAGGCGGGTAGCAAGATCTTCCTGGGTGATAATTTCGTGATTGGCAATCAGGTCTAAAATAGCGGAATGTCTTTTTTGTTTCATGTTTATTTTTCCTTTCCGAGCAGTTTATGGTGCAACATGCCGTAAAAGTGGCTATCGCGGATTCGAATGAGACGAGCATTGAATTCTGAACGGGAGAGGGTCAATATATCGCCTTCGGAAAAAATGAAATCACCTTGTCCGTCTGCTGTTACAATGGCAGAGCGGGGGTTTTCATTACTGATGGTCATAGTGATTTCGCAATCGTCCGGTGTAACAATACTCCTGGAGTACAGTTTATGGGGACAAACAGGCGTAATCAGAAAGCTTCTGACTGCCGGGTCGACAATAGGACCGCCGGCAGAAAGTGAATAAGCCGTTGAACCGGTTGGCGTGGCAATAATCATACCGTCTGCCTTATAATCGTCTACAAACTGGTTGTTAATATACAGGTTTATATCCAGAAGGCGGCTGTTCATACCACGGCTGATGACAATATCGTTTAAGGATTCTAACAGATGGACTTCGCCGGATGCGGACTTTAAAGTTGCCCGGAGCATGACACGTTCATCAATGGCGTATTCATCGGCCAAAAGACGGGCAAGACTTTCCTCAATTTCGTTTTTTTCTATTTGTGCTAAAAATCCAAGATGCCCCAGATTGATTCCTAAAATGGGAATTTTTCTGGCAGCGGTCTCTCTTGCGACGGCGAGGAGCGTGCCATCTCCGCCCAACACCAAGACTAAGTCAATTTTTTCGTACAGAGTCTCGTCAGTCAGATAACCGCTGAGCCCGGGCAGAGAATCTTTAAGTGTTTCGGAGACGAAGACTTCTGCCTTGCCTGACAGGTAGGCGAGGGCTTTTTTTGTGTAGCAAAGTTTGGGGTCACGATCCGGGTTCGGGATGATTAAAATCCGTTTCATAGAATCACCTTATATCATTCCAGAATACATTCTTTTCCACTTTGAGTATAACATAAGAAGACATTTTTTGTCAAGATAAGAAAAGGCGGTAAATCCGTTGACTTTTCAGGCGCTTATATGTATAATAAAAAGTGAAAAGGAAAATTCTGTAGCAAGGAATGATTAGAATGAAATATGTTGTATTTTTAGGCGACGGCATGGCGGATTTCCCCTGCGACGCCTTGGGTGGAAAAACGCCGCTGGAATGCGCAAAAAAACCCAATATGGACAAGATTGCATCTTCTGGTATTCTGGGGCTTGCCAAAACGGTTGACGATTCCCTGAGTCCGGGGAGTGATGTGGCAAACCTGAGCGTTTTAGGATATGATCCTCTGAAGTGTTATAGCGGTCGTTCTCCTCTGGAGGCACTGTCTATCGGCGTGGAATTGAAGGAAACAGATGTGACCTTCCGTGCCAATCTGGTTACGCTTTCTGACGAGGCCGAATATGGACAGAAGACTATGGTGGACTACAGTGCCGGAGAAATTTCCACGGAAGAGTCAACGGAGTTGATTTCTTACCTTCAGAAGAATCTGGTGGTTCCCGGTTTTTCTCTCTATGCCGGCATCAGTTATCGGCATTTGTTGGTTTGGGACAAGGGTAGCCTGAATCTTTCCCTGACGCCGCCGCATGATATTTCAAAGCGCGTTGTGGCAGAGTATTTGCCCGGCGGTGAGTTTGGCAGTCTTATTTTGGACATTATGAAACAAAGTCACGAAATATTATCGGAACATCCGATTAATCTGGACCGCATCAAACGTGGCAAAAATCCTGCTAATTCTCTTTGGATATGGGGTGAGGGTACCAAGCCTGCCCTGGATTCCTTTAAGAGCAAATTCGGTCTTTCCGGCACGATGATTTCAGCTGTTGATCTATTAAAGGGTATCGGTGTGGGAACCGGTATGCAGGTGGCTCAGGTGGAAGGAACGACGGGCAATATTGATACAAATTTTGACGGAAAAGCCGGAGCGGCAATTGATGCTTTAAAAGCAGGTCAGGATTTTGTATATATTCATGTGGAAGCGCCGGATGAATGCGGGCATCAGGGGCAGATTGATTTAAAGGTCAAAGCGATTGAACTCATTGACGAGAAAATTGTAGGTCCGGTTCTTTCCTATCTGGAAAGCAGCGGTGAGGATTTTGCAGTTCTTCTGACACCGGATCATCCAACGCCTCTGAAACTGATGACCCATGTGAAAGACCCGATTCCCTTTGCCGTTTACCGGAAAGGACAGGGAAATGGCTCCGGGCTTTCTTACACGGAGGCAAATGCTAAGAGTACCGGTGTTTATCTGGAAAAGGGTTGCGAACTTGTGAACCTCTTATTTCAATAATAAAAAGGAATCCGCACGAAGCGGATTCCTTTTTATTATATCACGATAAAAAAAGGCTGTGGCATCTGTTGCCACAGCTTTTTCATGTTTAAGTTTATCTTTTTGCCAGTTTCTTCTTTTTGCGGTTTGCCTGAGCAGTCTTTAAGAATACCCAGATCGGACCAGCCAGTAAAACAGAAGAATAAGTACCGGCTAAGAGACCAACCATCAGAGGAATGGTGAACTGACGGATAGAAGTTACGCCGAAGACGAACAACATGATAACCGGCAGCAGAGTGGTGATGGTGGTGTTAATAGAACGACCCAGAGTTTGCTTGATACTGGTGTTAACTGTTTCAGCAAAGGGCGCACGTTTGTTCTTTGCGTAGTTTTCGCGGATGCGGTCAAACACAACGATGGTGTTATTGATAGAGTAACCAACGATGGTCAGAATCGCCGCAATGAAGTTTGAGTTAACGGGGATCCGGAAAACCGCATAGACAGTTAACATGATTAAAACATCATGTAACAGACAGATAACAGCAGCAATACCGGTTCTCATTTCGAAACGGATGGTGATGTAAATCAGCATTAAAACAGCTGCAATCAGAGTTGCGGTTAATGCCTGTTTCTTTAACTCGCTACCAACGGTTGCGGAAACGTTATCAACCTGCAGAATAGCGCTGTCTTCCAGTTCATACTGCTCTAAAATGGCAGTCTGGAGAGCATCGCGTTCTTCTGTGTTAATCGGGGTTGTTTTGATGACAACCTGTGTACCGTCAGAGTTCTGACAGGTGGGGTTTACGCCGTCAGGGGTGTTGTCGATAACGAACTTGGACAGTTCATCTAAATCAACGGCTTTACCCATGTCAACATACATGGTCATACCACCGGCAAAGTCAACATCCTGCGCAAATCCGCCGAAGATACCGAAGCAGATTGCACCGATTAAAATGATGACCAGAGAGATGGGAGCAGTGAATTTGAATTTTTCTACAATCTTAAACACGGTCATCCCTCCTTTTTACACCGAACAGGCTTGTGTTCTGAATTTTCAGACCAACCAACTGACGAAGCAAGAACTTCGTGATAACGATGGCGGTGAACATGCTGACAACTGTACCGATAGCCAGGGTAATGGCAAAGCCCTGAATCGGGCCGGTACCGAAGTTATACAGAACAACAGCTGCAATCAGTGTTGTAACGTTGGCATCCAGAATTGCGATGAATGCACGGTTAAAGCCGGATTCAACGGAAGTCTTAACAGTTTTGCCAAGAGCCAGTTCTTCTTTCATACGAGCGAAGATGATACAGTTTGCATCAACTGCCATACCAACAGAAAGGATAATACCGGCGATACCAGGCAGGCTCAGGTTGATTCTGAACCAGGACATGATAAACGTAACAATTGCAATGTAAGCAATCAAAGAGATATCTGCCATTAAACCGGGCAGACGATAAACCAGCAGCATGAAAATCAGAATCAGCAGAATACCAATTCCTGCTGCAAATAAGCTGGTTTCCAGTGCTCTTTCACCCAGAGTCGGACCAACGCTTCTCAGTTCAACATCCTGAATAGAGAAAGGCAGGTTACCGGAGTTAATCAGGGTTGCCAGTTCACGGGTTTCAGAAGAATCTACGAAACCACCGGAAATCATACAATCCGGAGAGTTAATTGCCTGCTCAACGCTGGGCTGACTGATGACCTCTTCGTCCAGCATGATAGCAATGTAATTCTTGCTTTCACTCTTACGAGCAGCGGCTGCTGCTGTTGCTTCAGCGAACTTGTCCACACCGCTTGCATTGAGTTTCAATGAAACATAGTGCTGATCGCCGCCGGTCTCACTGATCTGACCGAAAGCAGCTGTAGCACTCTGAACATCTGTACCCTCTAATACGATGTTTCCGTCAGCGTCGCGGAAAGTAAGTTTTGCAGTCTGACCTAAGGTCTGAACCGCTTCTTCGGGGTTCTGGATAGCGGGAATTTCAACGCGAACCTTCTTTTCACCCTGACGGGAAACGGTTGCTTCGCTATATCCCAGCGCATCAAGACGTTTTCTTAATACGTTTTTAACGGATTCCATTTCGGAATCCTCCGCAGTTTCTGTCTGTGCCTCATAAGTGATAACCGAACCGCCCACAAGATCAAGACCTTGTCTGATGCCGTTTTCTTCATCCAGAGCGGACGGATAACTAACGTGGTAACCGAACATCTGAATGTTAAAGCCGAACAGGGCGATATACGCTCCTAAGGCAATGACTAAGAATGCGATCACAAGTTTTGTGATGCTTTTGCCCATTTTTGTCTCCTCCTTACATGAAATCACATAGATTCATTATATATTTTTATTTATGTTTAGTCAACTAAAATCTGAAATTTTAATAAAATTGTAATGAATTTTCTTAATTATATACATTTTTTGTGAAAATACCGGATTTTTTCGAAATAATTATTGCACTAGGGAAGAAACAATGATATAATATGATAGAATGCCTATGTTGTGCAGTCATGTATTTAAGCGAGTAAAACAGAAGATCAGAAGGGTTGATTATGAGAGAAGGACAGATGACATTGCCCGAGGGCGCTTCATATTATGCCGGACATTATGGCGTTATCGTTATAGGCGGCGGACATGCCGGCTGCGAGGCGGCGCTTGCTTCTGCGCGTCTGGGTGTTGAGACAGCGATTTTTGCAATCAACCTGGATTCCATTGCCAATATGCCCTGCAATCCGTCTATCGGCGGAACGGCGAAGGGGCATTTAGTTCGGGAAATTGACGCTTTAGGTGGCGAAATGGGGAAAGCGGCAGATGAGACGTTTCTCCAGTCCCGGATCTTAAACAGAGGGAAAGGTCCTGCAGTTTACTCTCTTCGTGTTCAGTCTGATCGCCGCGCGTATCAGGCGCGAATGAAACATACTCTGGAGAAAACCGAACATTTAGATGTTAAGCAGGCGGAAATTATCAGTCTGCATTGTGAAGATTGCGCTGTATGCGGCGTTGTGACTCATACGGGCGCCTACTACAGTGCAGATCGTGTTATTTTAGCAACGGGTACTTTTTTAAAGGGAAAGATTATTATCGGGGATGTATCCTATAGCGGCGGACCCGATGGGCTATTCCCGGCAGACAGGCTTTCTGAAAGCCTTAAGGAAAGCGGCGTTGTGCTCAGACGGTTTAAAACCGGAACGCCTGCCAGAGTCAGCCGGAGCAGTGTGGATTTTTCCAAAATGGAAGAACAGACAGGTGACGAGGAGATTACGCCTTTTTCCTTTGAAACGGAAGACCCCGGTGAAAATAAAGTCAGCTGTTATTTAACATATACAAATGAAGAAACCCATCAGGTGATTCGCAATAATCTGCACCGTTCACCTTTATATGCCGGTATGATTGAGGGGGTTGGCCCCCGGTACTGTCCGTCTATTGAGGATAAAGTGGTGCGCTTTGCCGATAAGAACCGACATCAGATTTTTATTGAGCCTATGGGTGAGCATACAGAAGAAATGTATGTGCAGGGATTATCTTCCAGTTTGCCGGAAGATGTCCAGATTGAAATGATCCGGACAATCAGCGGTCTTGAGCATGTTAAAATGATGAGAACGGCTTATGCCATTGAATATGACTGTGTGGACCCCACGGAGTTGCTTCCAACTCTTGAATTTAAAAAGATAAAAGGTCTTTACGGTGCCGGGCAGTTTAATGGCAGTTCCGGTTACGAAGAAGCAGCGGCACAGGGTCTTATTGCCGGTATTAACGCGGCGCAGGCTCTTCTGGGAAAAGAACCTTTGGTTTTAGACCGTTCCGGAAGCTATATTGGTACGCTGATTGATGACCTTGTTACAAAGGGAACACCGGAACCTTACCGTATGATGACCTCCCGCTCGGAATACCGCCTGCTGCTCAGGCAGGACAATGCAGACCTTCGTTTGACGCCGACGGGTTATAAAATTGGTTTGATCAGCGAAGAACGGTACCAGCGTTTTCTTGCAAAGCGGGATGCTGTTGAACAGGAAATCAAACGACTTTCTGAAGTGGTTGTTCCGCCGTCAGATGCCGTTCGTGCTTTTTTAAAGGAGCATGGGTCGGCAGATATTTCTACCGGTATCCGATTGTCGGAACTTTTAAGACGTCCGGAATTCACCTATGAAAAATTAGCTCCCATTGATGCAAATCGGCCGGAACTTTCCCGTTTTGAGGCGGAACAGGCTGAAATTCAAATTAAATATGAAGGTTATATCAACCGTCAGCTCAGGCAGGTGGAAGCGTTCCGGAAAATGGAGGACAAACTGCTTCCGGAAGCCATTGATTATGAGAGTATTGACGGACTCAGAATTGAAGCGCGGCAAAAACTGTCAAAAATCCGTCCGCGCTCTTTGGGGCAGGCCAGTCGTATTTCCGGTGTCAGTCCGGCGGATGTTTCTGTTTTATTGATTTACTTAGAGCAACATAAATAAACTTGACGATAAAGAGGGAAGATTATGAGCACTGTAAAAAGCATGACCGGTTATGGTCGCTTCGAAACCGTTGATGCACAAAAAAAGATTGTCATTGATTTGCGGAGTGTGAATCATCGGTATTGCGATATTAATGTAAAGTTACCTCGTATGTACATGTATCTGGAAGACAAAATCAAGGATTATGTGGGAAAACGGGTACATCGCGGTAAGATTGACATTTCTTTATATTATGAAAGTTATGTCAGTCAGAACAAGGCAGTTTCCCTTGATGCTGATCTTTTGAAAAATTACTATGAAGTTTTGAAAGAAATCAAAGAGACCTGTGGAATTTCTCAGGAAATCGGTCTCAGCGACCTGACCCGCTTTTCCGATATTTTCATTGCCCGTCAGGAAGAGCAGGATCAGGAGGAAATCTGGCAGATGGTTCTTTCTTGTCTGGAAAAGGCCGTAGACGATTTTGAAGCGATGCGTCAGCGGGAAGGCGAGCGCATGGTGGCAGATTTACGGCACCGCGCGGACAATGTTCTTTCTGATCTTGCAAAGGTTGAAGCTCTGGCACCGTGCATGGCGGATAACTACGCAGAACGTCTCAGAGAACGCATGAAGGATCTTTTGGGAGATGTTCCGGTTGAAGAATCCAGATTCTTAACAGAGGTTGCCCTGATGGCAGATAAGTTCTGCGTAGCAGAGGAAACGGTTCGTTTGCGGAGCCACTTTGTTGAACTGGAAAACATCCTGTCCGAAGCAGAAGGCATCGGCAGAAAACTGGATTTCTTGGTTCAGGAAATGAACCGGGAAGTGAACACCATTGGTTCTAAAGCAAATGATTTGCAGATTTCCAAACTGGTTGTTAACATGAAAGCGGAAATTGAGAAGTTAAGAGAACAAATTCAGAATATTGAGTAATTCATATAGGAAGGTGCACTATGAAACTGATTAACATCGGCTTCGGTAACATTGTCTCCTCAGTCCGACTGGAAGCGGTTGTTTCTCCTGAGTCGGCTCCCATTAAACGAATGGTCCAGGAAGCAAGAGAGCGGAGCATGCTGATTGATGCGACTTACGGTCGCCGTACCCGTGCGGTCATTATTATGGACAGCGACCACATCGTGTTGTCTGCCCTGCAGCCCACGACAGTTGCGAACCGTCTCAACGAAAGCGGAGATCTGATGCTGGAGGAAGAGGAGGAAGAAGAGGATGAGTAAAGGTTTATTACTTGTTGTTTCCGGTCCTTCCGGTGCGGGTAAAGGAACGGTTTGTCGCGCTTTGATGGAGCAGAATCCTGATATTTGCATGTCGGTTTCCGCGACCACCAGAAAGCCCCGTCCGGGTGAAGTAGACGGCGAGAGTTATTACTTTTTAAGTGAAGAAACATTCCGTTCTATGATTGACAATCATGAGTTTATTGAATGGGCTTGTTTTTGCCAGAACTATTACGGAACGCCTCGTAAAAAAGTTGAAGAACTGTTGGAGGCCGGGAAAGATGTCATTTTAGAAATTGAAGTGCAGGGTGCTATGCAGGTCAAGAGCAAGTTCCCTGAGGGCGTTTATATTTTCGTCATGCCTCCCAGCATGGAAGAACTGGAACGCCGGCTGACCGGCAGAGGAACAGAGGCGCCGGAAGTGGTTAAAGAGCGGTTGAAAACGGCTGCCTGGGAATGTTCGAATATTGAAAAATATAATTACATACTTATAAATGATGATGTCGAATCTGCAGTTCAACGTTTCGCTTCTGTTATTCAGGCAGAAAAAATGAGAATAGAGCGCAACGGAGAATGGATTGAAACATTATCAGAAGCAAAGGAAAGGATTGATACATTATGATGCTGTACCCTTCAATTATGGACCTGATGGAAAAGGCAGGAAATCGTTATTCTTTAGTTATTGCAGCTTCCAAGCGTGCGAGAGATATTCTGGAAGATGCAAAAGAGGAAGAAAAGAGCATTGATGGTGCAAGAAGCATCACCAAAGCAGTTGAAGAAATTGCTGACGGTGAAATTCTGGTTGTCAACGAAACAAAAGAGCAGGAAGCAGAACGCGAAGCTGAGTATCAGGCAAAGTTTGATGCTTTAGAAGCAGCGGAAAATCATGCGGCAGAAGAAGTTGCAAAAGCGGAAGAGTCTGCGGATGCTGAGTGAGGATGAGTCCTTTGAATATTGGTATTGTATCGTTAGGTTGTGCGAAAAATCTGGTTGACACAGAAGTAATGTTGGGCATTTTAGACGGTGAAGGGCATCAGATTGTGGCAGATCCGGCTTTAGCAGACGTTATTTTGGTGAACACCTGTGCCTTTATTGATTCGGCAAAGGAAGAGTCAATTCAGACAATTCTGGAGATGGCGGCTTATAAGGAAGACCGTTGTCGTTTGCTTATTGTCTGTGGTTGTATGGCAGAACGGTATCATGATGATATCTTGGCTGAACTTCCGGAAGTAGATGCTGTAGTTGGAACGGGAGATTATCCGAAAATTGCGGAAGTGATTAACCGTGCCTTTGCGGGAGAACAGGTGGTTTTATACGGTCACATGAACGACCCGTTGCCTGAAGAAAACCGCATGCTTGCCACGCCGGGTTACATGGCTTATTGTAAGATTGCAGATGGTTGCGACAATCACTGCACCTATTGCATTATCCCTAAACTGCGAGGTGCATACCGGAGCCGGCCCATGGAAGACATTGTACGCGAGGCTGAAAAACTGGCGGAATCCGGTGTAAAAGAACTGGTTGTGATTGCGCAGGATACCTCTCGTTATGGTGTTGAGTTATATGGTAAAGCTTGTTTGCCGGAACTTTTAAAGAAACTTTGTGCTATTGAAAAACTGCATTGGGTGCGGGTATTATATCTGTATCCGGAAATGATTACGGATGAACTGATGGCAGTCTTTGCTCAGGAAGAAAAACTGGTAAAGTATATGGATATTCCCATTCAGCATGCTGATAGCCAGGTTTTAAAACGGATGGGTCGTC
>JBGUTC010000086.1:0-11427 GCA_045132895.1 Clostridia bacterium
TGAGGACATGCCGACGGTTTACAAATATGACCGCCGCGGCGGCTGGATTTCCCCGGGCAGCATTGATGACATCCGCACCTACACTCAGGTAGGCGCCGATGCAGACGGCATCCTGGCGATTATTGAAAATAACGACATTAAAGCCTTCGTTATTATTACCGATTATTAAAAATGAGACGCGGTGTGGCTTGCTTTCCGGCAAGCCCACATGATCCGACCGTGTTCCCATATAAAAAACAAAATTTAAATAAGGAGGACAAAACAATGAAAAGAATTTTAGGTTTAATTCTGGTCAGCATGATGCTGATGACTATGATTCTCCCCGTAAGCGCAGATGGCGCTTTAGACGCAGTTACAAGAGAAGCTCTGACTCAGTCAATCGCAGATGATGCAACATTCTTAGGCGAAAAGCTGAACCTGAACTTCCCCGGCGTTACCTTTACTTCCTCTGACAGCGCGGTCATCAACCCGACAACCGGCGTTGTAACAAGACCTCAGCAGACGAAGAATGTAACTGTGACTGCAACAGCAGGTGCAGAGACCAAGGACTTTGCTTTCCGCATTCCCGGTCTGTTTGACAATACTCCTGTTGAATCCGTTGTTTACTACGACGATTTTGAAGACGGCGTTTTAGATTCTCGTATTGAAAGAGGCGCGACATCTAAATTTACGGATGCTACCATAGAAGCAAATGGTAATTTACAATGTCAGCGCACGCCGGGTTCCGGTAATGCATTAACCAGTCTGATCTGGTTGAAGCCGGATAAGACCATGGTCAATGGCGACCTGCATTTAGATTTTAAAGTTGCAAGAGACTATGTTTATGATTCAGGATTCCGTATTTACCTTTACGGCTTAAAATCAGACGGCAATCGTGCTAAAGCAGTTGAAATCGATATTACCAATGGTCATGCTACTGCTACTGAATGGGACAGCACCGTATGGATTGCTACGGGAGCAACCTATGGAGCAACAGCAGACACCAATACGATTGTAACAGTCAACAGTCCTAACTCTTATAGAATTGTCGCAGATGTTGATGGAGAAACCGGTATTTTTACTATTTCTATTAACGGAACGCCAATTACTCTTACCGGCGGGTACCTGTTAAACAGCTTCAAGGGATTGGCAGCTATCGGTATTATGCCGATCTGTGACACCACCGACCCGTGGGTTGAATATTTCTCTTGTACGCTTCCGAAAGAAGCTTCTCCTGAAGAGGTTATCTATTACGATGACTTTGAAGATGGCGTTTTAGATCCCCGCATTGAAATTTGTGAAAGATCCCTTTTTGATGAGACAACATTTGAAACTGGTGGCAAGTTGGATTTCGGCGGATCTGTAGCGACAGCTGTTACCGGTAAGCTATGGCTGAAAAATGATAAAACTCCCGTTCAGGGAAAAGTGAAAATTGCTTTTGATCTTGAACGAGATAAGGCCGTTTATGCAACTCATAGAGTTTATTTTAATGGGGATGCCGGAAAAGCGTTTTATATTGAATGGGGTCATTACAACGGCTCCCAGTGGCAATCTGTTATTACAGTAACAAGCGGCGAATCCAAAGGTGCAACCGCAGATAAGAATGAATCTTTAACGCTTACGAACATTCATAATTTGAAAGTTGTTGCAGAAATTGATACTGTGTCCGGTAAAATTGACCTCTCAATCAATGGTACGAAGTTCAATTTTGTGACGGGCGGTTATATGATGAATGCCAATACAGGTATCTCATGTGTCGGCGTGGCTCCTCATGGACATTTTAGCACCGGTGCTATGTATGATACTGAGCCCTTGATGACTTATTTCTCCTGCACAAAATCCGTTGTTAAAGAAGCAGTTTCTGATATTGCTTTAGACTACAACGCTTTTGATAAGAAAGTCACCATCGTTTCTCCTGCTGCTCAGGATGCTGTTGTTGTAGCAGCGGCTTACACCGGCACAGGTGCTGAAGCGAAGTTAGTCAATGCTCTGCCCGTTCCGGCAACCTTAGTTGAAGACGGCAGCGTAACTATTGACCTGAGCGCACTTGATGCTGCGGGTGCAACCGACGTGAAACTGTATCTCTGGAATAGCGAAACAGGCTTACAGCCTCTGATTGTTCCGGTTTCTGTTGGTAGCCTGACAGCTAACTAAGTCTCTCTTTGACATGGCGGATCTCCCTATATCTGCTATGTTATCCCTTAAAAGCGGGCGGCTTGTCCGCCCGCTACCCTAATTCTATAAGGCTCTTGTAGGATTAGGGTAGCGGATACGCTATAGGCTAAATCCGGAAAGGAAAAAAGAAATGGAACTGAAACAAGCTTTTGATATTTGTTGCGAAAAAGTCAGACTGCATATGAAGAAATTAAGCGGTGCTCTGTTTGAACCAAGGGAAAGCACCACAGGGGATTATTACGAAAACTATCCCAATACAGACTTCGTTTCCAATCGC
This sequence comes from Clostridia bacterium, assembly GCA_045132895.1. Classification (GTDB taxonomy): domain Bacteria; phylum Bacillota; class Clostridia; order UBA1381; family UBA9506; genus UMGS755. The sequence goes on from JBGUTC010000086.1 coordinate 2,432, forward strand.
TGGATATGGCTGACGTCGATGATTACAGGTCTGGCGCCGATTCTGTATCAGACAAAGGGCGAAGAAAGTGCTTTAGATTGGGCAAACCGCTTTAAAGAGGAATATCGCGACAAGGTGTTTGCACCCTATACACAGACCATGCACGACTTGGGTTTTTTATATCTGCCCTACAGTGTCCATCTCTATCAACTAACGGGGGACACAGAACACCGTGACACGGCGATCCGTGCGGCTGATGAGTTGGCGAAACGCTTTAACATTCGGGGACGCTTTATTGAAGCCTGGGACGAAATGAACCTGGAAAACCGGGAATGCCGCATGATTATTGATTCCACCATGAATCTTGCCCTGCTTTACTGGGCATGGCAGGAAACGGGCCATTATTTTTACCGGGATGTTGCGGATTGCCACCTGGAAACTGTACTCAAAACCTTGGTTCGTGAGGATGATTCTGTGGCGCATGCCTGGTTTTTGGATCCGGAAACGGGCGCGCCGAAAGCGGAGGCAAATTCCTGTGGCTATGCCAATGGCTCTCATTGGGCACGAGGCACGGCGTGGCTGGTTTTTGGACTTGCGGTTGCCTATTCCTATACGAAAAATGAACGGTATTTAGAAACGGCTGTCCGGGTAGGGGAGAAATATCTTGTCTCTTTAGGGGAGAGTCCGGTTCCCGTCTGGGATTTCAGACTGCCGGCAGATCAGCCTGCGGTTATGTGCTTAAATCCCGGCGAGGTTCAGCCCTGGGATGCTTCTGACCCGGCGAATACAATCTATAATGTAGACAGTTCGGCGGCGGCAATTATGACTTGCGGATTTTTGGTGATTACGAAATTCCGGCAGCATGACGGCTTCAGCCGATACATAGAAGATGCGCTGACTTGCCTTTCCGGCGAGTATTTAGAGCCGAATCCGGACGTTGTTGCTATGATCCGGCGGACGGACGGGCGGAATACGTTTTCGACTTACGGCGATTATTACTATATGTTAGCCATGGCTATGTATTTGTATGATATTCAAAATCCCTGGAATGCGAAAGGAGAAGAAAAATGAGTAAAAGACTGTTATCCTTATGCTTAGTCCTTTTAATGGTTGTCAGCCTGGCAGTTCCCACATGGGCAGCAACGGAAAACCCTCTTGACCTGGTTACACAGGACGCCCTGACGGTGGCACCTCTCGAGGGAGAACTTTTTTTAGGAGATAAGCTGAATCTTGATTTTGAGGGTGTTACCTTCATGTCGCCTGATGAAGATGTTATTGATCTTTCAACCGGCGCCATTACCCGTCCTGATACGGGAAGGGACATCTCCCTGACGGCGTCAGCAGGTGCCGGCGACGGAACGAAGGCTTTTTCTTTTTCCATTCCGGGAAAAGAGGAAGACTATCCTGTTGAGACCGTTCTGTATTATGATGACTTTGAAGACGGGATTTTAGATCCCCATATTGAGCAAACGGAGTATTCCGGCGTAACTGCGTTTGAAACCGGTGGCAATCTGGACTTTACCGGAAACAGTGCCGGTGCCTCCAGCGGTATTATCTGGCTGAAAGAAGACCATTCCTCCGTTACGGGCAAAATACGGATTGCTTTTGACCTGGCTCGTGACAGAAATGTTTATGAAACCACCAGAATGTATTTTAGCGGCGAAGCCGGTCTTGCGTTCTATATTGAGTGGAGCATCGGTGATGTCGCAAACTGGAAGAGTACCTTTACCGTAACCAGCGGTGCCTCTAAAGGTGCTACCACTGACCAGAACGAGACCGTAACGGTGAATAATATTCATAATGCCAGAATTATTGCAGAGGTTGACTCCGAATCCGGCGTCATTAAACTCTGGATTAACGGTAGCGAATTTAATTTCGTAACCGGCGGCTTTGTGATGCGGGATAATAACGGATTGACGAAGGTCAGCATTGCTCCCGGCGGAACCAATACGGACCCCTTAATGTCCTTCTTCTCCTGTAAGACTCTGGACTACCTGAACCCGGATAAGTCCGCTTGTGAACTGGACTATGAAGCCCTTTCAGAAGCTTCTCTTCTGAAGGTTCCGCTGGTTTCCGGAAAGCTGATTGATAGCGTAAGTCTGCCGACAGTAGGCGGAAACGGAAGTGATATTTCCTGGAGCATTGAGCCTTCCGGTATCATCGATGACAATGGCTTTTTGACCCGTCCGGCAACTGATACTGACGTAACTCTGACGGCAACTATTTCTAAAGGCAGCTATCAGAAAGAAAAAGAGATCATCTTCTCTGTTCCGGCAAAGGGTGATGAGGTTGGCGGTCTGCCGGCTGTTCACAGCATGGTCTACAGTGACAGTTTCAGCGACGGCGTTTTAAGCGACAAAATTGAAGTGACAGCGGCAAACGGCAGCGTAACGGAAGAAAATGGCGCACTCCGTCTGCAGAAGCCGGTTACATCCGGTACAACCAGCGCAAAACTCTTCTTAAACGGTGAAGAAGGCGCTACCGGACAGTTTGTTGTTGAGTTTATCCTGAAGAAAAATATTGCTAACCGCGTTGATGTCTATTTAAGCGGCGAGGGAGGTCTTTATGGCTACGTCCGTTGGTATGGTAGCGATAACAGCGATATTCTCTATCTGAATATGGCAGAAGTGCCCGGCGGTTCTGATAAGGACTTTGGATTTAAACCGGCAGATTTCGGCTTCAGCGATTCCGTTAAAGTTACGGCGTTTTTTGATACGGAAACCGGCATGGTGACCTACTGGCTGAACAACAAGTTTGCGATGACAGGTTTCAGCCGTGCGGCTTCTAACCTGACCAATATTAACTTATCCAATGAAAGTGATTTAACGGATGTTACGTTAGATGATTTCCGTTATTATACCTCCAGCTACGATATTCCTGATGACGTTCTTTGCCGTCTGGATTGCAATTCCTTAGTTGAAAAAGACCTTCTGAAGATGCCGTTGGTCTCCGACTATCTGATTGACAGTTTGAATCTGCCCGTTACAGGCGTAAAAGGCAGTGCAATCTCTTGGAGCAGCAGCCCCTCGGGTATCATTGATGATAAAGGATGGCTGGTGCGCCCGACCTCTGATACAACGGTAACCCTGACTGCAACTGTGACCAAAGGAGAGGCAATCAAGACAAAGGATTTCACCTTTAAGGTTGCCGGTAAGAGCACGACACTTGGCGATCTGCCCGGAATTGGCGATGTGCTGTTCTCCGATAACTTCGATGATGGCGCTTTGGGCAGTCAGATTGTAACAACCCCGGGTGGTGGCACGGTGACCGAAGAAAACGGTGCCCTGCATATCCGGAAAACAGATGCTCCCGGTCTGACCGGTGCAGACATTTATTTAGATGCGGCTCAGGCAGGTAAAACCGGCGTGTTTGTTACTGAATTTATCTTAAATAGAACCGTTGATAATCGTGTGGATGCTTACTTAAAGGGGACAAACGGTCTGTTCGGCTACGTTCGTTGGTTCAGTAGCGGCGCCGGCAGTATTGTTCTGGCTATGGCGGAAGCTTTGGGTGGCGAAATGACAGATTGTATTTTAAAGCCCGTTGATTTCGGCATCACCGATACGGTGAAAGTAACGGTTTATTATGACACGGAGAACGGCCTCATCACTTACTGGCTGAACAATAAATTTGCGGCATCCGGCTTCAGCTGTGGCGCAACGGATCTGAAATCCATTAATTTCAGCAACGAAAGCGATGTGACCGATGCTACTCTGGATGATTTCCGTTTCTATAATTCAGCAATTACGGGGGATTATTCTGACCGAATTGATGCAGACTTTGCTGCGCTGACCAAGAGCAGCATTTTAAAATCGGCAGAAACCTCTGACGGTTATTTGATTGATAACCTGAACTTATATACCCGCGGCGCCAAAGGCTCCCGTCTGACCTGGACTTCTACGGCGCCGGAGATAATCGATGCTTCCGGTAACCTGACAAGACCGAAGGAAGATACGGAAGTAACGGTTACAGCCTCCTTCAGCTATATGGGTCAGGCTTCTGATAAGACTCAGTCCTTTACCTTTAAGGTAGCAGGTCTTTCTTCCCAGCCGGTAGGTATGCCGGTTCTGACCGGTCTGGCTCTTTATGATGATTTTGACGATGGGGTGGCAGATCCTGACCGTGTCATTTTATCGGAAGGTAACGGCTTTGCTCAGGAGACCGGCGGCGTCATTGCGCTTAGTAAAACAAGTGCCGGCGGTACAACCTCAGCGAGAATGTATTTAAATAAGAAGAGAGAGCCTGTTACAGGTAATATCTTCCTTGAATTTAACTTAAAACGTGATATGATTGCCAGAACCGACCTGATTATTGGTGGCCAAGGCAGCAATCTGGCACTGCTTCGTTGGTTTACCGAAAGCAACGGTATTTACTTAAACTATGCTGAAGAACTGGATGCTACCTATGTTGACCGCTTTGTCTCTTTAGGTGACTTTAATGCACGGAAAGACTTAAAGGTTTCTATTTACTATGCTTCCGCTGAGAAACGGCTGAAAATCTGGCTGAACAACAAACTGGCGGTAGACGGCTACGGAAGTACGGCAAACGGCATGACCAGCATTATGGTTTTAAATGACTCTTCGGCTTTCAGTACGACCATTGATGACTTCAGACTGTACTATGCTAAGGAAGCGGATGACGTAGCAGTTGAAAAAGATCTGGCGCTGCTTTCGAACTTTATTGCCCCAGGCGAACTGACAAGTGGTGTTCTCTATAAAAGCATCGCTCTGCCTGAAGAGGGTATTCACGGCAGTACGATTTCCTGGGAATCTTCTGCACCGGGCATTCTGGCGGCAGACGGTACTTTAAACCGTCCGGAGGGTGCAGACGCAAGCCTGACCCTGACGGCAAGAGTCACCAGCGGACAGATATCAAAAGAAAAAGTCTTCAATCTGACAATTCTGAGTGCCGGCTCCGGCGATCTGCGGGTTGCACAGGCTGATGCGGATGCAATTTTTCTTGGGGCATTACTGGAAAAAACAGAAAAAATTGACGGTTTTGTTTCAAATAATTTATCCCTTCCGTCTGAAGGCGTCTTCGGCAGTACCATCACTTGGGAAAGTTCTCACGAAGAACTGATTTCAGATACCGGTGTTGTTACAAGACCGGAGGCGATTGAAGATTCTCCCATGGTTACTCTGACAGCACAGGTAACCTTCGGAGGTCAGACCGTCACAAAAGAAATTCCCGTAACGGTTCTGCCTTTGGATGCAGACGAAATGTTTGTGGAGATTCCTGAAAAATATGAAGTCATTTATGAAGATGACTTTTCCAATGATAATGCCTCTCTTGCCCATTGGGAACTTCGCCCCTGGGAGAATGGTTTTTCCGGTGCCAGAAACGGCAAACTGGAAACAACCAGAACAGAAAATGACGGTTTGGTAACCCAAACGACGGTATATCCTGACGGCAACAGTCAGAAGAAGGCCGTTGAAGGCTTACTGGCTCTTGAATTTATTATGGAAAGAACCGGCTACGGTCCGATTGTTTTCGATGTCAGAGGTAAGCCTACCAGCAATAAGATTACGACTATGGTCTGGAATGATAACCAGAATCTTTCGATTAACTATGCCTCTAGCAAAGGTGGCGGAACGCAGATTTTAAATGCCGGTACCTATAACGGAACGGTTCGGGTGAATCTTTTAGTGGATTCTCTCCGCGGCACCTTCTCCCTCTGGCTGAACGGCACACAGGTCTTAAAAGATTGCTACCCGTCAGTTTGGGACAGCGAAAAAACAGTCGGAATTTATGACCTGTTTACGGCCATCGACGGAGGAAACCTTGCATCCTTCTTTATGGATGACCTTTCGATTTACTATGCACAGCCGTATGACTGTGAACAGGGATACTTCGACTCTGTTGAACTGACAAAAGAGAGTCTGTTAACCGGCACGTTTGTTATGCCGGATACCATCAATGCAGACTTAAAACTTCCGACCAGAGGTAACTATGGCTCTCACATCACCTGGGAAAGCAGCAATCCTGACCTGATCAATCCGGCAACCGGCAAGGTAACCAGACCGGTTGATGTGGCAGAAAATCCCAGAGTAACAGTAACAGCTACCATTGAAGCCAACGGCTACACAATGAAGAAGAGTTTTGATTACTATGTTTTAAAAACCTTTGGTCATGACGCTTCTTTTGTTGCAGAAGACCTGAAGGATCTGACAATCGAAAACTATGAAATGCTCTCCTTTGGCGATACACCGGAGCAGTTGCGCTATAGCCTGAAACTTCCCAGTGAACTGATTTACGGTTCAAAGATTTCCTGGAGCAGCAGCGATGAAAGCGTTCTGACCTGCAGCGGCCGTGTGGTTCGTCGGCCTTGGGATGCTGAACCTGTAACGGTTACCCTGACGGCAACGGTTTCTTATGGCACAGCGACAGAGGAGAAAGACTTCGTCTTTACTGTTTTCCCTGACGAAGAGCTGAAAGACCCCGGCTATATGACGGATGAGGAATTCTTCGGCGTTTGGAACGGCAGTTCCTGGAGCCGGGAAGGTAAGTTTGATTACAGCGCAAACCTGGGTATGTCAAGTGTTGAAGCTGCTGTTAAAAACGGCGACTATGAAGGAGCGAAGGTAGCGCTTCTCGACTATATGAAGAGCCGTCAGAAGAGCCCCTTTATTTCCGGCGGAACCCGTGACGCGGAATATGTTGACCAGATGATGCTGAATGATGTTTGGCATTACGGTTCGACAGACCGCTACAGAGGACACGGAACCATCCGGAGTCACGAGTTTGAAACGGTTCGTATTCCGGTTCGCGCTGACCTGCTGAATTCTAACCGTGCTGCTTTTGATCTTCGTGCAACATACAATGAAAATACAGGGATTGTTATTGCTTCAAAAGAACATCCCAATCCGGACTTCCGTCCGAAATTGGAGGTTGTTGTCGATGGTTCTGTCTTTATCTATCCTGTTGTTGACGATGCGACCATTAAGGGTGGCGAAAATACCTACAACAACTTTGGTGCAGAGCCTGAGTTATATGTCAAGATGTTCGGAGACCTGCTTGGCGACGAAACTGCGGCGGCAGAACTCTGCTTCGATCTGACCGGTAAGCCGGGCGGAGAGATGACGGCACATCTGATTCTGACGGCTAAGCTGGAAGAAGACTATATTGACAGTAAAGATTTTCTGGTTTGGGATCAGCCCAATATTACCTGGGATGAAATGGATGTTGTCTGGGGAAATCTGGAACACTATGTCTTTAACTGGAACGGTATCCCCGGCGGGCGTAACTGGCTGTCAGAACCGGCATTTTGTGACGGTGAAATTCTGCAGTCACATCGTTTCCCCATGATTATGTATGCGATGTCTGAGTATTCCTATACAAAGGATGAAAAGTATGCGTATCAGATGATTTATTCCATGATGGACTATATCATTGATTCTCAGTTTGCTATGACAATTAACGAATGGTGGAATTATCAGGGTGGCTATCGGTATTCTGACTTCTGGGATTGGGAGCAGACGATTCCCAACGGCGGTTATATCAAGCGCCGTGGTGGCTATCCGCGAAATCTGGATACGGCTATGCGTTGGCGTTCCTGGGTTCAGTGCTTTGAGCAACTTCTTGACAGCCGTTATATGACGCCGGATGCTTGCACCTTGCTTTTAAAGAACCTTTGGGACTGCACCAATGAAAGCGAGCGGTACTTATTGAATTTTGCTCTACCAACGAATGGCACCCCCAACAACCAGTGGACACTGGAATCCAGCGTAAACTCCCGTATGGCGCTGACAATGCCGGAATTTAAAGATAGCGCTAAGTGGCTGTCTGACAGCATTACCCTGATGGAGCATATGCGCGATAACGGCTATGCAGCTGACGGTGCTTATGGTGAAGCAGCAGGTGGCTACATTGGTTTGGTTGCCAACGAATATATTTCTTACATTTCCATTCTGGAAGAGGCAGGAAAAGAACTGCCGGAAGGCTTTGAAGACTTTCTTTACAACGCTGTTATTTATGCAATGCTGGTTGAAAGAGACGCCGCCGGTATTGGGATTGCCTGGGGCGATAATAACCACTCTAATATGCGCAACAGTATAATGTTCCCGGATTATAGGGCGATCAGTCAGGATCCTACCTATCTGTTCTTAAGTACGCTGGGAGCTGAGGGACAGATGCCTGACTGGACCTCTCGGTACTATGACAGTACCCGTGCGACCATTATGCGTTCTGACTGGTCCACCAGTGCCCTGCATGCCTTTATTGACAACAACGGTGTCGGCGGCCACGGCCATGCAGACGATAATGCTCTCCGTATCACGGCGTATGGCGAAAATCTGCTGGTTGACCCCGGCTACTTTACCTATGAAGATACTGCTTACAGACGGTACGGTACATCGACGCTTGCTCATAATACTGTTGAAGTAGATAACCTGAAGCAAAGATTTGCAACAACGGAAGCAGAACTGGATAAGATGCATGGTATTCTGAATGAATGGAGTACGAACAATCAGTTCGACGTTCTGTCCCAGACGGCTGAGGGCTATCCCGATGTCGACCATAGAAGAACGGTAACCTTCCTTAAGTCCGGTTTCTGGATTGTTTCCGACCTGATGCAGCCGAAGGATGAAAATCCCCATAGCTATAAGCAGTTATGGCATATGCCTCCCGATGCAAGCCAGAAGGTCAACCGTTCCAAGGGAACCATCGCTTCTAACCTGAAAGGTCCTAACATCATTGTTGCTTCAAAAGACGGTGATATCCATGAGGATCTGGGTTGGTTTACACAGCGTTGGGGCGTGTTCCTTGAATCTCCTTATGCATACTACGCAAAAGAAAACGTGGTTGGCGATACCGGTTTTGACACCATTCTCTTCCCTTATGCAACACCGGGTCAGGGTGCAGCAGAAACGGAAGATATCGATCTGGGCGTTCCTGTTGATGTAGCGACAGCTATGAAGATGACCACCACCATGGATGGTCAGACCAGTAAGACCCAGTACATGCTCCAGTATGAACCCACAAAGGGCACAACCCGCACCTTCGGCGACTACGCCGGCGAC
>JBGUTC010000087.1:0-9320 GCA_045132895.1 Clostridia bacterium
CGTATAACTCTTAGGCTTGTCCGCACGGTTTTTCAAAACTTCTTTTCTGGGAACAACCGTCTCAACGGTTTCTTCATAAACGTTCACACGGGTAATCTGCACATATAACCCTTCGGCGACTGCGGTTTCCAGCGCCGGTACAATTTCATCATAGTCAGACAGAACAACGCCGTTTTCTGCCAATGCGCCTTTAAGAGTCGGCTCACAGCTATACAGTTCTCTGAGTCTTCCATCTGCTTCCAGAACAAATTTCTTAGCGCGCTGAATCACTATGGCGTCGTTGTTTTTAACAACCGTATGCAACGGGAGAGAAAGTCTGTCACCATTGTTTAATACAATACCCTGCTCTGCCAGAACCTCTTCAACATAAATTCTGGTGGTGGTAACTTGCTTAACGGTTTCACCGTCTGTCAATGTAATGTCTTTTGAAATAACAAAACCGATTAAGGTAAAGCTGACTGCTGAAATAATCAACAGCATCGCGAGTACACCTGAAATACTCCGAAATGAAATGGACTTGATCATTTTCTTTTTTTTCAGACTCATCGTTACACTTCCTTTCCTTTTCATCTTATGAAAAAGATTTACAAAAAATCACACTTTTTTATAACGCAATTGTTACAAAAGTATTTCATTTTCCGAAAAGCATGGTCTATTATAAAACATTTTTAGTCAAAAGTCAAACATTTTATTGTATTTGAACAAGAAACATTCATTTTTAGTTTTTAATAAATTGTTACGAAATTTTACGAAAGCACAATAATTCGTGCCGACAACACAAATAACCGCAACATCACGTAGAATTTCCAAACAAATGGAATTTTATACCAATTTTCCTTATTTTTTCGTTTCTTGCTTAGATTTTTCCCGCTTTTTCATTGACCGAAGCTGGATAATAGAGTATAATAAATGTAAAATCAGCGGGCCTTCCGGGCCTTTTTCTACAGTTATAAAGGAGGAAAATCCATGTCTATGACTTTGATTTATGGTGAAGCAGGAACCGGAAAAAGTGAATATTGCATCGCTTCCATGCTGGAACTTTTCAAGCAGAAAATCCCCTCTATTATGATTGTGCCGGAGCAGTTTGCCCACTCAGCAGAGGCCCGTTTGATCGAGAAAAACGGATTCCTCTCTGATGATATTCAGTCTGTTTCCTTTAAGCGACTGGCTGTCAAACAATTGAAGAAAAACGGAATGCTGGGCAAAAGCATATCGAACATCGGAAAAAGCATGGTTCTCTCTAAAGCCATCCTGCAATCTTCATCACTTCTTTCCTTATATAAACACTCTGCTGAAAAACCCGGTTTTGTTGATTCTATGCTGACCTTGATTTCAGAGTGTAAACGCTCTGAAATCACACCTCAGATGTTAAGTGTTGTAACCGAGGAAGAGGATCCTTACCTTGCACTGAAACTAAAAGACCTTTCTATTATATATGAAGCATATCAAAAAGCGTTAGATACAGAATATACAGATACAGAAGATTACCTGAGACTTTTTGCAGACTGTATCAGAAAAAACACTTCCTTTAATAATACACCAATTTTTATTGATGAATTTTTCCGGTTTACGCCGGCTGAAATGGATTGCATTCAGGCGCTCTTGGAATGCGGAGCCCATGTCAGCATTACCTTAGGCGCATTGCCCGATGCCGCAGGCATTTTTCAACCGGTCACAGACACAGCGCGGCAATTAATCTCGCTGGCAAAGCGCGCCGGCGCCTCTGTTCACGCTCCTGTCATCCTGACAGAAAAATTCCGTTTTGCCGCTTCGGAAGAACTGGCACACTTTGAAAAAGAATACCATCACTACCCACCTGCAGAATACCCGAAAGAAACCGAGCATATTTCTCTTTACGTTGCGCCGGACCTCTATACGGAAACCCAAATTCTGGCTGCTTCTATCCGAAAAGACATCTCCCGGCTCGGTCTTCACTACCGCGATATTGCCGTCATTTGCGGGAATCCTGATTTATATCAGGATTTAATTAAAACCGTATTCCCCGTATATGGCATTCCTGTTTTTATTGACAGAAAATACTCGCTATTGAGTCACCCGATTATTATTATGCTGCTCTCTCTGTTTGAAATGATGGCACACGGAATTGAGACAGAGTCCCTGATGGCATATATAAAAACCGGCTACAGCGATATTTCCGCAGACGAATCAGACATCTTGGAAAACTTCGCACTGGCAGGCAGGTTGCGCCGACAGGATTGGATGGATGACCATCGGTTTTTGCAGCGAGCTGATTCTGTTTTTTACGAAACGGAAGAGGTCTCAGAAAAAAACCGGCAAGAGGCTGAAAAACTCCTTGAACTCCGTAACCGTGTCTTAGCCCCTTTATTGGCTCTGCGCAGCGATCTTGCTGATGACAAAACCGTCCGCAGCCGTGCTGAAGCCTTGTTCCGTTACTTTGAGGCCATTGACTTGTACCATAAAGTGGAACGGGAAATTGAAGACTTTAAAATACAAGGCGACTTACAGGCCGCCCAGGAATACAGCGAAGTATATAATCTCCTGATGACCTTGCTTGACGAATTGGTCTTCGCCTTAGGAGACGAAAAAATCGGCATGAAGCGCCTGGAAATCATTCTGACTGCCGGACTGTCCCAATGCGAAATTTCTACAATTCCCCCCGGCAACGATCAGGTATTCATCGGAGACACAGGCCGCTCTTTGGTTAAAAACGTTAAGGCTCTGTATGTCATCGGTGCAAATGCCGATTCCTTTCCCGCAGCGCCGGCTCAGGAAGGTCTAATCAAGGACTCTGAGCGCAATCAACTGGAGAAAAAAGGACTTTGCCTGGGACCGGACGGAAACAAAATCTCTTTTCAGAATCAATATCTGGTCTATAGTGCTTTAAATATTTCCTGCCGGACAATGACCGTCAGCTATGCTGTTGCTGATTTCGACGGCAAAGGCATGCAGCCTTCCCCGTTGATCGCCAGACTCAAAAAACTGTTCCCCTGTCTCAGCGTGTCAGATAACCTTCTCACCCCACCCGGGCCGGAGCAAATCATTGCCGGAAAACCCTCGGCATGGCAATACCTGCTGGAACATTTCCGCGACGATTCCGCTCAGGTTGCAGAGTTGAAGGCACTTTTTTCAAAGGACCCGGACTACGCCGATAAGCTGAATGCCATGATGCATTTCAGCCAATATACGCATCAGGTTTCGGAACTGTCTCCGGATATTGCCCGCAAGTTGTACGGCACCACTCTCAAAACCAGTATTACCCGTCTGGAAAGCTATGCAAAATGCCCCTTTTCTTACTTTATGCAGTATGGGCTACGTGCAAAGGAACGAAAAGTTCTGAAAATTGACGCTCCGGATATCGGTCATCTACTCCATAAATTAGTAGAATTGGCTTCCCGGCAACTTGTGGATGAAAACCGCTCCTTTGCTTCTTTGTCAGAGGCAGACTGCAGAGCTATTGCAGAAAAAACCACAAACGAATTACTGCCCACACTCTTCATCAGTCATCTCTACGCTGAAAAACGTCTGTCTGCCTTAACAAAACGTCTGAAGAATCAACTGGCAAAGATGCTGGAAATGATTGTAGCCCATGTGACCAAGGGCGAATTTGAGCCTTGTGCTTTCGAGGTTGCTTTTGACGAAAACGGAGAATTCCCACCGGTGAAAATTAATTTACCAACCGGCGAAAGTATCACCTTAACCGGGCGCATAGACCGCATCGATGCTCTTGAGCAAAACGGCGAGGTGTATATTAAAGTCATCGACTACAAAACCGGAACAAAAAATTTCCGGTTAAGCGACGTGTATAACCGGTTATCTCTCCAGCTTGCTGTTTACATCACCGCTATCACAGAATCAAGGAGTGAACTGTTTCCGGGCGGCGCAAAGCCTGCCGGAATGTTCTATTTCCGATTGGCGGATAAAACGGTAGATGCTGCAGAGCAAAATACAAAAGAAGCCATGCTGAAACAATTTAAAATGAGCGGCATGGTTTTAAGAGATGTGGATATCATCCGAGCAATGGATACAGGGATAAAAGGCTCTTCTGCGATTGTGCCTGCTTATCTGAAACAAGACGGAACCTTATCGGAAAGCTCCGGTTGCTATGCAACCTATGAACAGTTTAAAAAGCTTTCTGCCTATATTCGCCGGATTGCCGGTGAACTTGGCCAGGAGATTCTGCATGGCGCCGTTTCTGTTTCTCCTTGCAAAACGAATAAGCAGTTCCCTTGCCGATATTGCCGGTTTCATTCTATCTGTTTATTCAATCCGGAAACTGACTCCTACCGCACGGCATCTCCTTTAAAAGATGATGCTGTATGGGATTTGATTGAAAAATCCGAAAAATAAAAGGTGTTGCGGAAAACCGCAACACCTTTTTTCATGTGTATACTACTGTTTTTTTCTGAAGTTAAGTAATCTGACCACTAAAGGACTTAAAATCAGATTGGTTCCCATCTCAAAAAGAAAATTGAACCCGACAAAGCCCACTAGCATATACTGCCACACATTGCCAAAGCCTAAACCCTGACCCCAGACAGCTACTGTATCCATAAAGAAAGCGATACATCCCAGTAAAAACACACCGGTATTCACCACGGGACACACAAGAGCCGCTGCCAGAACCGCAACGTATTCTTTGCGAAACAGTTTCAAAATACCCTGATACACCAGCCCGGCACAAAGTCCACATGCAATGCCCTTTAACAGAACCGTTATAATGGTTCCCGGAACATTAACGGCTAAAAACGCCGCCGCATCACCACTGATTAACACCACCAGGGAAAACACAAAACCTAGCCAGGCACCAATCCCCACTCCGCAGGTTGCTGCACCGATAACAATCGGAATCAACACCAAAGAGATAGAAAACGGACCAAGCTTGATAAAGGATCCTGCCAACTGCAGCAGGATGACCAAAGCCGTCAGCACTGCGCCTAAGGTTAAGGCTTTCGTTGAGATGTTTTTCCTCGTTGTTTGCATAAAAAATTCCTCCCTGCTGTCGTCCGAATACTTTCGGTACAACGCAATATATATCTTACCCTCCAGGCAGACAACAAAGTTATTTATTTTTTTGATATATAATGTTAAGACCTTTTAAGACCAAATCGCCATCAAAGGTAATCTCATGCTTACAATGTGTCAAAATCGTAGCCGCCAGACCGCCGGTTGCATAAACCTTAAGGGTATCTCCCACGGCTTCATTGAACCGGTCAATCATGCCGTCAATCATGCAGGCGTTTCCAAAAACAACACCGGAACGCATGCAATCAATGGTGTTCTTGCCAACAACGGATTTTGGCGCTTCCAGACTGATTTGCGGAAGCTGCGCCGTACCACTTGCCAAAGCTTTCAGACCGATATTAACACCGGGAATAATGGACGCGCCGCAGAATGCACCGTTTTGATCCATTACCATAATTTTCGTCGCCGTTCCCATATCAATAATGAGGGACGGACTGCCGTAAAGATGATGGGTCGCAACGCAGGCACAGATCAAATCAGCGCCAACGGAAGCCGGATTATCACAATGAAGATTAATGCCGGTTTTAATACCGGGACCAACCAAAAGGACATCCACGTCAAAGGCCATTTTAATTGCCTGCTTCATCACAGTGTTAAGAGGTGGTACGACAGATGCAATGATTGCGCCCTGAACCGTAGCTTTATCAATTCCGTGAAGTCTTAAAATGCTGCCGATTTTTGTAGCATATTCATCCTCCGTTTTGGAAGAGTTGGTCGCGATACGGGCTACGAAGAAAAGTTCGTCGTTCTGAAAGCCACCAAGCACAATGTTCGTATTGCCGATATCTACTGCAAGAATCATACGTTCACGCCCTTTCATCAACGCTCATTTAACGGGGATTATTATAGCACTATTTCCCTGATTTGTCAAACCGCTTTTTAATAAGAAGCAATCTTTCTGCCCCTTCTGCAAAATCCTGTAAAAATAGACTTGCGTTTGGTGGATTTTGGGTGTATAATATCATGTAGAAATGTATAAGAGAAAGATTTAGGAGGATATCAAAATGTATGATGTAGCATGTATCGGTATTTTTGTTGCGGACTGTATTGCTATGCCCGTTAACAAACTGCCGGAACGAGGAAAATTGGATCTGATTGACAGTTTAAAACTGTATACCGGCGGTTGCGCCATGAACGCCGGCGCTGACATGAAGAAATTAGGCGCAAATGTTGCCTTAGTGGGTATGGTTGGTGACGACGGCTTCGGTTCTTTCATGTTGGAAGAAGTAAAGCGTTTGGGAATTCCGACCGATGGTATCAAACGTAACGCAGAGCATGCAACGTCTGCTTCTGTTGTTGTCATTGACGAAAGCGGCGAGCGTTCTTTCTTACATAGCTTAGGCGTTAATAAGGTATTTACCGATACGGATATTAACATGGATGTTATCCGTGATTCTAAAGTTGTTTTCGTTGCCGGCACCATGCTGATGCCGAATTTCGATGGCGAACCCTGTGCACGTTTCCTGAAGAAATGTAAGGAAATGGGCAAAATCACTGTATTAGACAGCGCTTGGGACGGCACCGGTCGTTGGATGGATGTTCTGCGTCCGTGCATGCCCTATATTGACTACTTCATCCCCAGCATTGATGAAGCCCGCATGTTTGCTGAAGGTCGCGAAGATCTGAAGGATATCGCTGATTACTTCTTTGATTTAGGCGCTAAGCACGTTGCCATCAAAGTTGGTAAAGATGGTGCTTATGTCCGCGAAACGAAGGAATCTGAAGGCGTTCTGCTTCCCACTTATTTAGGTTACAAGCCCGTTGATACTACCGGCGCCGGTGACTCTTTCTGTTCTGGTTTCCTGTATGGTCTGACCCACGATATGTCCATGGTGGAAAGCGCACAGTTCGCTAACGCTGTTGCAACTCATTGCGTTATGGAAGTTGGTGCTTCTACCGGCATCAAATCTTACGAAGAAATTAAGAAATTTATGGAAGAGAATCAGCCCGGCTGATGCTTTTAGAATGGAGATAGACAAATGAAAAAAGCAGTTATGTACGGCGGCGGTAATATCGGCAGAGGCTTTATCGGTCAGCTGATGTTTCAGGCAGGTTATGCAGTCAACTTTGTTGACGTTAATCAGGAACTCCTTACCGCGCTGAATACGCAAAAAGAATACCCCGTCAGAATTTTAAAAGGCGATAGCTACGACGAGGTTATGGTACAGAACATCGGTGGCATCGACGGTAACGACATAGATGCAGTCAGCAAAGCAATTGCCGAAGCCGATCTTTGCGCAACCGCTGTTGGTGTTAATGTATTAAAATTTACCGCAAAACCGTTTAAAGAAGGTATTGTTCGTCGTTTTACGGAAGGATGCAAAAAACCTTTAGATATCATCATCTGCGAAAACCTGATTGGTGCAGACGAATTCTTGAAAGGTCTGATTTCTGACCTGATGACGGAAGAAGAACGGAAATTCTTAGATCAGGTTGGTTTTGTTGAAGCATCCATCGGCAGAATGGTTCCCATTCAGACTGATGCCATGAAAGACGGTAATCCTCTCCGCGTTTGTGTTGAGCGCTATGACCGTCTGCCCGTTGACAAAAACGCATTCCGTGGCGAGATTCCTGAAATTGAAAATCTGGTTCCCTTTGCACCCTTCTCCTACTATATTGAGAGAAAACTGTTCGTTCATAACATGGGTCATGCATCCACAGCATATTTAGGACAGTATTTAGGCAAAGAAACCATTTGGGAAAGCATTGCCTGTCCCGAAGTTGAGTTAATTGCTATGCGGGCTATGCAGGCATCTGCTCTTGCTATGAGTAAGAAATATGACGTGCCGTTCCAAGGGCTCAATGACCACGTTGAAAATCTCCTGTACCGCTTCTCCAACAAGCAGTTGGGTGATACCAACGCCCGCGTTGGTGGCGACATCAAACGTAAGTTGTCTCCTAACGACCGTATGATTGGTGCACTTCGTCTCTGTCAGGAGCAGGGCGTTTCTACCGCATATTTAGAAGCAGCCATTGCCGCTTCTCTCCTCTTCCGTCGTGAAGGCGAAGAACCTATGACACCGGACGTAATTCTGACTGAGGTTGCAGGGCTTTCTGCTTCTGATGCAACATATCAGAGCATCATGGCAAACTACGAAATGTTAAAAGCCGGCAAGCCCCTTTCTGAGTTGATTAAAGCGATTAAAGAAAAACAAAATCAGGCAGTTATCGTTTAATTCATAATAAAAAAAGCGTGTTCCACAGAACACGCTTTTTTTATTACCACAAAATTCCGCCGTTTCCCCTGGCTCGTTTTAACAAGGTTGATGTCGAAATCGGCGAAACAA
The DNA here is from genome assembly GCA_045132895.1 of Clostridia bacterium. Taxonomy (GTDB): domain Bacteria; phylum Bacillota; class Clostridia; order UBA1381; family UBA9506; genus UMGS755. The sequence goes on from JBGUTC010000087.1 coordinate 8,292, forward strand.
AAACCCGGCTTTTTTTGTCGATTTCCGTAATCACGAAGGATTTCGGCAAATCATCTTCTGAAACATTGACGACAAAGCCTTCATCCTCTGCAACCGCCAGAAACTCACGGGTAATCTTCGATGTGCTGGTAACATCGAGGTCTAAAATTGCAATTACATCAGAAAGGTTCACAACCACATCTGAGCCTAAATGTAAAAACATCGTCTTTCCCTCTTTTTATTTCACGTCTACTTTGCCGCCCGATACGGAAAATACCCGTCCGCGGGTTAAAAGGGTGTCCAGTTCCGTGCAGGTGATAAACACTTGCTTATCCGGAATCTTTCCGGCAAGATATGAACGTCTGTTTTGGTCAAGTTCACTCATAATATCATCTAAAAGCAAAACGGGATATTCGCCATATTCTTCAAAGAGCAAATCTGCCTGCGCAAGTTTTAAGGATAAAACCGCGCTGCGCTGTTGCCCCTGAGAACCGTAAACCTTTGCTTCTTTATCATCAATTAAAATTTCGAAATCTTCTCTGTGGGGACCGTAAAGGGTGTATCCCTGCTCCAGTTCACGTTCAAAACCGGTCTGCAGTTTCTCTAAAAATGCCTCTCGACTTTCAAACCTGGGCTTATAAGAAATCGTCAGTTGTTCGCCGGAAGCTTCATAATGCGCTTTCCCTGCCAGTTCATTGAGACGTTCCATAAAGGTTTCACGGTACTGCATCAGTTCCATGCCGTAATCAGCCAGCTTCTCATTCCAGACAAAGATGGTTTCTGCCCCTTTACCGCCCGATACGCGAATTTTCTTAATCAGTTTGTTCCGTTGCTCGACCACGCGCTGATAGCGCCCTAGGGCATGATAATAAGCGGGACGAAGCTGAGAAATAGCCACATCCATAAAACGGCGACGGATATAAGGCCCCTCTTTTACAAGACCCAATTCCTCCGGATAAAACAAAACCACATTCAGATGACCAATCAACTCACTGAGACGGCTGATGGTCAAACCGTTAATTTTAATCTGCTTTTTTTTATCCCGCAGAA
>JBGUTC010000088.1:0-16996 GCA_045132895.1 Clostridia bacterium
AAAAAAAGAAAAACGAAACGCCTTTAGAATTAAGGTTCCGAAATATTGAATGCTCAAAAATGACTAGCAAAGAAATATCAGACACCTCAGAATTATTTTCAAACAATTATGGTTTCTGGGCCACGGATCATCCTAACGCCAAACTGCAAGGAAAGCCAGTGAGATTCCCTGAAGCTAAAATTGTTGAAAATTTCATTAACAAACCAGACCGATATGTAGCATTAGCATATAACAATAATCAATTAATTGGCCATATTTTTTATCTAAAACGAACGATTAACAAAAAGACCATTGTTTGGGTTTTGCAATTAGTTGTGTCAAAACTGTACCGCAATAATCACATCGCCACAAAAATGTTACACTCTATATGGCAATTATCAGACTGTTACGCTTGGGGATTATATACATCAAATCCTATGACAATAAAAGCCTTGGAAAATGCGACAATGCGTAAGGTAAATGTTAATTTAATAGGTAAAAAAATTGAATTATTAAAGTCTTTTGCGTATGATATATTTAATGACATGAATTGGATTGAAAAGTATGATGATGGGATGGTTGATACAAACTTTTATGTTGATCATAGGGACCTCAAAGAGCGCATTAATCGATATGGTAAAAACGAATTTCCAATGAGCGTTAATTTACCTAGTGGTAAAGAATGGTTAGCATTTACTTTTCACGAACAGCAACCAACCATTTCATCGCACGATGAATTAAAATACTATTTAGATTTTTCCGAAGAAGTATTAAAAGAAGTATATTCTAGTATGCATATGCAAAAGCAAGGATGGGCATCACATACAAAAAAAGAAATTGATTTTTTAATAGAAAATGATTATATAAAACCATTAGATAAAGTCATTGATATTGGATGCGGAGTAGGTAGGCATACGATAGAGTTGAATAGTCGAAATATAGAAACATTAGGGATTGATTTGTCGGAAAAAAACATTTGTCAAGCTAAAGAAAACGGAAACGAAAACCACTTCAAATGTCTAGATATTAGAAAAAATGTAATAACCGATAAGTATAATGTGGCTTTATGTTTATATGATGTGGTAGGTTCCTTCCCTAACGAAGAAGATAATTTAAAGATACTTAAAGCTATAAATAAGTTGCTTGTACCTGGTGGAAAAATAATTTTAACCGTAATGAATATGACTTTGACACGAAAACTTTGTAAAAACAAAGTCAATAACATAGAGAATCATATTGACAAATTGCTGAAATTGCCTGGTTCAAACATAATGCAAAGCACAGGCGATATATTTAAGGGAAAATATATTTTAATAGATGAACAAAGCGGTATTGTATATCGAAAAGAGCAGTTTTTCTTTGATGATGCTTTACCATGTGAATATGTAGTAAGAGATAGAAGATATACAATGGCTGGTATTCAAAGCTTGTTAAATAAAGCAGGTTTTGTCGTTGATAATAGTTTTCATTTTAGAGCAGGAAGATTACACAGACCCTTGAGCGATAACTATTATTGCGCTAAAGAAATTTTTCTCATTGCACACAAGGCGGATTGGTATCATAGAAAACTTTTTTCACTAAACAAGATGCCCCAAGCATGGAAATAAATAAAATGCTTATTTCTAGATTAATATGAATGAATGCGGCTCCCGAAATTTTGACATCTATTTTGACATCTACCGTGCAAAAAAAGACAGAAAAAGATATAAAAACATAAAAGATAAACCTTAGAAAAAACCTGATAAAAGAACTAATAAAAGCTTATTTTTTTACAGTTTTGACATCTCTTAATCAGGGTGTCCAGGGTTCGAGTCCCTGAAGGTGTACCAATAAAACTCACATGCTTTTGGCGTGTGAGTTTTTTGTTTTCCAGATCAAAAAAAGCTGTCATCCGACATTGACATACGGCCAAAATTTTTGATAAAATTGAACTAAATAATCATTATGAAGTTAGGCAGGCTAAAACATGGAACTTTCCTATTTTATGAACAAAATCAAGCTCCCGGAAGCATGTATCAGCTATATTTCCGAACGATACGAAACTATCGCAAACGATCCCACTTTTATTGAAATTATAAGAAGTCTTGAAAACCATACTCCAACCCATTTGGTGCACAGTAAACTCATACAGTACAGCGAAAGCACAGGGCAAAACCTCTTTGAACTTTGCTTGGTTACGGTTTGTGCTTCCGGTCATATTTTCAAAAGCCGCTACGACGAAAAAGGAATCTGCGAAGAGATTTTCTGGGATTGTATGCAAGATATCCGCTATAAAGTAAATGAGTGCAAAAAATGTTATCATGTTTGGGGAATTTCCTGTTTTGGATGGTATGATGGCTATTACAATGCCACTCGTTTTGAATTAGGTCGCCTGCAGTTTGAGCCGTGGTCTTTCGAGCAGGAGTATTATGATTTCCAGGGAACCTCCATCAAAAAAGGAGACACCATTGTCAATATTCACATCCCGTCCTCAGGTCCTTTAACGCCGGAAAGCGTCCTCACATCATTAAGACAGGCTTATCACTTTATGCCGTACCAATACAACAATAAGATGTTTTTTATCTGTAAGTCCTGGTTGCTCTATCCGGCATATAAAAACCTTTTCGGCGAAAAATCTAACATCCGAAAATTTGTTGATTTGTTTGATATTTTTGATAGCGTAAAAGATGAAACCTTTGCCTTTGGATGCGGGTCTGTTTTCAACACGGACAAAATCGACGACATTGCCGTTCTGCCAAGTGAAACCTCTCTTCAGAGAAGCTTTATCAAATATATGCAAGGTGAAAACGTGGATTTTGGCAGAGGATATGGAATGATTGTCATGGAAAACGAAAAAATCCTCAATGTGTAAACAGAATAAAAAAAGGGCAGCAAACGCTGCCCTTTTTTATTCTGTTTCTACCCTAAGAAAACAACCGGAACATATATGGTTTCATGCTGTCCGTCACAGGAGATTTCTGCAACCAGTTTATTACTTGCTCCAACTACATCCCCTGCTTTGATGGAGTACTCTGCTTCAATACTACCTTCAAAAGGTAATTTATTCAAAGAAATCGTCTTTTTGCCTGATACACTCCACCCTTCGGGAACAAACCACCGACAACTAAAGTTTTTCTGAGAAACCATATTGTTCTTAAGGCTTAATGTAACCTTCTTTTCCTCCAAAGGAGCAATCGTCGGCTCCGAGTCATACGCCACAACAATTTTGACTAAAGCCGTATTCATTTCCGTAAAATATTCCGGTTTCTTTGCTAAATTCAATGTATCCCCGTAGAAATGCCCGACCATCTCTTCATTAAATTCTGTCTCTCCATGAACCAGTTCTACCGGCCTGCCTGCTAAAGTCAGATGATGGGTGTCAAGAATCATCCGGGTAAACTGAGTGCAGGTTGTCGGAAGGCGATACGCAGAGTGGCACGCTGTAGAAGGAATATTGATGCATTTGGTGACAATGGTGTCACCGATATGTTCCTGCCAATCCTTCGGAATGATTTTGCTGCCGTGCATGATGCCAAGGACAGAGCCAACCGTTGCCGCGGAACAATCCGTGTCATCACCGCAATTAATGGCTGTCAGCATCGATTTTTTGAAATCTCCTTCTCCGTAGAGTAAGCCAATGATTGCATAGCTAACATTGGCAGGGGCATTAAACCAACCCAGTTCCGGATCCTCCAGGCTCATATCCGTAACCTTGTTTCTGGTTTCGAGCCAGGTCATACCTGAATCATAGCACTCTAAAACGGTATTGATATATGTGGCAAAACGGCAGTCCGCAGGGATATTGGATAAGCCGATGGCAATCAGTTTCCGTAAATCTTTTTCAACGAACGCAGCTGATTCCATTGCCGCAACAAAAATCGCCGCATGGGTCCCGTCGCCAACACCATGATCAACACAGGCATCTTCAAATGCAAATTTAACGGCCATTTCCGGATCTGCCGGGTAGAGAGTTGCCCAAACTTCCGTACGAATCCAGGCACCGTTTGAATGCTTCCAACTGTTACAATACTGACCGGATAAAGGAGGCTCAAGTCCGTTTCTCAGGTTGGATTTCGCCACGCCATACTCATTCCAGCAAGGCGTTATGAACTCAAGCCAGTATGTACCCAAGGTTTTTGCATTTAAAGACAGAGGGCCAACATCTCTCATAGCCTTCAGCCAAACCAGTTGTAAATCCAGATCATCATTGGGAAGAGGAACGCCTGCTTCCGTGGTAAAACCCTTACAGTCTAAAACCATTCTCTTTCCTTCAAAAGGCCCACCCAGCGTGCCACCAATGTTTTTTCCAATCCAACAGGCATAGATTTTGTCGCTGACTTCTTCTCTGTTTAACTTAAACATCTTCCATCCCCCTTGCATGTATTATACTTGAATCAATAATTCGTTTTTCTTTTTCTCAAGGCGTTTTCCCTGATAGAAAACCGGAACAGAATCATCTTTTTCAATGATCAGACGAATCCCATCCGCTGTCCGTTTCCATTCAATATAGATGGTTCCTGCATAAGTTTCATATGTACAGGTCACAAAATCAATTTCCGACAGGAATACCGGATCCACCTGAAACGATAGTGTTTCTCCTTCACGAATTGAAATGCCCGCCATGGTTTTCACCATCCAGGACAGATAATCAGAAAACATATGGTGATTATGAGAACAGAAATCAAGATCAGGCTCCCACCGCTCATACAGACTCGTAGCGCCATGATCAAACCAGTGCTTATACCCCGGATGACCTTCCGCTGTCAGGATTTTATAAGCGTATTCAGGCAGTCCACATCGGTTCAGAGCATGTAGCAGGCGCCGCATTCCAACCATCCCGCAGTAAAGATGGAAATTCTCTTTCTGAACCAGTTCGATTAACTGCTCTTTCAAAGGCGCAAGGTCTTCATATAACTCAAAATCAATCAATAGAGATACACTACATTGTTTGTGAAAACAACATCTTCCCGTTTCATCGATAAAATGGTCTATAACAAACTGCTTCGTTTCCTCAACCTTATGCTGATACTTCTCCGGCGCTGCAATGGCAGCAATTTTATAAAAATAATGTTCAAAAGCTGCGTTGATTAAGGGAACCTGAACGCCCCCGATGCCCTCATGAAAAGCCGGAACCGGCGGAGACCAGTCTCCCAGACCGTAATGGGTCAATCCAGCTTCGTCCTTCTGACTATCTATATAACGAAAATGCTTCTCAAAGTAAGGTAAAGACTGTCTTAAAAGCGAGTCATCCCCCGTATGCAGATACACTCTGTAGGGAAGTTCAAATAAAATTCCGTCACCAATAGGACCGTTTTCCCAACTATACCACCAACCGGGAGCAGGAATAATACCCGGAAGGCTACCATCGCGAAGCATCGCATCAAATACATCATGTTGAAATTTCTTAACCAGTTCAAGACTGTCAAAATTCATCATAAACTGCTCAACAGAAGCCATAACATCATTGGTCCAAGCCATTTTTTCTCGGGTAGGACAATCTGTCAGCGCATAAAACATATTAGAATAGGTCGAAACAATTCCCGCTTCAAATAATTTGTTCAGAAACTCATTTGAACAAGAGAACTTCGTTCTTCTTTCTGCTGTTTGGTGCACAAATACACCTTTTACCACCGTAGAATCAAGATCTGTTATCCCATCAATTTCAATGTACCGGAATCCGTGATAGGTAAACATAGGAGACCATGTAAATTCCTTCCCCGAACAAATAAATTTATCCGTTTGAAACCCCTCAGATTGCATGTAACTGGGATAGGTATCCATGCCATAATACTCCAGTTCAAAATTCTCCGTTATTTCTTCAGCGTAGCGAATTGTCAGCAGATCATCTTTCTGCCCCGTAACTGTTAGCCGGATATAACCCGAAATATTCCGCCCCAAGTCGAACAGATATTTCCGCTCGCCGGTTTTACGAACCTCTATCGGGGACAAAATCTCACATTCCCGAATGGGCGGACATTCATTTTTTCTGAACGTACCCGTTGGAGAGGTGTAGTCCTTTCGCGCTCTGGACCAGGCTTCGTCATCATAATCCAAACTCATAATGCTATCATCATACAAGTTCGCATTAAAATATTCCCCACGACGAATCTGATTAAAATAGGTAGCGCTATCTGGCAGGCACTTAAACGTATCATCCGATACCAAAGCCGTCTTTCCGTCCACTTCCAGACGCAGAATCACTTTCGGAACATCTCGCCACATGGCTTTTTCCAGGCTCCAGGTCTTAGTGGTAAGCGTTTCATTAAAAAAGCCGTTTCCGCAGAAAACCGTGATAACATTGTCTCCTTGCTGAAGCAAATGCGAGACATTATACTCGTTATACCAAAGCGTTTTCATATAGTGACTAAAGGGCGTCGAAAATAAATCCTCACTTACCTTTTTACCGTTTATATAATAATAGCCAAAGCCCAATCCGCAAACAAACAATCTGGCATTTTTCGTATCCTCAAGAAAAAACTTTTTTCTGAAGATAGGCGCGCAATTTTCCCATGAAAATTCTCTTTTAAACGGAATATCCGGCTTAATAAAAACCGCATTATCAAAAACCATAGTTTTGCCCTCCCCAGCACAAAAAAACGCCTATACATACAAGGATATATACTTCTTAGATGTCCCTTTTTCAGTTGATTGTATCATATCTTCTTTTCTTTTGCAAGACAAAATAAACAGAAAAAGAGGCGGCTTTTGCCACCTCTTAAACCATTATATTTCAGTCTTTTTTCCACTTTAAAATCGGGCTCAGCCGCTTATACAACAGCATGGTTACAACCGTCACCAAGATCGCCTTGACAATATTAAACGGAACGACACATAACAGCACGAACTTAAAGGTATTGTCAATCACCGGCCAGATTGCCGCTGCCTGAGCTAAAATTGCCTCAATAGGCATCAGCTTACTGTATAAAGGCAACATAACAAAAGCATTGGTAAAGCAGCCCAGAACAACCATGGAAAGTCCACCAACAACAAGACCTGACAAAGCGCTTTTCTTTGTTTTGTTATGCTGATAGATAAACGCCGCCGGCAAAACAAACACGAGCCCCAAAACGAGGTTAGAAAGTTCTCCGACGCCGCCGGTTATGGTGCCGTTCATAATAAAATTCAGCAGGATTTTAATTGCTTCAATTGCCGCACCGGCGAGAGGTCCCAGAGCAAACGCACCAATCAAAACCGGCACTTCGCTGAAATCCAGTTTGTAAAACCCGGGGGCGATAAAGGGAATCGGAAACTCCAGAAGCATTAAAATTCCTGCCATAGCTGAGAGAATTCCGACTTTTGCAATCCATTGTGTTTTTTCGTTTTTCATTGTCTGACTCCTTTTCCTGTCTTCGGGCATAAAAAAACCTGACTCATTCGAACATTCCGAATCAATCAGGGCAACCAAAGGCAAAAAAACGCCTTTTCTTCTTTCATCCAGACTCGCTTACGCTTACTGTCGGCTTTGGAATCACACCAAAATCTGCCATTCGGCTCGCGGGCTAAGCATATAGCCATTACCGCCGGTCGGGAATTTCACCCTGCCCTGAAGATATCATAATTAAATTTTCATACTATAGTATACACCAGTCCAAGCCAAAAAGCAAGAAGTTTTTCTTGTATTTTCTGCATTTTTATGGTATAATACCCATAGTTTAGTAATCCTTGGACGAAAGGAGTTTTCAGAATGAAAAGATTCTTTAGTATTGTCTTAGCTTGTCTGCTTTTAGTATCCTGTGGCAGTGTTTTTGCCGAAGGGGAAATGCATCTCATCAGCCAGAAACCCATAACTGTGACATATAACGGCGAATCGCTCCCGTTTCCTGATGCACTTCCTCAGATTCAAAATGGCAGAACATTAGTGCCCGTCAGAGCAATCATGGAGCGTTCCGGTCTTAATGTAGGCTTTAATACGGAAACCCGTGAAGTATCCGGCACAAAAGACGGTTTTTCCGTGAACATGACCATTGATAACATAAACGCATCTGTTACAGAAGGCGATGCCACAAAAGAGATTGTTTTAGATGAGCCCGCCAGAATTATGGATGACAGAACCTATGTCCCGGTTCGTTTCATTGCAGAAAGTATGGGACTTAAGGTAAACTGGAACCCCTATGCCCGGGAAGTTGTCATTATTGATACAGAAGAATGGCGTCGGGAAATTGCTGAGAACTCAAAGTTCTTGGACATGTTACTCCGCACGCCCAACTTTCCTCATTTAGAACCGACAGCCAGCAATTCCAGCAGTAATCTGCATTTAGGCATTGAACTGGCAAACTTGCCGAAAGAATCCGGTTTTTCTTCTTCTAATATGTCCACAGCGTTAGACATCACCGCAACCGGTACGGAGGTCTTCGACGGAAAAAATATCGGTTCTTATCTGTTGCTGGAAACGGATTTATCCTTTTTAAAGAAACTCCTCGCCAATCAGCCGGACATTGATGCAGAATTGCTGAATAAAATCGCAAAAGCATATCGCATTGACCTGGATATGATCATTGACGGCGACTGGAATCTCTATGTTAAGAGTGCCGGCATTTTGAAGATTATGCGTGACTTTGGCGCTGCTGAGTTGGCTGACAAAATCGGCACAAAATATGTACAGATTCCCTTGCAGAAACTAAGCCCGAATCTGCAGAACATGGCAGCAGAACAGGCGACCCTCTGGGATTCTCTGGTTGCTTCTATTGTTGCAGATGATATGCTTTACACGCAGAGCGTTGCTATGATTGATAAAATCGTAACTTCTTACACCGAAATCTGCCGCGATGAATTATTAAAAATCACCACAAACCGGGACGGTTCTCAAATCTGGTCATACGCTGCAAACAGAGAAGAAATTCTCAACATGGCTCAGAGCATTGTAGAGTTCACTGCCCTTTCCGCAGGAATGCCTGTAGATGACGAGGCACTTAATGAAGTAAAGAAATTCTACGAAGGCATTACGTTTGATTTTACTGCAAAAATGACCGTTCATAACGACGAAATTACCAAAGCTGAGTTTCTTTACAATTTCGATTCCGGAAAAATTTCCCTTGACAGCACTGCTGATTCCGTTCGCGCAACGGCCAAGGAGCCTTCTCTGCGGATTAAATTTAAAATGAACACGGGAGAATCTGTTCGTAACTTTGATTCCGGCCGCGACAAAAAAGTTACCATTCCGAAAAATAGTATTGCCTTGGAAGACCTGTTAGGTTTCTCCCTGGATGACTACGCGGCACTTTCCCAATAAAACAAAGCAAAAAGAACCGGAGTGAAATCACTCCGGTTCTTTTTTATAAATAAAAGTCGTGGTTAGCGATGGTCATGAAATACTCCCGGTTATCCACAATCCAGAAACTCTGCGAAATAGTTGGGTTTAAGAAAAACAAGGAGTTTCCGACAACATTTTCACCCTCTAAAGCTCGTTTAGCTGCAATAATGCTGTCCCCAAAAGGTCTGTGGTAAATGGTTCCGTTTAAGACGGGAGAAAATTGAACACCATGCTTTCTGTCAAAAATCACGCCGTAAATGGTGTTGGGATAGTCCTTACTTTTCACGCGGTTTAAGACCACATTTCCCACCGCAATTTTGCCCCGCATGGGCTCTCCCTGACTTTCTGCATGAATAATGCGGGAAAGCCAGTAAATCTCATCGTCTGTATAGCTGCGTTTGCCTACTAACGATGCCGGTACCGTAACCCCTGCTTTGACAATATTCACTGTATAGGTGTCATAAATCCAGTCAACCCGGCAATCCAGATTTTCCGAAATAAACCGAACCGGAACAAACACTCTGTCATCAATGAGCTGAATCCCTTCCTCAACGGGAACATACCGACCGTTAACATATCCGCCCTTTTTCCCTTTAGAAAGGCGGATGGTCTTTGTCTCATGCTGAATGACTGCCGTATCTGTCTCTTCTTCCCAATAAACGTTCTCGGCACCAATGGCCTGACTGACAAAGCGGACAGGAACGAAGGTGACGCCTTTATACAGAAAAGGTCTTGTGTCCATTTGAATCAGCGTATCATTGACTGTCATGGTAATGGGTATTTTTTCTATGTCGCTCGTTGCTGAAACCGGCGCAGATGTCAGGATCAGCAACATGCTGACAACCCATAACATAAGGCTTCGTTTCATCATGTATTCTCCTCCTTTACACCTCCGGAATCAGTATAACACAACAAAGCCAAGGAAGACAAGCGTCAATCTATGGTAATTATGTAAACGTTTTTTGAACGTCACATCTCCTTGCATAAAAAAAGATAACAATTACAGGTTTAAGCCGGGATTTTTGGTCAATACTGTTAGCAGGAGATGATAAACATGAAGAAAATACTTTTCTTTGCTGCGCTGACTGTCTTGCTGACGACTCTGACCTGGTATACTGCCGCCAGCAAAATTGCAGACGATTTGAACACAAACATTGTCAGGCTACATATTCTGGCAAACAGCGACGGTGCAAAAGATCAGCAACTCAAGTTAAAAGTCCGGGACCGGTTGCTGGAAGAAGCCGGCAAATCGCCGGAACTTCTTTCTGACAATCAAATTGAACGAATATGCCATACGGCTCTGTCAGAGAACGGGTGTTACGACACCGTCAGGGTCTGCCGCGGGAACTTTTATTTTCCGGAAAAAAAGTATGATACACTTACGTTGCCCGCCGGGACATACAACGCTGTCCGGATTATAATCGGAAACGGCGAAGGGCAGAACTGGTGGTGCGTAATGTATCCCCCGCTTTGCTTTACGGAACAAGCCCTCGGCGGTGCAGACGCCCAGGCAATGAAAACATTAAAAAACACCGTAGCGCCCGAAACCTTTACCATGATTACAGAAAGCGATACCATTACAGTGAGACCGACCTTTAAACTGGTGGAACTCTGGCAGAAAATACATGCAACAATCGGCACATAACAAATCCAAAAACCATTCCCTCCAAAGAGACCGGAGCAAAACATCTTGCCCCGGTCTCTTTTTATATTGCTATATATAAAGGAAAAAATCCATGTTTTTTTACGGTTATTGCAATTTTTTCAGACATTTTCTGCAGAAAGAAAAAATTTTTTTAAAAATTTCCAAAAACGCTTGACATATTTACTTGATTATGATAGTATTATAAATTGCATTATAAGTCAAAATTAGGGTTATTATGCGTATACATTAAAGAATGGTACATAATCGTTCGAAAAATATAAATGAGGTGATCTAGGTAATGGTGCATCCGATCCAGTTAGGAAAAAATGTCAGAATGAGTTATGCGAAAATCGACGAAGTCCTGGACATGCCGAACCTGATTGAAGTTCAGAAGGACTCCTATCAGTGGTTCTTAGACGAGGGCTTAAAAGAGGTTTTTCATGACATTTCCCCGATCACAGATTACACCGGCAATCTGGTTTTGGAATTTATTGATTACAAACTGGAAGACAAGGTGAAGTACGACGTAGAGGAATGCAAGACGAGAGACGCCAACTATGCATCGCCTTTAAAAGCCCGTGTCCGTTTGATCAATAAAGAAACCGGCGAAGTCAAAGAGCAGGAGATCTTTATGGGCGATTTCCCGCTGATGACTGATCAGGGTACCTTTATCATCAACGGTGCTGAGCGTGTTATCGTCAGCCAGTTGGTTCGTTCTCCCGGTATTTACTATGCAATGGAGCATGATAAGACCGGTAAAGAACTTTATAGTTCAACCGTCATCCCCTACCGTGGTGCATGGCTTGAGTACGAGAACGACATCAATGATGTTTTATCTGTCCGTATCGACAGAACCAGAAAAATCCCCATCACGGTTTTAATCCGTGCACTGGGCGTTATCACTGACGATCAGATTCTGTCTCTGTTTGGCGAAACAGAAGCCCTTTTGAACACCCTTGAAAAGAGCGCTTCCATCCAGAGTCAGGATGATGCTTTAATCGAAATTTACAAGAAACTGCGTCCGGGTGAACCCCCCGCAGTTGAAAGCGCACGTTCTCTCTTGATGGGTCTTCTGTTTGATCCCAAGCGTTATGACCTGGCAAGAGTCGGACGTTATAAATTCAATAAGAAACTGGGTATCGCCGCAAGAATTACCGGTTTCACCGCAAAAGAAGCAATCGCCGATCCTCGTACCGGCGAAGTGCTGCTTGCTGCTGATCAGTATATTTCCAAAGAAGTTGCTGAACAGGCAGAACTCGCAGGCGTTAACGAAGTTATTCTGGACATTAACGGCAAGGCGATCAAGGTCTTCTCCAACAACACTGTTACTCTGTCCGAATATGTAGACTTTGATTGTTCCGATCTGGACATTCATGAAAAAGTCTGCCTGAATGTTTTAAATGAAATCCTGGAAGAAAACGAAGACGAAGCTGCCATCCGCGAAGCAATCCTGCGTCGTGTTGATGAACTGATTCCCCGTCATATCACCATTGACGACATTTTCTCTTCCATTAACTATCAGATTGGTCTTTTATACGGTATCGGCACAACAGATGACATTGACCATTTGGGTAACCGTCGTCTGCGTTGTGTAGGCGAATTGCTCCAGAACCAGTTCCGTATCGGTCTGTCCCGTATGGAGCGTGTGGTTCGTGAACGTATGACCATTCAGGACCTTGACGTTGTAACACCCCAGGCACTGATTAATATCCGTCCTGTTGTTGCAACCATTAAAGAATTCTTTGGTTCTTCTCAGCTCTCTCAGTTCATGGATCAGTTGAATCCCCTGTCTGAGTTGACTCATAAGAGAAGATTGTCTGCCTTAGGTCCCGGCGGTTTGTCCCGTGACCGTGCAGGCTTCGAAGTTCGAGACGTTCACCATTCTCACTATTCCAGAATGTGTCCTATTGAAACGCCTGAAGGTCCGAACATCGGTCTGATTTCTTCACTGTCTACTTACGCAAGAATCAACGAATATGGTTTCATCGAAGCACCCTACCGCCGTGTTGATAAAGAAACCGGTACTGCGACCGACGAAATCATCTACATGACTGCAGACATTGAAGACCAGTACATCATTGCTCAGGCAAACGAAGTGCTGGATGAAAACGGCAAGTTTGTTCATAAGAAAGTTGCCGCTCGTTTTAAAGATGATATTCTGGAAGTTGAGGCTTCTCAGATTGACTTTATGGACGTTTCTCCCAAGCAGGTTGTTTCCGTCGCCACTGCTATGATTCCGTTCCTGGAAAACGACGACGCAAACCGTGCGCTGATGGGTGCAAACATGCAGCGTCAGGCTGTGCCCCTCTTAAAGACCCAGTCTCCGATTATCGGTACCGGCATGGAATATAAAGCCGCTAAGGACTCCGGTGTCGTTGTGTTGGCTAAAGAAGACGGTGTCGTTTCCAAAGTCAGCGCTGATGAAATCGTCATCAAAGCAAAGAACGGCAACCTGACCACTTATAAGTTAATTAAGTTCACCCGTTCCAACCAGGGTACCTGCATTAACCAGAAACCCATCGTTGCACAGGGTGATAAAGTTAAAAAAGGCGACATCATTGCTGACGGTCCTTCCACTGACCAGGGCGAAATCGCTTTAGGTAAGAACATTCTCATCGGCTTTATGACCTGGGAAGGTTATAACTACGAGGATGCTATGCTGATCAGCGAAAAACTGGTTCGTGATGATGTCTTAACCTCTATTCACATTGAAGAATATGAATGTGAAGCCCGTGACACCAAACTGGGTGCAGAGGAAATTACCCGTGATATTCCCAACGTGGGCGAGGATGCACTGAAAGATCTGGACGAACGTGGTATCGTCCGTATCGGTGCTGAAGTTCGCTCCGGTGATATTTTGGTCGGTAAGGTAACACCGAAGGGTGAAACCGAACTGACGGCTGAAGAACGCCTCCTGCGGGCTATCTTCGGTGAAAAAGCCCGCGAAGTTCGTGACACCTCTCTCCGTGTACCCCACGGTGAAGCCGGTATCATCGTTGACGTTATCGTCTTCGACCGCGAAAAAGGTGATGAACTGCCGCCGGGTGTTAACCAGCTGGTACGTTGCTACATCGCACAGAAACGTAAGATTTCCGTCGGTGACAAAATGGCTGGTCGCCACGGTAACAAGGGTGTCATTTCCCGTATCCTGCCGGAAGAGGATATGCCCTTCCTGCCGGATGGTACACCTCTTGAAATCGTACTGAACCCCTTGGGCGTACCTTCCCGTATGAACATCGGTCAGGTCCTCGAGGTTCACTTAGGCCGTGCTGCCAGAGAACTTGGCTGGAAGATTGCTACTCCGGTATTCGACGGCGCAAACGAGTTTGATATTATGGATACCTTGGAACAGGCTGGTCTGGACCGCGACGGTAAAACGATCCTTTATGATGGTCGAACCGGCGAGCCCTTTGACAATCGCGTTACGGTTGGTATCATGTATATCTTGAAACTGGCTCACTTGGTTGACGATAAGATTCATGCCCGTTCAACCGGACCTTACTCACTGGTAACACAGCAGCCTCTGGGTGGTAAAGCTCAGTTCGGCGGACAGCGTTTCGGTGAAATGGAAGTTTGGGCACTGGAAGCATACGGTGCCGCTTATACGCTTCAGGAAATCCTGACCGTCAAGTCCGATGATATTGTCGGTCGTGTCAAAACCTATGAATCCATTGTTAAGGGTGACAGCGTTCCCAAGCCGGGTATTCCTGAGTCCTTCAAGGTATTGATTAAGGAATTGCAGTCACTGTGTCTTGACATCAGAGCCCTGGATGAAAACATGAACGAAATTCATCTGAAGGATTCCTCCGAAGAGGAAGAAGAATCTTCAATGGGTCTTACCATTAAAGATGACGTTGCTTTCATTGATCTGGACATGAACGGCGACGATGACTTCGAGGATGCTTCTGACGAAGGTCTGGGCGATTTAGACGAAGCTGAAGACGATTTAGACTCTGTCTTGGATGATGTCTTAGGCGACGATTTAGACGATGAATTCGAGGATGTTCTCGGCAACAAGAGCGACTTCATTGATGATCTTGATCTGCTGTAAGAGCATAGCTTTTAACGAACGGGCCGCTGAATGATGCGGCGAATAAATTCGGAATGGAGATGAAACGGTTGTCTGAAAATTCATTTGAAGCGATTAAAATTGGCCTGGCATCCCCGGAAATGATTCGGGAATGGTCCCACGGCGAAGTGAAAAAACCGGAAACCATCAACTACAGAACCTTAAAATCCGAGCCGGACGGTTTGTTCTGCGAACGGATTTTTGGTCCGCAGAAGGACTGGGAATGTCACTGCGGTAAATATAAGAGAATCCGGCATAAGGGTATTATCTGTGACCGTTGCGGCGTTGAAGTAACCCGCTCCCGCGTTCGTCGTGAACGTATGGGTCACATTGAACTGGCTGCCCCCGTATCTCACATCTGGTACTTCAAGGGCATCCCTACCCGCATGGGTCTTCTGCTTGACATGACCCCCAGAATGCTGGAAAAAGTTCTTTACTTCGCAGCCTATGTTGTTATCGATCCCGGTACAAGAACCGAGCTGCAGAAAAAACAGATTTTATCAGAAAAAGAATTCCGTGATTTTTCTGAAAAATATGGCGACAGATTCCGCGCTGCTATGGGTGCAGAAGCAATTAAAGAATTGCTGCAGGAAATTGACCTGGAAGAAATGTCTAAAGAGTTGAAACTGGACTTAGAGGGTGCTTCCGGTCAGAAAAAAGTCCGCCTCTTAAAGCGTTTGGAAGTTGTTGAATCCTTCCGTTTATCCGGCAACAAGCCCGAATGGATGATTATGGATGTTATCCCTGTCATTCCTCCCGATCTGCGCCCCATGGTGCAGCTTGATGGCGGACGTTTTGCAACCTCTGACTTAAACGACTTATACCGTCGTGTTATTAACCGTAACAACCGCTTAAAGAGACTCTTAGACCTTGGCGCACCGGAAATCATTGTCCGTAACGAAAAGAGAATGCTGCAGGAAGCAGTTGACGCTCTGATTGACAACGGCAGACGCGGTCGTCCCGTTACCGGTCCCGGTAACCGTCCGCTTAAATCTCTGTCTGACCTGTTAAAAGGTAAGCAGGGTCGTTTCCGTCAGAACCTCTTAGGTAAGCGTGTTGACTACTCCGGCCGTTCTGTTATCGTTGTCGGTCCCGAACTGAAGATTTATCAGTGCGGTCTGCCGAAAGAAATGGCTATTGAGCTGTTTAAGCCTTTCGTTATGAAAAAGCTGGTCAATGATGGCCTGGCTCATAATATCAAGAGTGCAAAACGCATGGTTGAACGCGTTAAGCCGGAAGTCTGGGATGTCTTAGAGGAAGTTATCAAAGAACACCCCGTTCTGTTAAACCGTGCACCAACTCTGCACAGATTAGGTATTCAGGCGTTCGAGCCCGTATTGGTTGAAGGCCGTGCCCTGAAGTTGCATCCCTTAGTATGTACCGCGTACAACGCCGACTTCGACGGTGACCAGATGGCTGTTCACGTTCCTCTGTCTCCGGAAGCTCAGGCTGAAGCACGTTTCCTGATGCTCTCTGCTAACAACCTGTTAAAGCCTCAGGATGGTCGTCCTGTTACCGTTCCGACTCAGGATATGGTCTTAGGTGCTTACTACCTGACCATTGACAACGACGAAGAACCCGGTAGCGGCAAAGCTTTCTTCAGCCCCAACGAAGCAATTCTGGCTTATGCTAACGGCATTGTTGGTATCCACGCGCCGATTAAGGTTCGTATGCAGAAGGAAATTGATGGTGTACTCCGCGAAGGCATCATCGAAACAACTGTCGGTCGTTTAATCTTCAACGAAGCCGTTCCTCAGGATCTGGGTTTTGTTGACAGAACAAACCCTGAAAATCTCTTAAAACTTGAAGTTGACTTCTTAACAACCAAGAAAGAATTGGGTAAGATTGTTGATAAATGTATCCGTGTTCACGGCCTGACCGAAACAGCTGAAGTTCTTGACAGAATCAAGTCCTTAGGCTATAAGTTCTCTACTCAGGGCGCCGTAACCGTTAGTGTCAGCGACATGAAGGTTCCGGAAGCTAAAAAGCAGTACCTGGCAGAAGCTGAAGAAGCAGTCGAAAAGATCACGAAGAAATTCAAACGTGGTTTAATTTCTGACGAAGAACGTTATAA
>JBGUTC010000089.1:0-60910 GCA_045132895.1 Clostridia bacterium
GATTGCTAAGCAGAATATTTGCGACATTCAGAACTCAAACAGAAGAGATTTCAGATTTTAATCAACAAAAGCGGCTGCAGCGTTTTGCTGCAGCCGCTTTATTTTAATCTCATCAACAAATTATCTGGTGTACTATGGGCGGTAACTTATCGGATGCCGTATTTTTCAATGATATAATCCATATCCTTGTCGCCACGACCGGACAGATTCACCAAAACGGAGCCATGCTTCATTTGTTCTGCCATGCGGATGGCAAAGGCAACAGCATGCGCGCTTTCAATAGCGGGAATGATACCCTCTGTTCTGGAAAGACGGAAGAATGCATCAATGGTTTCTTCATCGTTTACTACGTCATACTTAACTCTGCCGATTTCCTGCAGGAATGCGTGTTCCGGACCGGAAGAGGGGTAGTCAAGACCGCTGGCAACAGAATATACCGGTGCGGGCTCGCCGTTTTCATCTTTTAACATAATGCTGTTAAAACCGTGCATAATACCTTCAGTACCGAATTTCAAGCTGGCAGCATGGTCACCCAGTTTTTCACCCCGACCCAAAGGTTCAACGCCGAAAATATCCACCGGATCATTTAAGAATCCGGCAAAGAATCCGGCAGCGTTGGAACCGCCACCGACGCAGGCAACAATTGCATCCGGCAGTTCACCGGTCATGTCCAGAAATTGTTCCCTTGCTTCAATACCCACAACACTCTGGAAATCACGGACCATCATGGGGAAAGGATGAGGTCCCAGGACGGAACCAATGCAGTAAATGGCATCTTTATATTCTTTTGCGTATGCTTCAAAAGCAGCGTCAACGGCTTCTTTTAAGGTGGCAAGACCATGGGTTACCTCGACGACATTAGCGCCCAGAATTTTCATTCTGGCAACGTTGGGTGCCTGCTTTTTGATATCAACAGAACCCATATAAATGTCACATTCAAGACCAAAGTAGGCAGCAGCCGTTGCCAGGGCAACACCGTGCTGACCGGCGCCGGTTTCGGCGATCACCTTTTTCTTGCCCATGTATTTTGCCAGAAGGGCTTCGCCCATGCAGTGATTCAGTTTATGCGCACCGGTGTGGTTTAAATCTTCACGCTTGGCATAAATCTGTACATTACCCAACTGGTCAGACAGACGCTCTAAATGGGTAATGGGTGTGGGTCTTCCCTGAAATTCTTTTCGGATTCTGCGAAGTTCATTGATGAACTTTCTGGATTTACAAATATTGAAATATGCTTCGTTAATTTCACTCATAGCGACCTTCAGTTCTTCCGATACATAACAGCCGCCGTATTTGCCAAAATAACCGTCTTCAGACGGATAATTTTTAAAATAATTATTAAAATCTACATCTTTTAAAATCATGGTTAAGCCTCCTATCAGGGATATTATATCAAAAAAATACGAAAAAGTCTATAGTTTTACAAAATTGCAAGAACGGCTTGCAACAGAGCGAACATAACCGGCAAGGTGAAAACGCCTAGCACCATGCTGATCATGGCCATGGAAGCTCCGGTTTTTGTCTCGCCGCCGAACGCTGCAGGGAAGACGACCGTGTTAAGCCCCAGCGGTGTTCCGAAAGCGAAGAACGCCAGCGTTATCACATAGGTACTTGCGCCGCAGATATATAAGAATGCTACAATCAGCGACGGCAGCAGAGTCAGACGGAGCAGAGAAACCGCATAAACCTTTGGATCGCTTACCAGTTCTTTCAGATTGTAACCGCCAATAACAAAACCGGTCAGAACCATGGCCAGAGGTCCCATACATGCCTTCAGCGAGTCAATCGCGCCGACCATAAAGCCCGGTAATTTCTGACCAAGACCGGTCAGACCGAAAAGGACACCTACGAAAATAGCAATCATGGGTACAGTAAAAATCTGCATAATGGGATTTTTCGGACGGGATTCTTTCGGTGTTAAGATGGGAAATCCCCAAAGATATACAACAAAGGATGGACATATCGTAAATAACAGGTACATATACAAATGTTCATCACCGCCCAGAAGCATGGGGACAACAGCATTACCGATAT
Organism: Clostridia bacterium; assembly: GCA_045132895.1. Taxonomy (GTDB): domain Bacteria; phylum Bacillota; class Clostridia; order UBA1381; family UBA9506; genus UMGS755. Next base: position 2,035 of record JBGUTC010000089.1, read on the forward strand.
AGCCAAAGTTACTGAAAGTCAGCGCGTATTTATAGCAACATTTCGTATAGTCATTCTTAATCGGGAAAAAGTGAACCAAAAGATAGGCCAGTCCTACAGAAAATGCAATAGCGATACCGCCATAGAGAAACAGCGACCAGTTTTCTCTCAGTGAATCCATGGTACAATAGGTAGAAAAAGAACTAAAGGTTAGCGCCGGAACAATAGCAAATGTCTCAAGGCGAGAGATAACGGTATCAGTATTTTGTGGTACAACAGAAAATTTTCTCAGTAAATACCCAACTAAAACGCAGATAAATAGAATCAGCATGGGGGATAGTGACGCCATAAAAGTTTCAATCATTTTAATCTTCCCTTCGATAGTATAACACACAAAGTATATCACTCCGGGAGCGGTTTTGCAAGGTTATTTTTGTTTTTTAAAGGTTATTTTTACACTTTCTATGCGGCCGTTTGCAGATATTTCATTCTTTTGTTCTTTCTCAAAACAGACTTGTCATTTCCTTTGATTCGTGGTAAGATATATGTAAATCCAGTTCTGACAGAGAAGGAAAAGCCCGGGAAATCAAGAGAAGAACGGGTATAAAATATGGAGTTTTGTATATGAGCCAGTCAAAAAAAGAACTTTGTGAGTTAGCCAACCGGATTCGGTTGATTTTACTTTATTTTAACCGGGCAACCGTAGGAGAACAGTGGAACGGTGCGGTTATTGATTCTGCTTATTCGCGCTTATACTATATTGTCAGTGGCGAGGCGCTTGTGCGGATGGATTCAGGAGAAACGCTGGTTTTAAAGGCGGGCAGTTGGTACCTGCTTCCGGCGGGAAGCTCCTTTACCTATCAGTGCCATAGCAGAATGGAGCATGTTTATTTTCATTTTAAACTCTGCAGTTTTGAGGGGCTGGATTTACTGCGCCAATGCCCCGGCCCTATTCAGATTCCGGCAGAGGAGCAGGCGTTAGAAAAACTGGAAACCTGTCTTAGCGGTACGGGTGTTCTGGGTGGATTAAAGGCTCATCAGATGGCAGAGCAATTGGTGATTGCACTTTTAGAGACCGGTGGGGTTACCATTGAGCGTCGGGAATTTTCTCCTTGTGTCACCCGGGCTATCCGCTACATCAACCGCCATCTTTCTGCCAAACTTTCCATGGAGGAAATTCTGGAGTATACCTATGTTTCCAAAAGCACCCTTTCCAAACATTTCAAAAAAGAACTGTCCATGTCGGTTCACGATTATGTTCTGGACAGAATTTTGTTTGAGGCAGGGCAGCTTTTGTCCCGGAGTCGCCAATCTGTTCAGGAAATCAGCGAAAAGTTTGGCTTTTCAGACCAGTTTTATTTTTCAAAGTGCTTCCGGAAAAAATATTATATGTCTCCCAGGGAATACCGGAAGACCCATTTGATTTAACTAGCAGCAGAAAGGAAAGGTTCTGAGAATGGATGTATTGTTTGCACCTTTAGAAGGCATTACGACCTATACCTACCGCAACGTGCATCGGGAGATTTTTTCCGGTTGCGATGCTTACTATGCGCCGTTTATTACGCCCAGCGACAACGAAAAAATTACCCGGAAAGGTCTTCGGGATGTTGTTCCGGAGCATAATCCGGATACGAATCTTAAGGTTCAGGTGTTGACCAACCGTTCGGATTCCTTTTTAAAATTCTGCCGGAAAATCCGGAGCGTTGGCTATGATGAAATTAACATTAATCTGGGCTGCCCTTTTGAACGGGTGGCGCGGAAAGGCCGGGGGGCAGGATGCCTCCGCGATCCGGAGGAACTGGATCGTTTTTTAGACGGCATTTTCCCAACAGACGGTATGAAGGTTTCCGTTAAAACCCGGATTGGTTATGCCTCGGGTGCAGAGATGAAAAAACTATTGGAAATTTATAACCAATATCCCTTGTCTCTTCTGATCGTCCATCCCAGGGCAAGGGAGGATTTTTATAAAGGAAGCCCGGATATGCAGGTATTCAGAGAGGTGTACCGGGATTCAAAGAATCCCCTTTGTTATAACGGGGATATTACGTCAGTCGAGGAATTTTCCGGCATTGAAAAGGATTTCCCTGACCTTGCCGGCGTGATGCTGGGACGGGGTGCCGTGAAAAATCCGGCGCTATTCCGGGAAATCAAGAGCGGAGAAAAACTTCGGACGGAGGAACTGATTGCTTTTTCAGACCGGTTAACGGAGGAATATCTTCGGGTGTTGGAGTCTGAAACCTTTACGTTGCAGAAATTAAAAGAGGTTTGGGCATATATGATGCAGAATTTTCCGGAGGAAACAAAAGTTGCCAAAGCAATTAAAAAGGCAGGCTCAACCGGCGAATTGCATGCCGCGATTTGCGGATTGCCCCGGTTATCATAAAATAAAAAAATTTTTAATTTTTCGTGCAATTTTGGGAAAAATATGGTATACTCATGATAAAGACTAAAATTGAGGTGACGATGATGACAATTACGAAAGACATTCGGTACATCGGTGTCAATGATCATAAGATTGATTTATTTGAGGGACAGTATATTGTACCCAACGGAATTTCCTATAATTCCTACGCGATTATGGATGAAAAAATCGCGATTATGGATACGGTAGATGCGGCGTTTACTCATGAATGGCTGGATAATATCCAGAACGCTTTGGGAAGCCGGAAACCGGATTACCTGATTATTCAGCACATGGAGCCGGACCATTCGGCAAACATCGTAAACTTTATCAAAACCTATCCGATGGCTAAAATTGTTTCTTCTGCCAAGGCGTTTGCTATGATGCAGAATTTCTTTGGAACCGATTTTTCTGATAACCGTTTGGTGGTGGGTGAGGGCGATACCTTGTCATTAGGTGCGCATCAGTTGACCTTTGTAACCGCGCCTATGGTTCACTGGCCGGAAGTTATTGTAACCTACGACAGTACGGATAAGGTGCTGTTTTCTGCTGACGGTTTCGGTAAATTCGGCGCATTGGACGTTGAGGAGCCCTGGGCCTGTGAAGCACGGCGGTATTATATCGGCATCGTCGGTAAATACGGTGCACAGGTGCAGTCCCTCCTGAAAAAAGCGCAGGGTCTGGAGATTGAGACCATCTGCCCGTTGCACGGTCCTGTCTTAAAAGAAAATCTGGGTTATTATCTGAATTTGTATAACACCTGGTCCAGTTATCAGCCGGAAGAAGAGGGTATTGTTATTGCCTATTCTTCTGTTTATGGAAATACCAGGAAAGCCGTTCTTTTGCTGGAAGAAAAACTGAAAGCCAACGGTTGTCCTAAGGTTGTTGTCAATGACCTTGCTCGTTGCGATATGGCAGAAGCCGTTGAGGATGCGTTCCGTTACAGCAAATTGGTTCTGGCAACCACTACCTATAACGCGGAAATTTTCCCCTTTATGCGTGAGTTTATTACCCACCTGACAGAACGGAACTTCCAGAACAGAACCGTTGCCTTTATGGAAAACGGCAGCTGGGGTCCTGTTGCGACCAAGGTCATGAAGGGCATGCTTGAAAAGAGCAAGAACCTGACCTATGCTGAAAACGAAGTTACCATTCTGTCTGCCTTAAATAGCGACAGCACGGCAAAACTGGAAGCAATGGCAGAAGAACTCTGCCGGGACTATCTGGCGAAACAGGATTCTACGGCTAATAAAAATGATTTGTCTGCTCTGTTTAACATTGGGTATGGTTTATATGTTATTACGTCAAACGACGGCAAAAAGGATAACGGTCTGATTGTTAATACGGTATCCCAGGTGACAAGCGTTCCCAACCGGATTGCGGTTACGATCAATAAAGACAATTATTCCCATCACGTTATCAAGCAAACGGGAAAAATGAACCTGAATTGTCTGTCTGTAGACGCGCCGTTCTCTATTTTTGAACGGTTCGGCTTCCAGAGCGGACGCAATGTGGATAAGTTTGCAGGGCGTGAAGTCCTTCGTTCAGATAACGGTCTGGTCTTCCTGTCCCGTCATATTAACTCCTTTATGTCTTTAAAAGTTGAGCAATATATTGATCTGGATTCTCATGGCATGTTTGTTTGCTCCATTACGGAGTCAAGAGTCATTACCCAGGCGGAATCCATGACCTATACCTATTATCATAACAATGTTAAGCCGAAGCCGGAAACAGACGGCAAAAAAGGTTATGTGTGCAAAATATGCGGTTATGTTTATGAAGGGGATAACTTACCGGATGATTATATTTGTCCTCTTTGTAAGCACGGTGCCGTTGATTTTGAAAAAATACAATAAATAAAATTTGGAGGTAATCACAATGAAAAAGTATGTATGCGACGCTTGCGGTTGGGTTTATGATGAAGAACTGGGCGCTCCCGATATGGGGATTGAACCCGGCACAAAGTTTGAAGATCTGCCTGACGATTTTGAATGCCCTCTGTGTGGCGTGGGCAAAGACATGTTCTCTGAAGAATAATAAGGGTTCCCGCCTTAGACTTTTTCTAAGTGCGGGAATTTTTCCTTTTAAGGAGGAAAGGATATGACATTAGTTCTTTTAACGGCTTTAGGTGTTGGCGGTGCCACGGTGATTGGCGCCCTGATTGGTTTTTTGGGAAAAGATATGTCCCATCGGTTTTCTGATATCGTTTTGTCCTTTGCGGCGGGGGTTATGCTGTCTGCGGCGGTGCTGGGACTGATTATGCCGTCTTTGGAATATGGCGGACAGTTTGGCCTTCTGATAACGGTTGCGGGCATTTTTGCCGGTGCGGTTTGTCTGAATCTTATTGATAAGTTGGTGCCCCATTTACATAAAATTGTGGGAGCAGACTTAGAAGACCATAACAACGCAAATCTGAGCAAGGTTCTTTTGTTTGTTACGGCGATTGCGATCCATAATCTGCCGGAGGGCATTGCAGCCGGTGTCGGTTTTGGCTCCGGAGATACATCTCAGGCCTTGCTCATTGCCGGCGGTATCGCCCTGCAGAATATTCCGGAGGGCATGGTCATCATTGCACCCATGCTGGCGGCAGGAGTTTCTCCGGGGAAAACCTTTGTATGCGGTATGCTGACGGGTCTTGTGGAGGTTATTGGTACATTGGTTGGTTTTTTTGCCGTCAATCTGGCTTCTGCAGTTCTGCCTTTTGCTTTGGCTTTTGCCGGAGGCACGATGCTGTATGTTATCAGTGATGAGATGATTCCGGAGACCCATGCTCATGGCAGTCAGCGCGGGGCGACCTATGCGTTGTTGGTGGGATTTTGTATTATGCTGGCAACAGATGTTTTATTGGGATAAAGCGTTGTGTTTGGAGGCTGCCTATGGTCAAGACAAGTGTATATATAGCAGATATTTCCTGCCTGAAAGAGCCGCATGTATTTGAAACACTTTATCGGGCAGTTTCTGCTGAGCGTCAGGAAAAGATTGACCGTTTACTCTTCCCGGAGGATAAACAGCGCTCTTTAGGCGCGGCGTGCTTACTGAAACGGGTGCTTTCTGAATTGAACGTATCCTCGTTTGCATTATCATACGGAGAGAACGGGAAACCCTTTTTACAAAGCCATCCGGAGATTTTCTTTAATCTGTCTCACTCGGGAGAGCGGGTGATTTGTGCTGTTTCCGGCAGAAAAGTGGGCTGTGATATTGAGAAAATCCGGGCGCGGAATCGGAATGTGGCCGGGCGGTTCTTTTCGCCGTCGGAAACGGAACGTATGAAACAAGAAAAAAGCGATGCGGGACAAACGTCGCTGTTTTTCCGGTTATGGACTCTGAAGGAAAGTTTCGTCAAGGCGACGGGGAGAGGGATGACACCCGGATTCGGAGACATATCTCTTGAATTGACGCCGGAAGGAGCCGATCCGCTTGCTTGTGGCGGGGAAGTTTACCGTTTTAAAAGTTATCCGGCAGAAGATTATCAGATTTCCCTTTGCGGCACAGCGGAGGATTTGTGTGAGGCGACTTTGATTGCCCTTGATTTAGCCCGATAAACGGAGAGTGGACGGAAATTTGTCTGCAATATTTGTTGACAAACGATTCTGATGCAGGTATAATAGAAAGTGAAAGAGAAGCGAAACCTAAAAGAAAATAAAATGAAAGATAAATGAGGTGTCAACATGTATAAAGGTTATCAGATTAAAGCGCCGTTTTTTGAAATCGGCCCCAAAGCGTACTTATACGGTGAAGAAATGCTGGCTTTAGCAAAGGTCATCGATAAAACGGCTATGAAATATGATGTAGATATCATCGTAACGCCCCAGTATACCGATATTCCTTTGCTGGCGCAGAACACAGAGCGCATCTCCGTTTTCGCGCAGCATATGGACTACCTGCCGGTAGGCCGTGGCTTAGGTAGCGTTCTGCCGGAAGCTGTTAAAGCTGCCGGTGCAGTTGGTGTTATGCTGAACCATGCTGAAAAGCCCCTGACTATGGAAGAAATTGAGAAGACTATTCAGCGTGCTGATGAAGTGGGTCTTTCTACCATCGTTTGCGCTAACACAGTTGAAGAAATCAAGCAGATTGCAAAAATGGCTCCGAACCTGATTGTGGCTGAGCCTACCGACTTAATCGGAACCGGTACAACCAGCGACAGCAGCTATGTTTTAAGCAGCATTGAAAGCGTTCGCGAAATTAATCCGGAAATTATGGTTCTGTCTGCTGCCGGTATCTCCAATGGTCAGGATGTTTATAACACCATTAAGCTGGGTGCAGAAGCAACCGGTTCTACCAGCGGTATTATTAAGGCTGCTGATCCTTATGCAATGGTTGAAGAAATGATTTACAACCTGCGCAAAGCTTGGGACGAAATGCACTAAAATCGGCATGCAGTCAATGCATGATCTTGTATTCGTCTGAGGGTACAGAAAAAAAGATATAAAAAACCTACCGTGTTTTTAAAGGCACGGTAGGTTTTTTTATATCTCAAAAGATTTTCTGAGTATAAACTCGGAAGGAAAAATGATATTCCGGGGCACTTCTTCGCCATTAATCTGACGGATTATGCTGGTTGCAACTACGTGGCACATTTCGTCCGTGTCAGAAGAAATGGATGCAAGAGGCGGATTCAAGTAGGGCGCCTCGGGGATGTCGTTAATTCCCAGAATGGCGATATCCTCCGGAACGGAAAGACCGTGATCCAGAATACACCGGATGGCACCGATTGCCATATCGTCATAGGCACAGAGAATGGCTCGCGGCAGGGTGTTACTTTGGAAAATCTGCTCCATGGCAGCATAGCCGCCGGCTTCAAACCGCTCATTGGAAATGACAATGTGCTTTTCACTGGTGGTTAATTCAAGCTCTGCCATGTACTGACGGAAATACTCATTTTTCTTTGAGGTGTAGCGTTCGCCGATATAGCCGATATTGGTGATATGCTTCTTTACCAGATACTCCATGCCGGAATGCAGGGCGACCGGAAGATTATCGGAGACAGAAACACAGCCTTCATGTTCAAAAGCCGGATCCATATGAACGATGGGAATTTCGGTAGGGTATTCCTGCGATGTTTCCGGATTAAAACGTGAACCGATGATGATAATGCCATCCACCCGGGCGTATTGATTATAGTATTCGACCAGTTTTTTTTCTGTTTCCACGGAAAACCCTGTGGAAGCAACGCAAATTTCACAGTTTTCTTTTTCCAGATATTTCTGAATCAAGGATAGATAACGGTTATAGTAAGCGCTGGTAAATTCCGGGCAGAGAATAGAAATGACATATTTAGAATATTTTGCGTTATAAAACTTTTTAAAGCAGTTATACTCTTTGGCAATTTCGAAAATTCTTTCTCTTGTGGCTTCGCTGACTTCTGCACTCCCGGAGAAGGCTTTTGATGCCGTTGAAACGGAGACGTTTGCCAGCTTTGCTATTTTAGAGAGCGTTATCATTTTAATCACCTACCCGATATCATTATATCGGGAAACGCCGAAACCGTCAAGAGAGAAAATCTCGAAAAATTTTCGAAAGAATTTCCCTTGACATCCCTCCTTAAAAGTTCTAAAATTAAAATAGGATTTTTGTATATTTAAGCAGATAAAAATAAACAGATTGAACCATAAAGGAAGGAGATATAAAACCATGAATTTATTAGGTGTTGACGTTGGAACAACCTCGATTAAAGCGGCTGTTTTTAACGAAGCAGGAAAGATGCTTTCCCAAACGACGGTAGACTATATCCTGCAGCAGGAAGGAAGCCGCGTTGAATTTGAAGCAGAGGCTTATTGGCGTTTGTTTTTGCAGGCAGTCAGTGAAGTGACCAAGGAGCACGCTGTAGGTGCGATGAGTATTGATACCCAGTGTGAAACCCTGATTATGACAGATGATGCCGGTGAACCGGTATACAATGCAATCGTGTGGCTTGATAACCGTGCTGAAGAGCAGGCGAAAGCCATTGAGAAAGCCTTTGGCGTTAAGAAGGTTTATGAAATTACCGGTCAGCCGGAAATCACAGCAACCTGGCCTGCCAGTAAGTTACTTTGGATGAAAGAGAACGAGCCGGAAGTCTGGGCTAAGACAAAGAAGATTTTCCTGTTAGAGGATTATTTGTTATATAAACTGACCGGTCAGTTTGTAACAGAAAAGACGCTGCAGTCTTCCAGTCTGTATTTTGATGTCCGTGCAGGTGAGTGGTGGCAGGAAATGCTGGACTATATTGGCGTGACACCGGACATGTTGCCGGAACTGAAAGAAAGCGGTGTGCCCGTTGGAGAATATCAGGGCATTCAGGTAGTTACCAGTGCCATGGACCAGGTGGCAGGTGCGATTGGTGCCGGTGTTGTCCGCCCGGGTATTATCAGCGAAATGACCGGAACGACCATGGTTTTATTTGCACCTCTTTCTGAGTTCCCCGCTTTTGACCCCAAGAGCATTATTCCCTGTCATTATAACTATGACGGCGGCTATGCCAGAATTCTGTGGACCACGACGGCAGGTATGAGCCTGAAGTGGTTTAAAAATATTCTCTGTGAAGAGTTTGACTTTATGCAGCTGGATGATCTGGCTGCCAGCGTTCCGCCGGGATGTGACGGACTGACCATGTTGCCCCATCTTTGCGGCTCTACGATGCCCAAATATAACCCGGATGCAAAAGGCGCTTTTTATGGTCTGACCCTGCAGCATACCCGCGGTCACTTTGTCCGCAGTATTTTAGAGGCAGTTGCCTGCATGCTGAAGAGTAATCTGGACTATCTGAATATGCCTGTTGATGAAATCCGTCTGATGGGCGGCGGAGCCAAGAGTCCTTTATGGTGCCAGATTAAAGCGGATATGACCGGTATTAACCTGGTGACTCTGAATCAGTCTGAAACTGCTTGCCTGGGTTCTGCGATTTTAGCAGGTGTCGGTGCCGGTGTTTATGCTGACGTTAAAGAAGCGGCTGTTAAATTGGTTGAGACGAAGAAGTCTTATGTTCCTAACGGGGTAGACTATTCCGGAACGTATGCCGCATATTGTGATTTGGATGATAAATTAAACGGATAAGGGAGAAAGGAAATGGGTCAGTTAAAATTTGGTTGGGCAGAGGAAGAATTCGTTCTGACAAAACCTGTATCCTTGCACGGGCAGTTTGCGGAACGTATTTCTGAATATATTGAAAAGCCTGTTGGCGCGACGGCTCTTGCTGTTGAAGCTGATGGCGAACAGATGGTTCTTTGTAGTGTAGATTTAGTCGGCGTTTCAGCCTTTTTGATGGATACGGTCCGGGAACTTTTGCAGGATAATACAATGGGGCTTGATCCTATGAAGGTTGTTGTTTCAGCAACCCATCCTCATACTGCGCCGGGGTATGCCGGTATTGGCATTAACAGAACCAGCGGCTATGGTGGTTGCAAAAGTTTCCGTGCGCTGATTGAAGCAGAATTGCCGGCAGACAAAAAATATATCGAGAGTGCGGATGTCAGCGGAAATGATGCCATTATGGATGATGACACCTTGCTGAAAGAAATCTCTTCTAAAATTGCAAAAGCAGTGTTGGATGCATGGAATCGTCGTAAGGCAGGCTCTTTTTCCAATGCTTTCGGCAGAGCGGCAGTTGGTATGTGCCGCCGCGTTTGTTATAGTGACGGTTCTGCACAGATGTGGGGCGATGCAAACCGCGCTGTCTTTACCCATTTAGAGGGCGGTAACGATTCCGGTATTGAACTTCTGTATGTTTTTGATGAAAATCAGAAGTTAACCGGTGTTGTAGCGAATCTGGCGTGTCCGGCACAGTGCGTTCAGCACAGACTCTTTGTTTCCCCTGATTTCTGGGGCGAAGTTAAGGTGCGTCTCCGTCAGCATTTTGGCGAGGATGTTTTCCTCTTGCCGCAGTGCTCTGCAGCCGGAGACCAGTGTCCGGTTGATATGATTCGCTGGGTTGATCCGGAAAGTGATGTTAATGACCCCAACTTAAAGCGTGAGAACCCGCCGAAGCGTAAGGCAGACCCATCTATGTTTGATATCGCCGGCATGAAAAAAGTCGGGAAGCGAATTGCCAATGAAATCATTGATGTTTACGATGAAGGTCTGGATGAAACATGGACAGATGTTCCCTTTGAACATCAGGTGCATATATTCAATCTTCCTCTGCGCCGTGCAACGCTTGCGGAAGAACTGTCGGCGAAAAGGGCGATTCGCGAATATCTGGAGAACAAGCCCGGAGATGTTGACTTTAACGATGCAGCGCATCTGCAGGTACATCTGGGTATCTTGCGCAGAATGGAACTGCAAGAGGTCTTAGAGACAGTAGACACAGAGGTTCATATCATTCGTTTGGGGCAGATTGTTTTTGCCAGCAACCCCTTTGAACTGTTCCTGGATTACGGGAACCAGATGAAAGCCCGGAGTCTGGCGGAGCAGACGTTCTTAATCCAGCTTGCTTGTCATTGCGAGGGTTACCTGCCGACAGAAAAGGCAGAACAGGGCGGACATTACAGTGCATTTTTATCCAGCGGCAATGTAGGTCATGTTGGTGGCGAACAACTGGTTCGTGAAACATTACAGAACATCAATCGTATGTTTACGAAATAAAGGAGGATATAAAATGTCTAAAGTTGCATTTATTGGTTTTGGCGAGGTTAACACGCCTATTGAAATTCTGGAAAGTAAGTGTGCTGCAGCAGAACAGGCGCTGAAAGAAGAAGGGCTGGATTTAATTTCTGTTTATCCGGTTGTAGATGATTATGAAGAAAAAGACGTGCAGAAGGCCCTTGCTGCATTAAAAGGTCAGGAATTTGATGCATTGGTACTTTGCATTGCCGGTTGGATTCCCACTCATGCAGTTGTTAAGGTTACAGAACCATTCCGTCATAAGCCCATGGTATTATGGGGTCTTTGTGGCTGGATGGAAGGTGACCGTCTGGTTACAACGGCTGATCAGGCAGGAACATCTGCTCTCCGGAAAACTCTCTTTGACCTGGGTTATAACTTTACTTATATTTATGACATCATCGGCAAGAAAACCAACTCCAAAAAGGTTGCTGATTTTGCCGTTGCAGCAGAAGCCGCAACAAAACTTCGCAGTGCTAAACTGGGCTTTATGGGTTATCGCGATATGAACCTTTACGGTACAATGTTCGATGGTCCGTCTTTAAAGCGTGTAACCGGCCTTGAAATTGAGACTTTTGAAATGCTGGAAATTTATCAGCGGTATCTGAAAGTAACGGATGCAGAAAAACAGGCAGTAATTGATAATGCGATTTCCAAATGGAAATTCTTAAAAGAGCCTAAGGCAGAAGGACTTCAGATGGCTGCCGGCTACTATCTGGCTATTAAGAGCCTGATTGATGAGCGGGGTTATGAAGCCGTATCCTTAAAGGATGTTGACGGCATGAAGAAACTTCTGGGTTTCCCGCCGGCACCGATTTTCATGCTTTTGGCAGACTGTGAAGGGGTTTGCACCGTTCCGGAAAATGACTCTTTAGGTAGCGTAACGCAGCTGATGATTAAATACTTAACCGGTCAGTGTGCTTTCTATCTGGAATTTTATGAATTCATGGAAGACCGTGTCCTTGCCGGCGTTCCGGACTATGTTCCCTCTGAAGTAGTTGAGGGCGGTACGCAGGTTATGCCTGCAGCCTTTGGCGAACTGTCTGAAGGAATTCTGAACGTTTCCAAGGTAAAACCCGGTATGGTTACAATGTGCCGTTTGACCAGCTGCGGCGATCAGTATTATATGCATATGGTATATGGCGAAGGCGTTTCTCCGAGAAAGTGGGAGGAAGCAGGCTGGACACAGCCGGCACCTCAGCTTCCCGGTCTTGAAATCAAACTGGATGATGTTGAGGATTTTGCTCAGAAGGTTATGTGTCAGCACTATATTATTGCTTACGGTGACCAGAGACAGAAGGTGCAGAACCTTTGCGATATGCTGGGTATTGAAGTCATCTAAAACTGATACGATAAAAAAAGGAGATGTAAAAAATACATCTCCTTTTTGTTTAGTCTTCGTCGCAACCGCAACCGGCAAGGCAGCGAATTAAACAGGTTGTTGACGCTAACGTTAGAGCCAGAAAGGCAAGCAACGCGCCTGTTATCAAAGCACCGAGAAAACTGGTTGCGGCAAAGGAAACGCCCAGTAACACGAGGGACGTCAGAGCGGTTCCTAAAATTCCCGTAAACAGCACCGACAGGGTGCGGCAAATACAACCGCGGATGCCGGGAGACCGGGTGATGGCTGTGGCGACGAGCAGAACTGCCAGATAAACTACGGCGATACCCAGTGAAACCCAAAGGAAAGCCGGTGTTACGGCGATGGTCGCCGTAATGGTAAGGGCAACGCCGATGACGCCTACAATGATGGCAGCAATGGCAGATAATGCCACACAGTCAAATAAGCAGTTACAACCGTTTTTTTTCATAAAATCACCTCCTGCTTCAGTATATGATGGAATTCGACAAGAGGTGAAAATGAGATTCAAAAATTTCCTTTTTTAAAAAAGAGACTGTAGCGTTTTGCTGCAGTCTCTTTTCTTATCGTTATGAAAAATCGCCCATAAACCGGATTTCCGGCTCCAGGGTGACGCCGGATGTTTCAAAAACAACTTTTTGCACATAGGCCATTAAGTCGCAAACATCTTTGGCAGTTGCGCCGCCGGTGTTGATCATGAAACCGGCATGCTTTTCAGAAATTTGTGCGCCACCGACAGAAACACCCTTTAAGCCTGCATCTTCTACCAGTTTTCCGGCAAAATAGCCTTCCGGTCGCTTAAAGAAACTGCCGGCACTGGGAAAGTTCAGAGGTTGTTTTTCTTTTCTTCTGCCGTTTAAATCCCGCATGGTTTCAAAAATGCGCTCCGGGTCTCCGGGTATAAGCTGCAACCGGGAACGGAGAATCACACAGTTTGTTCCGGTGAAAACGCTTTTTCGATAACTGAATTTATGTTCTTTGCCAACGACGGTTTTTATGCTGCCGTCTTCGTCTAAAAATTCCGTTTCCATAACAACTTGCTTCATTTCGCCGCCGTATGCACCGGCATTCATGAAAATGGCGCCACCTAAGGTTCCCGGAATACCGCTGGCAAATTCAAGGCCGGAAAGGCCGGCGTTCTGCGCTTTGACAGCAAGAAGTGCCAGAGAAATACCTGCTTCGGCCACCAGTTCATGTCCCCGGATTTCCACTTTATTAAATGGCTTGGCGAGTCTCAGGACGACGCCTCGTATGCCGCGGTCGGAAACTAAAAGATTTGATCCGGAGCCGATGACTTCGGGACGGATGCCTTCTTCTTGCAGAATCCGACAGCAGGCTGTCAGCGACTCCATGGTTTCCGGCTGCACTAAAAGGTCGGCCGGGCCACCAATTTGAAAGGATGTATATTCGCACATGGGTGCGTTTTTTCTGAGGGTAATATCGCTTAGGCTATTCAGTTTTGCGACTAATGTATCCATAGTTCCCTCCTGATTATACAATTCCGGTTCGTTCATCTTCAAAACGGGACAATTCAAAACCTCTGCGGCTGCAAAGATAATCTAAAAAGCGTTCCGGTGTCAGATTGACAATTTGCTCCTGACGGATACCGGCTTCCATAGCCATATTCCAGCAAAGTTCCGTATTGCCGATATCATAGATCGTGTGCGCGTCGGTGGATAGAACCACCTTGACGTCGAGTTCGGCGCAACGACGGGCGATTTTGGCGCAATTTTCAACGCTTTTCCGACGGGCTTTAAATGTATGGTTATTCAGTTCAATAACTTTATTATACTTTTTAGCTGTTTCCAGTACAGCATCTATATCATATTCATAGGCTTCAAAGCCACTATGCCCCAAAGCATCAATGTATGGGTTTTCTAAAATCTTACAATAAGCCTTTGTGTGATCTTTTTTGCTGGCCGGGTCAATGACGGGCGGATGAATGCTGGCAATAACCCAGTCAAGCCGCTCTAAAATCCGCTGATCAAGATCCACATTACCCTGAAAGTCAACGATGTTAGCCTCTGCGCCACGAATTAAATAAAAAGAACCGATTTTGTGGGGAAAAGACTTTAAATTGCTGAAATGCCAGGGATGGGCTCCGTCGCCTAAGGCTGGACCATGATCCGTTATGGCAAGGAGAGAAATGCCCTTTTCCTTGCAGGCGGTCATGAGTTCATTAACGGTACTGTAGGCGTGGTGGCTGACCAATGTATGGGTGTGTACTTCTGTTTTAATCTTACTCTCCAAGGTTTTCCATTAGCCTCCTGTTTAATTCTTCAGCGGCATTATATCCCATTTTTCGTTGTCTGTGGTTCATGGCAGCAACTTCAATGATAACAGCGAGGTTACGTCCCGGTTTAACGGGAATGGTTAAGGATGGCACCTGAATGCCCATGATGTCCATCGTGAAATTATCAAGCCCCAGACGGTCATAGTGTTTTCCTGCCTGCCAGGGCTCTAAGTTAATGACCAGATTGATGTTTTCTGTATCCTTAACGGCACCGATACCGAAAATCCGCTTCACATCCACAACGCCAATACCGCGGAGTTCAATGAAGTGGCGGATGATTTCAGGGGAACTGCCGACTAAGGTTTTTCTTGAAACCTTTTTGATTTCAACGGCGTCATCGGCAACCAGACGGTGACCGCGCTTTACCAACTCAATAGCGGTTTCGCTTTTACCGACACCACTTTCGCCCACCAGCAAAATACCTTCGCCGAAGACCTCAACCAAAACACCGTGCATGGTAGTCAGCGGTGCCAGCCAGACGGAAAGAGACAGAATTAAGTCACTCATGAACCGGGAGGTGGATTCCTTCGTTCTGAGAAGGGTTACGTCATGTTTTTTAGCGCATTCCATCAACTCGGGGAAAATAGGCAGTTCGCTGGTTACCACAAGTGCCGGAATTTTTTGTTCCAGAAGGCGATCTAAGCTTTGCAGCCGCTCTTTTGAAGAGATGTTTTCAAGATATGTATATTCAACCTTGCCCAGAATCTGAATACGCTTGGGATCAAAATAATCAAAAAAACCAGCAAGTTGCAGGCTGGGACGGTTGACCTCGGCAACGGTAATCGGTAACTCAGTATAATTTTCTGCACCGAAAATCAGTTCCAAGGCTTGCTCATCAATTAATGTACCCAAATTGACAGAAATATTCACAGAAAATCCTTCCTTTCCGAGACATGTTTTCATATCATATACAGTATACCATAAAATCAAAGTTCTGTAAATCAAAATTTATGCATTTCCGGACTAGATTTTTTTGCCGGTTTGGTGTAAAATAGAGTTAATACGATTTAGGAGGCTTTTATAATGCGTGCGGTTATAACAGTTGTGGGACATGATAAAATCGGCATTATTGCAGAAGTCAGCCGGGTGCTGGCAGAAAATGATGTCAATATTTTGGATATTTCCCAGACAATCATGCAGGATATGTTTACGATGATTATGCTGGTGAATACAGAAAAATCCGGAGCCAGTTTTAAGACTCTTTCAGAAACCCTTGAGGAACTGGGCGATAAACTGGGGCTTTCCATCCGGATTCAGCATGAGGACTTATTCCAGTCCATGCACAGGATTTAAGTGGGAGGGATAGTATGCTGAATTCTCTTGAAATTCTGGAAACTATTAAAATGATCTCCGAGGAACATCTGGATATTCGAACTGTTACCATGGGGATTTCTCTTTTATCCTGTACCGGCGGTACGCCGGCGCAGGTTTGCGACAATGTTTATGAACGGATAACCCGTCAGGCGGAAAAACTGGTGAAAACAGCAGAGGATATTGAAGCTGAGTACGGGATTCCTATTATCAATAAACGTATTTCCGTTACGCCGGCGTCGATGCTCTTAGGTGCCAGTCAGGATCCGGATGACTATGTCAGATTGGCAAAAGCTTTAGACAGAGCGGCGGCAACTACCGGCGTAAACTTTATCGGCGGTTATTCTGCATTGGTGCATAAGGGTATGACCGCAGGTGACAGAGCTTTGATTGCTTCAATTCCGGAAGCCCTGGCCGTAACAGAACGGGTTTGTTCCAGTGTTAATGTGGGCAGTACCCGTGCTGGTATCAACATGGATGCCGTGGCAGAAATGGGTCGCATTATCAAGCAGACAGCAGAGCGGACAAAAGAGCGTGACGGCTTTGGATGCGCCAAATTGGTTGTGTTCTGCAATGCAGTAGAGGATAATCCCTTTATGGCGGGCGCTTTTTGCGGCGTGGGAGAGCCGGATGCAGTTATCAATGTGGGCGTTTCCGGTCCCGGCGTTGTGAAATGTGCATTAGAGCAGGTGAAAGGTGCCGACTTTGGCGTTGTGGCAGAGACCATTAAAAAGACGGCGTTTAAGATTACCCGTATGGGTCAGCTGGTGGCGCAGGAAGCATCCCGTCGTTTGGGTGTTCCCTTTGGAATTGTGGATTTATCTTTGGCGCCAACGCCGGCTGTGGGCGATAGCGTGGCATACATTCTGGAAGAAATGGGTCTTGAAAAGTGCGGCACCCACGGCACAACGGCAGCCCTCGCGCTTCTGAATGATGCTGTTAAAAAGGGCGGCGTTATGGCAAGTTCATATGTGGGCGGTCTGTCCGGTGCGTTCATTCCGGTCAGCGAAGATGCTGGCATGATTGAAGCAGCGCAGTTGGGAGCCCTTTCTTTAGATAAACTGGAGGCTATGACCTGCGTTTGTTCAGTAGGTCTTGATATGATTTGCGTTCCCGGAGATACTTCGGCGGAAACCATTTCTGCTATCATTGCCGATGAAGCAGCGATTGGCATGATTAATCAGAAAACAACGGCGGTTCGCCTGATTCCGGCACCGGGAAAAACCGTAGGCGATATGGTGGAATTCGGCGGACTTTTGGGAACAGGGCCGGTGATGCCGGTGAATCCCAACGGGAGTCAGGCGTTTATCCATCGTGGAGGACGGATTCCGGCACCGATTCACAGTTTGAAGAACTAAAAAAACGCTGAGAGGTTAAACTCTCAGCGTTTTTTTTATATCGTCCAGTTTGTAACCTTGTTTCCTTTAATCAAAAAGGCTTTGTCCGCCAGTTTTGCCATAGGGGTATCAGACAAGGAATCGGAATAAAATTCTTCGACTGCTGCATCAGGAAATTGCCTCCGGAAGCGGCGGACTTTTTCTTCACCATGGCAATTTTCGCCTTCGTAGGCGCCGGTCTCTCCGTTAACAGGAGAGGCAATCAAGTGTTGAATTCCCAACTTTTCACAGGCCGGCTTTAAGAAAAATTCCGGTGAGGCGGAAATGATGACATCATCTGTTTTTTGATTTTCTTTGTAAAACGCTTGAATTTTGCGAAGGTTCTTTCTCCAGAATGCTTCTAAGGCGGCGTCCATATCCGGAATATCACGGAAGTATTCATAGAATATTTCTTTCATCTGCGTTTTCGTGATACGATGGAGAAGATAGTGTCGGATAAAGGCGCCAGCCTGGCGGGGCAGACGGCGGAAGATTTTTTTATATCGCAAAAGACAGAACAGATAGAAATCGCAGCTGCTGTCACTTCTATAGATGGTTTTATCAAAGTCGTAGCAATTCATAGTTGCCTCCTGAAGGTGTTTGTTATACCGGTGACTATGCCAGTATCTTCTTTGCGTTTTCTGAAAGAGAGGTTAATTTTCCCTGCGCATCTTCCGGAGAGGTACCCACAACAGAGGAATACAGCTTGATTTTCGGCTCAGTGCCGGAGGGACGGAGAATAAAGAAGCCACCGCCGGACAGTTCAAAATAGAGCACGTTTGCCGGCTCATAGGGGAGAGATTCTTTCTGACCGGTGGTGTAATCCATTCGGTAGCCTTCTTTGTAGTTACGGAATGCGACAATCTCTGTGTCGCCAATGTTGCGGAAGGGATTTTCAGCAACCTTTGCCAGTAAGGCATTCATGCGTTCCATCCCGTCGATGCCTTCCATGTAAATAGATTCGGTATTTTCCAGATAGTAGCCGTATTTACTCCAAATATCCGACAGGGCATCAGCAAGAGTTTTACCCTGCTTTTTATAGTATGCTGCTGCTTCGCAGACTAAGAGGGAAGCGCTGACAGCGTCCTTATCTCTTGCATAGGTACCGGGGAGGTAGCCGAAACTTTCTTCAAAACCGAAAAGGTAGTTGCCACCGTCGGGATGTATTTCATGGTCTTTAATAATGCCGGCAATGAATTTAAAGCCTGTGTAAACCTGATAGAGTTTGATACCGTAGGCTTTGGCAATGTCTGACACCATATTGGTGGAAACAATGGTGCTGACAATGTAGTCCTCTTTTTTCAAATCTGTTTTCTGAGACAGAACATATTCCGTTAACAGAACACCGGTCTGATTCCCGTTTAAGACCTGGTAGCCTGTCTTTGTCTTGCATAGTACGCCGATGCGGTCAGAGTCGGGGTCGGTGCCGATGATGATATCAGCATCCTTTTCTTTAGCCAGGTTCAGTGCCATGGTAAAGCCTGCCGGGTCCTCTGGATTAGGAGAGGCTACAGTTGAAAAGTCCGGATCTTTAACGGCCTGTTCCGGAACGGGGAAGACCTGAGAAAAACCGACTTCTGCAAGGGCCCGCATAACGGGTTTGTATCCGGTGCCGTGGAAAGGTGTGTATACAATTTTCAAATCGTCTCCCATTTCCTGAATGACGGCAGGATTATTCACACAGGATTTGACTGCCTCCGTGTAAGGCGTCAGGACATCTTCACCCAGAATCTGCACCAGTCCGCTGCCTTTCGCGTCCGGGATGCTCATATGTTTCACGCCGGTGAAAATATCGGTTTTTTCGATGAAAGATAAAACTGTTTTAGAATCGGCCACATTCATTTGGGCTCCGTCTTCGCCGTAGACCTTGTAGCCGTTGTAGTTAGCCGGGTTATGGCTGGCAGTAATCATAATGCCGGATGCGGTTTTTAAATAACGGACAGCAAAGGAAAGAGCCGGTGTAGGCTGCATGTCAGCAAAGATGAAAACCCGGATGCCGTTGGCAGCCAGAACACATGCTGACTCCCAGGCGAATTCCTCGGAATAGTGACGGCAATCATAGGAAATGGCAACGCCGCGTGCTTTGGCGTCGTCGCCCTTTTGGGCAATATAATCAGCAAGCCCCTGGGTGGCGCGACGTACAGTATAGACATTCATGCGGTTGGTGCCGGCACCTAAAATCCCGCGGAGACCGGCGGTTCCGAACTCTAAATCTTTATAAAAGCGTTCTTCGATTTCCTTTTCATCCGGTGTGATTGCAAGCAGTTCAGTTTTTGTTAAACTGTCTGCTTCCTTACACCAGCGTTCATACTTTGTTTTATAATCTTTCATGCTACAGTTCATCCTTTCTTCTATAGAAAAAAGGAGCCGCATATTGTCGGCTCCTTAATGTTTTGCTTATTCGTCGCCGCTCCACCAATATTGAGATTCGTCATCTGCTTCCGGCGCATTATTGGTTCCGGAACTTGGTGTTTCCGAGCCGGTATCAGCAGGTGCATCAGGTGAAATTGTACCTTCCGGAGATGAGGAGGGCGGGGCAATGACATCGCCTTCAGCCGGCGGGTTACTTGCACCGGTGCCGGGCGCAATTTCATTCAATCCCTTATCTGTTGTCTGAATGTCGCTGCCCAGTTCATCTTCCGGCAGAACCTCCTGATGGGAAGAACAGAAACGGCTGGGCTGTGTGCCGGATTTGAAGTAATCCGTTCGGGTGTTGGAGCAACTTTGAGTTGCAATTTTACCGCTTTCCTGACAGATGACACGAGCCACCATGTCCTGAGGCTCTGTCAGGGTGTTGATGGTTTTGCCTGCATGGATGGAATCCATGACTTTTTTCCAGACAGAAACACAGGGGTTTCCAAGACCGCTCATGGACTTGGGAGAATCATAACCGAACCAGACAACGCCGACATAATTAGGCGTAAAACCTGCAAACCAACGGTCAATGTCCCCTGTTGTGGTACCGGTTTTACCGCCGGCAAACACGCCGTTTGCAAGTCTTGCTGCTGTACCGGTACCGCTTGTTACAACACCGGAGAGCATCTGAGCCATAGAATATGCTGTTGTTTCACGCATAGCGCGGTGGGTTTCCGGCTTGTTCTCTAAAATAACACGACCGGTAGAATCCATTACTTTAGTATATGTTGTTGGCTTTGTATATATACCCTGATTCACAAAGGGCGCATAGGCTGCGGTCATTTCCAGAACAGAAACACCGTCAGTCAAGCCGCCGAGTCCTAATGAACTCAGGTACTTATCGGAATAGGTTTTTCCGTCTTCACGCTTTTCGGAGCTGATCAAAGAGGTGAAACCAAGGTTTGTTGTCATAAAATCATAAGAATTATCGACACCCAGTTTATCCAGAACGCGGACAGCCGGAATGTTACGGGAACGTTCAATGGCAACACGGACGGTGATGGGCCCCATGAACTTATGGTCAGAGTTTCGGGGAGACCAGTCGCCAATGGTGATGGGACTATCTGCAACCATGGTTGCCGGAGAAATGATTCCCTGCTCAACGGCGGGTGCGTACACAGCAATCGGTTTAATCGAAGAGCCGGGCTGACGGAGAGACTGGGTAGCACGGTTCAGAGTACGGTTTCCGGTTTTTTCACCACGGCCACCCACAATGCCCTTGACCTGTCCGGTGTAAGGATCCATAACAACCATAGCGGACTGTGGTTTTGAACTGCCGCCGCCGGGGAAGTTTCCGTCTTTCGTAAAAACGGCTTCCATAGCAGACTGAACTTTGGGGTCAATATTGGCATAAATTTTCAGGCCACCCTTGAAGATTGCCTTCGTGGCAGCGCTTTCAGACATTTTATTCCGGGTCATCAGGTCATGCATGACGTCAATGACAATCTGGTCGGTATAGTATGACTGTATTCTTGTCTGTGCGGTTTTTGCTGTGCCTTTGACCAACTTTAATTCTTCGTTGATGGCTTCGTCATATTCTTCCTGGCTGATGAACTCCAGCTCCAGCATTTTAGCTAAAACGACTTCCTGTTTTTCTTTATGTGCTTCATAGTTGACCAGGGGGTCATAACGGCTGGGGAACTGTGTAATACCTGCGATGGAAGCACATTCTGCCAGAGAAAGTTCGGAGACATCCTTGCTATAATAAATATTCGACGCGGTTTGGACGCCGTGACAGCCTTGACCCAGATAGATGGTATTCATGTACATTTCAATAATCTGATCTTTCGTCATCTTCTGTTCCAGATTCAAGGCGCGGATAATTTCCTGAATTTTTCGAATTGGGGAACGCTCATTTTCGCCGGTGACATTTTTAATGAGCTGCTGGGTGATGGTGGAGCCACCGTAGGAACTGTTTCCCTTGAAGATGAAGGATAAGGTCGCACCGAGGGTACGCTTCCAGTCAACACCGTGATGCTTGTCGAAACGCTCGTCTTCGATAGCGACAAAGGCCTTGCGGAGCATGTCGGGCGTGTTTTCAATATCCACCCAGATGCGGTTCTGCTCAGCATACATCCGGTCATATTCTACGGGCTGCTGGGTCTCCTCGTCAATGTAATACACGACAGAGGTAAAGTCCAGATTATACTCCTGAGCAATCAAATCGGTGCTGTTGTCAATAAAACCGAGGGTTGCACCTGCAATCACGGCTCCGGACAGCACAAAGATAATACAGCAGATGATGAACAGTCGCTTAATAGCGCGTTTTATACTTCTTTTAGCAGTGGGGTTTTCCGATACGGTTTCTTGTATCTTTTTCATGGAGTCACTTCCTTTTTCTGCAACAAAAGGCCGTTGCGTAATTTCGAACTGTATCAATTTTTACCTGTAAGACAAAATTCTCTCACATACATTATAATCGAAATAGTTTACAAAAGTATTACAAAACCCTATTTTTTATATTACATTCCGCTTTTAGACGAAAGGCACAAAAAAGAGACTGCAAACATGCAGTCTCTTTTTTTGTGTTATGTAATTTCTCACGCTTTGCCGTCGCAACCCAGAACGTTAACGATTTTCTTCTTAACCAGGTCTTTGATTGCTGCACGAGCCGGAGACAGGTACTGTCTGGGATCGAAGTGAGCCGGATTTTCAGCCATGTACTTACGGATAGAACCGGTCATAGCCAGACGCAGGTCAGAGTCAATATTGATCTTACATACTGCGGATTTAGCAGCTTCGCGGAGCATTTCTTCAGGGATACCGATAGCATCGGGCATGTTACCGCCGTTTGCGTTGATCATGTCAACATATTCGGGGATAACGCTGCTTGCACCGTGGAGAACGATGGGGAAGTTAGGCAGACGTTCTTCAACTTCTTTTAAGATGTCGAAACGCAGCTGCGGTTTCTGACCGGGTTTGAATTTATATGCACCGTGGCTGGTACCGATAGCAATAGCCAGGGAGTCAACGCCGGTACGGGTAACGAATTCTTCAACTTCGGAAGGACGGGTGTAAGATGCATCTTCGTCAGAAACGTTAACGTCATCTTCAATACCTGCCAGACGACCGAGCTCACCTTCAACAACAACGCCGCGTTCATGAGCGTATTCAACAACCTTCTTGGTCAGTTCGATGTTGTCTTCGAAAGAATGATGAGAACCGTCGATCATAACGGAGGTAAAACCACCGTCGATACAGGATTTACACAGTTCAAAACTGTCACCATGGTCAAGGTGCAGACAGATGGGCAGATTGGTTTCAGCTAAAGCAGCTTCAACCAGCTTAACCAGATATGTGTGGTTAGCATATTTTCTTGCACCTGCGGAAACCTGCAGAATCAGAGGAGCATTTACTTCTTTAGCAGCTTCAGTGATACCCTGGATGATTTCCATGTTGTTTACGTTAAAAGCACCAATAGCGTAACCGCCATCGTATGCCTTCTGGAACATTTCTTTGCTTGTTACTAATGGCATTTGGTTCAACTCCTTAATAAATTATCATATCTATTGTACCAAAACTGCCTTATAAAATCAATAGTTATTTTTAATAAAGTGACAATTTTTTCACAACTGTATCTGGTGGAATTTACAGAAGAAAAAAGGTTCTGTCGAAATCCTCCGGCGGGATAGAGAGAATCAATCCCAGACAGACAAATGCCATGGCGGCGGAAATGTCTCCGGATGTTGGAAAAAGGTGTACCGGGAATTCCTGGGGCTCCAGAACTTTTCCCCGCAACGTGACGATGGAGCGTTGCAGGCAACAGTGAAAATCAATGCCGTAAGGGGTTTCTGACAGGCTGGATGCTGTCAGGGTAGCCAGAGGATTGAGTCCGTATGTGATGACCAAAGCATTTCTGTTGATGGTTGTGTGGTGTTTGCGGTCAGCATTTAAAAGCGTAAAATAATCTCCCAGGCATCCGGAGGCACAGTCCGGCTCATGAAGTACCAGAATATCGCAATTTTTCCGGTTGCCCGGCGGGAAAAATCGGTAGTCGCCTTTGTCAGAGATTTTTTTTGAGTCTATGAAGAAGCCTCTGGATGTCAGTACCTTTTTCATTTGAGAAGAAATCAGGCTGCCGTATTCGGCGATGGAGACCGTGATCATGCGTGCACTTCCTATCTCGGTTTGCTTCTGAATCTAGTTTGACGGGAAAACGGTTTTTTATGCGGTGAAACGGCATATTTTGCCTGCGGTTGTCATACATTGGAACAAGTGAAATTTTAAGAGGAGGATCAGAGAATGCAGATCGATTTTAAAAAAGAAAATATTCTGACCGGTACGTTACGGGGTCCCCAGTCAAAGATGATTATGGTGGAAGGGGACGTGATTGTGCCCGATGTGAAGCCGGATATCAAGGAAATTCTGCTGGCGGAAGCAAGAGCCGTTCTGACAGAGCAGAACCTTTCCGGCGATGGACTTAATCTGGCAGGCACCGTCATTGCTGATATTTTGTATATCCCTGAAGGAGACGTGTCGAATCCCAAAGCGATGGAAAGCAGATTTGATTTTAAGGATTCTTTGAAATTTGCCGGAGAAGAGGGACTGGAAATCAGCGGAAAGGCAACGGTTCAACAGGTGGAATTTTCGCTGATTAATTCCCGGAAGTTGCATGTCAAGGTGACGGTTTCCATCAGCGCCAGGGGGAATGTGAAAAGAGAAGTAACCCTGTTGACGGATGTGGATGCGGAGAGTCCGGTTCAGGTGCAGAAAAAGCCCATTAGCGCCTATCAGATTGTTGCTGACCGTGTAGCCGATATTGCAATCTCGGAACTTCTGGAAATCCCGGGCGCGAAACCGGATGCAGAAGACATTACGAAACTGGACGTAAAAGCGTTTAAAGGCGAATGCAAAATTATGTCCGGCAGAATTTTGTTGAAAGGTACTCTTTCTGTGCATACAATTTATGAACCGGTCAGCGAGGAAGCGGGCATAGAAAGTATGGAGCACGAGGTTCCCTTTACTGAAATTCTGGAGGTTGAGGGGTTAAACGACGACTGCCTTTGCCATGTTTCTTATGAGGTCAAGGATGTTTTTTGTTCTCTTGGTGAGGATATGAACCGGGACATGAGAATTCTGTCTTTGGATGTGGTTTTGCGGGCACATGTGATGGCTTCAAAAACCTGTTCCTTCAACGTCATTGATGATTGTTACAGCCTTGCGGGTAAGGAGGAAATCAGCCGCGCTCGGGTGGCTATGGATGAACTGCTTTGTGAAGGCGTGAGCCACCTGAACGTGAAAGAAATTCTGGCAGTTCCGGAGTCATCACCGGCTATCGGTGGGATTTACAGTCTTGAATGCATTCCGAAGGTGACAGAGATACAGATGGCAGATGAGAAGATGATCATCCGCGGTCAGGTGACAGCTGTGGTCCTCTATGGATGTGCGGAAGAACATCTGCCGGTCAGAAGTCTGACCAGTGAGATTGGCTTTGAACATAGCGTTCCTGTTGATGGGGCCGATGAATCCGTTTTCTGCGAATGCGGTGTTACGGACCAGAATGTCAGCTTTACCTTAAATGCCGCATCGGAGCTGGAACTGCGGTGTGTGCTGGAATTTTATACCCGCGCTGTCAGAAAACTGGAGTTGGATCTGGTTTCGGGATGTGAACTGACAGAAACAGAGGAGGAAACGGAGAGACGTCGCGGGATTGTGATTTATTTTGCCCAAAAAGGGGATACACTCTGGAATGTTGCCAAGCGTTACCGAACAGACAAACATGGGATTATGAAACTGAATTGCATGGAGGAAGAAAGGCTGATTCCGGGGCAAAAACTTCTGATTCCCGGGCGTTAAAGAACGAAAGAAGAGGCTGCGCCATGAAGCGTAGCCCCTTTCTTCTTTTTACCCGGTGACATATGTTGATGAATCTGCATACAATATGATAGAGAGGAAAGACAAAACTCTTATCCGCTCGCAGGTAAGATGTATGCAAAAATCATTATGCGGGCAGAAAGGCATGAAATATAGTATGAATGAAAAACTGCGCAATTCATTCTCCGGTGGCTGCAATGATAAACATGATGCAGTCTGCATACATACCGATAAAATTTATGATTCCTGTAAGGATAAAGATTGTATCGAGGATGCCCGTGTTTACTTTACAGCCCAGGGGCAGGAAATCATTGACAGAGCGGTAAACGTTAAGTGCAGAAAGTCTGAAATCATCTGGGTTTTTTCAGATGTGGAGCCGGTGCCCTTTAACCGTGGCTACTTTACCGTTGACCTGAAGTTCTTCTTTAAGATTACTCTGGATGCCTTTACAGGTGTCGGTAAACCATGTAAGGTAGAAGGTCTTGCAAGTTTTGACAAAAAAGTCATTCTGTTTGGCTCCGAAGGCTCAGCCAAGGTTTTTGAATCTCGCTATAGCTATGATAGCTTTGATGAGCAACTCTGGCAGAAAACTAACATGCCCAAAGCTGTTGTGGAAGTGGTTGATCCTTTGTGTCTGGCGGCAAAGGTTGTGGATATGAATGATAAACTCTGCCATTGCTGCGAAGAACTGGACTTTTCCAGAATTCCGCAGTGTGTATGCAATGTGTTTGAAGATGCACTGGTTTTAGGTGGTGAAAGGAAACGGGTCTTTGTTTCCATCGGCCTTTTCTCCATTGTTAAAATTGAAAGAAGCGTGCAGCTGCTCATTCCGGCTTATGATTTCTGCGTGCCGCAGAAGGAATGCGTTGCCTCAAGTGACGACAGTCCTTGTGAACTGTTTGAGCAGATTGAGTTCCCCTTTGATGAATTTTTCCCGCCGGAAAAGGATGACTGCAAATTCGAGAACCTGGCAGACTATCGAAAAGGTTGCTGCAATTGATAAAAAAAGACTGCGCCGTAGCGCAGTCTTTTTTTATTAGTCTAATCCAACAGGGACTACGTTTGCCATGATGCTGTCGTTTCGGGTAACAGCAGCAGAAGCAGCATTATCGTTTAAGTTCTTTAAAGCCAGATTATAAGCGTCTATGTTTTTTGTGTTTTCCAGTTCTTCCGTTGAGTAGGCTTTGTTAGGAAGTCGCTTGATAATATGGTAACCGTATGATGTTTCAACGATGCCGCTGACCTGACCGGGCTTTAAAGCAAAGGTTGCTTCTTCAAACTCTGCAACCATTTCCCCTTTGGTAAAGAAATAACCGTCAGGATTAGCAACCATGCCCGGATCTTCACCATACTCTTTAACCATTTTATCAAAGTCAGCTCCGCGCTTGATTTTGTACAGAATGTCGTCTGCCAGTTTTTTCTTTGCTGCTTTTTCTTCTGCAGACAGAGGAGCGCCGGTGGCTTCGTCTGTGGTTAAAATCAGAACGTGCTTGGCGGTTACGTAGTTTTCGTCAAGGAGTTTTTTGGCTTCTGCATCTGTCAGAATATTTTCTTCCATGATTGTGTAGTAATACTTTTCAGCGTATTTGTCATCCATGCAGAACTCATAAACAGCCGCCAGGCTTGTTCCAAGAATGGAAATATAATCTGTGTAACTTGCAACAGAGACTTGAATCAGTTCCTGTTCTTCTTTTGTTAGCATAATTCCCAGATCTCTTGCTTTCTGAGCATTTGCCTTGGTGAAGACGCACTGCTCCATGGCTGCGTTGGTAATCATATCTCCCAGTGTTTCATAGCCAAAGACGGCGTTCCAGTTTTCCTTAATGCCGTCAGAATCTGTCTGGAGAGACTGCATTGCCTGAGACTCAGCACGGCCAAGAACAAAATTGAAGTATCCCATGGAAACCGGTTCGTCGTTTACAGTCATGCAGGTTGTGGCATCCAGATTAGAGAAAATGACAACTGTCCGGTTCTTCTGATTCCAGCCAACCTGGCAATTGTAGGCTTCGCTGATAGCGCGAACGGGAACCAGAGTTCTGCCATCTACAATCTGCGCGGGGACATCTAAGGGGATGGCTGTGCCGTTTTTGTACAGGGTTGCATCATTTATGGTCAGGCGGATTTCTGTAGTGTTCAGAGTAGACAGAACGGTGTTGGTTTCAGGCAGCCAGGCAACGATGGCGCCCAGGGCTTCAAAAATGGCTCTGACGGGGACCATGGTTCGGTCATTAATGGTAGCAGGGGCAACGTCAAAGGTGATGTACTGCCCATCCAACATGACCTGAACAGGTGTTTCTTCTGCAGAAACGGGAACAAATGCCAGGGAAATCGTGAGCGTTAAGCTTAATAAAAGTGCAATAATTTTTTTCAATTGACTCAGCCTTTCTGTATGAATTTATTTTTTTAATTTAATCAGCAAATCTTCCAGGGCGCGCTTTCTGTGACTGATAGCGTTTTTCTGCTCCGGAGACAGGGTGCCGAATCCTTCGTTTAAATCAAAGGAGTAGAACACAGGGTCATAGCCGAAACCGCCTTCGCCGTCACGGGCAAAGAGGATTTTTCCCTCGCAGGCGCCTTCACCGAAGAGCACCTCTCCCGCTTCGTCAATCAGACACATGCTGCAACGGAAACGTGCCGTGCGCTTTTCGTCAGGAACATCAGAAAGCGCCGCCAGCAGTTTGTCAACGTTTTCGCCGTCTGTAGCGTCTTCGCCGGCATAGCGGGCGGAGTAGACACCCGGTGCGCCACCTAACACATCCACACAAAGACCGGAGTCATCGGCTAAAACAGCGCAGTCGGTTAATGCTTTCAGGGCGGTTGCCTTAATCAGGGCGTTGTCGCAAAAGTCCGCGCCATTTTCCTCAGCGTCAAAGG
This sequence comes from Clostridia bacterium, assembly GCA_045132895.1. Taxonomy (GTDB): domain Bacteria; phylum Bacillota; class Clostridia; order UBA1381; family UBA9506; genus UMGS755. The sequence goes on from JBGUTC010000089.1 coordinate 30,435, forward strand.
AAAGTCCTGCTTCTTTGGCGCCCATGACCTGATAGTCGGTCAAAATGGCCTTGATTTCTTTTAACTTTCCGGCGTTACCGGTGGCAACCAATAATATGGGTTTGTCAGACATATTGTTTCACCGCCTTCTCTAACAGCGTATCATCTTCGCCGGGGAATTCTCCTTTAGCAAGAGACCAGGTTTCCGTATGTGTAGCTGTTTCACCCGGTGCCAGTTCTTTTAACTCGCCCAGAGTTTCCATTTCCAGAAAGAGACCGTTGGTGAAAGTTTCAAAAGACATCCCGCCATCAGGGTAGACGCCGTCTTCTGCGGGAGAGAAACGCTTTGTGAAAACCAACCCGCGGTTAAAGTACAGCACTTGCCCGTGTTCGCTGTTCATTCCTAATTTAAGTTTGTCTGAAATGGATTCGTCTGCCCGGACGAGCAGGTGTTTGTTCAGTAGGGAAAGACGGGGGTCAGTCAGTTTTGTGTAGGGCCAGAGTGCCAGCAGGCGGTTTCCTAAAAGACCTGTATCACGAACCGGTTGGGGGAACACTTCTGTTCCGCCGGGTGCCAGAACCGTAATGGCCCAAGGTGCTAATGTAACGCCCCAGGCACCGCAGTTTGTAACCCGGTGTGTGACGGTGACTTGAGAGGAAGACTCTTCTAATGCCACTTCCATCTCCAACACATACTGGTTCCAGCGTTGAACAGGTGGCGTAAAAATGGCACCTGTTTCCGTTATGGTAACGGTTACGGGTTCGTTATCCGGGTAGATGACGCGGGGAGAACTTTCAGGGCTTGTCCAGAGGCGGTGACCGCCATAGATGCACCAGAAAGAGCCGTCGCCATAGGTTTTGTCCATAACTTCGCCTTTTCCGCAGAAACTGTGTGCCGTATCTTCAAACATGATGTTTTCGCCATCTGTAAAAGAATAACGGATGATGCGTGGGCCAATCTCTGTCGTTACCACTAAGCGGATGATACCATTAGACAGTTCCAAGCATTTGCCAAAGGTACTGTATGTAATCTCTTTTTTTGTAATCATTCAATTGCTCCCTTTTTCAGATTTCCAACACGTCGGGTTCATAGGAAAGAGCCTCTGCCATATCATAGGGATTCCCCACATTACCGAGGCAAAGTTTTGCATACTGTTTGACACGTTTACAGTTTTCATATGATGCTTTGTAGCGGTCTGTCAGCCAAGCAAAATTGGGATTATCCATATAGAGCCAGACCAGAAGATTTTCCGGCTTTACCAGTGCGGTGACCTTCTTTAAATCCTCGTCTGTTGTGTTGCCGTCATACTCAATCATAGCATCAGGAAACCGCGCCTGAACAATTTTAATGCGCTTTGTATCCTGAACGCTGAAGGTGACTTTTGTGCGATATTTTTCAACCAAGTCGAAGAGGGGTTCCATGTCATCATCCTTGATTTTTTTGTCTAAGGAAATGACGGTTTTTGTGTTTTCTGCCGCTTTGAGCAACTCCGCTAAAAGTGGAATCTTTGTACCACGGAATTGTTCGCCCCAGGCGATGCCGGCGTCATATTCCATGAGCTGGTCATACGTCAGTCCGGCAAGAGGGGTCGGCTCCTTGATTTCTGAGCCGTCTGCATGCCGACAGGTTCTGTTGATGTTGGGATCGTGGAACAGAACGATTTTTCTGTCTTTTGTATAGCAAGGATCGGTTTCGATAAAGTCGAAGCCCTTTTCTAAGGCATCATAAAAAGCGGGCATAGTATTTTCCGGCGTATAGTAAACGCCGCCTCTATGTGAACGATATAGCATTGTTTGCAGAATCCTTTCTTTTTTGCTTACACATTCTCTTTTAGTATAGCATAGTTTTACCGTTTCTGCAACTAAAACAGACAGCAAAAAAATACAAAAAATGACATCTTTTTTCTTTTTTTCAAAGTATTGACATCATCCTTTAATTGTATTAAAATAAAGTTAAGGAAGTTACACCCTGATATGGAGGTCTTTCGCAATGCAGTATCGTATTGGCTCTAAAGTTGTTTATCCCATGCATGGAGCAGGTGTCATTGAGGCAATTGAAGAACGGGAAATTATGGGCGCCAAACAGCAGTATTATATTATGCGGATTCCCGTAGGGGATATGAAAGTCATGGTTCCTATGCAGTCTGCTGAGGAAATCGGTTTGCGCGACGTGATTGACAGTGAAGCTGCTGACAGGGTGATTGAAGAATTTAAGAACTGTCCGACAGACATGGATTCCAATTGGAATAAACGGTATCGGGAGAATATGTCCCGGATCAAGAGCGGGAACATTCATGATGTGGTATATGTTGTGAAAAACCTGATGCATCGTGATAAAAGCCGCGGACTTTCCACGGGAGAGCGAAAGATGCTCTCTAATGCCAAGCAGGTTTTGGTCAGCGAACTGGTGGTGGCAAAATCATTGTCCCAACAGGAAATTGAAGGCATGATGGATGAAATTGTTGTGGCAGAATTAGTCTAAGACAAAGAAAGTAAACTCTATTTTATCCCGCAGGATGGAAAGGAGGAGCCTATGTCAGAGAAAAATAAGCTTGTTGTGAATATGAACGGAAGAGAATATACCCTTTCGTCTTCTGAATCCAGAGAGTATATGCTCAGTGTAGCGGATCTGGTTGATAAGAAAATGAGACAGGTTGCCGCCAGCGACCCTACCATGGGGACAACGATGACGGCTGTTCTTGCTGCTGTCAATCTGGCAGATGATTACATCCGTTTGAAGAAAACAGAGCAGGCTCTGAACAAAAACATGCTGGTTTATACAGAAAAGATCAGAGAACTGGAAGAAATTATTGAATCATCAAATCGTTAAAGCATGCCTGTCTGCCTATGGCAGAGGTATGCTTTTTCCTTTTTTTGAACAATCGTTTGAATGTATTTTATATATTTAACGGAAATGTTACTTTTTTTTAATGGTTTTACAGTATGATAGAGATGAGGACCTCTGCAGAATGGCAGAGGGAATAGGAGGAATTCTGATGAAAAAAATATGGATGATTACCCTTGCGTGTCTGCTTTTTCTGACCGCCTGCCGTGCACCGGGGGGACATACGACTCCGGTCACAGGAAGCCAGAACAAGGTGGTTCTCTATTTTGCCAATTCTCAGGGAACAGATTTAATTTCCGTCAATCTGGATGTGTATGAACAGGAAACTGAGGAACTCCCCGGCATTGTCATGGAGAAACTGCTGGAGGGGCCGAAGAGTCCGGAACTAAGCCGTGCGATTCGCCTGGGAACGAGGTTGTTATCCGTTGCAAAGGAACAAACCCTGGTAACGGTGGACCTGTCTAAAGAGTTTTATCATGAAGAAAGTATTTATGACGTTCTGGCTCTTTCTTCCATTGTCAAATCTCTTTGCTCCGTCAGCGGGGTAGACAGCGTATTTTTAACGATAGAAGGGCAGCCGCTGCTGACTTCAGAGGGAACGGAACTGGGCATCCTGAAGGAGGCAGATGTGGTATTCGATGCAGACGCCTTAACGGAAGATGAATCCAACGTTACCCTTTATTTTTCTGACATGAATGCAGAATATCTGGCGCGGGAAATCCGCCGTGTGAAGGTGCCGCGGGGTGAACTTTTAGAGAAAATCGTGTTAACAGAACTGATTGCCGGTCCAAAAGGAAATGGCGGCAGAACGATTCCCCCGGAAACAAAAATCCGCTCCATTGAAACGAAAGATATGGTTTGCTTTGTTAATCTTTCTTCTGAGTTTGTTACCAAGAATAATGTGGGGATTGCGGCAGAACAGCTGACGATTTACTCCATTGTAAATTCTCTGACAGAACTTTCGAATATTGATAAGGTGCAGTTTTTAATTGAGGGCGAAAAGAAAGACGTGTATCATCACATGATTTTTAACGAGCCTATTGCCCGGGACATCAGCATGATTCAAAAATAAAGGAGATTGCCAATGAAAAAGACGATTTTAGCTTTATTTCTCTGTTTTTGCCTGCTGCCGATGACCGTTTTTGCGGATTCGGCATCGGATTTAAAAGCAGCACTGTCAGAAGACTCTGACCGCATTAACATGTCCTACACCATTTCCTGCATGCCGGAAGGGGAACTTCCGGAGGAAGCAGACGAGATTCTGCCCTGGGGACTGGTTGGTGCAACCGTTACCTTTGACCTGGAGTATGACGGAACAGAGCCGGATAGCACCCGGGTAAAGTTTGTCCTGACCGTAACGGAGCCTGACGGTTCTGTCGGTAAAAGTGCTGCTTGGGTTGACTGGAACCCTGCGGCGCAGGAACTGCTCTATATTATGGAGAACGAAGGCAGATATCTTTACTATGATTTATCCGCGGATTTTGAGGTAGAAGCGGCTATGATGGAGAGTTTTTATCTTGGAGATTGCTTCGATGCCTCCCTGGTAACGAAGATGCTGCAGAATTGGGCGGGAAATCTGAAGTTTACTTACAAGAACGGTGTGTATCGTGCTGCACTCCCGGAAAAGGAAGGGCTAGTCGCAGTGGAAAGCATGATTTCTGACCTGGCAGCCTTATTCTCTTCCATGCTGGTAGGGCAGTCGGATGAAGGTGCTGTGAATGTTTTAAGAGGCAATGTTGCTGCCTTGTTTACTGAGCTGAAAGATTTAAAACTGCTAGATGAAAAAGAAGCGGTCACAGCAGAAGTTACTTTAAAAGACAAGAAAACCGAGGCAATGACCTTTACGGCGCATGTTGATACGGATTTAACGAAGATTCCTTCTGTGTTTGGCAGCAAGGTGGAGAAGGAAGCGCTTCCCGTTAAAGGGACGGTTTCCCTTTCTGCATCCTATCAACCGGCAAACGGTCCGATTCAGTTCCCGGAACTGACGAAAGAGAATTCCTCTAACGCCATGGTAGGGGAAGAACCCGTAAAAAACGAAATTCAACCGGGTCTCAATATTGTTGTTAATGATGTTGTTTTAGCCGGAAAGAATCAGCCCTATATTGAAAACGATCGCAGTATGGCATCTGCTCAGATGGTTTGCTCTGCGCTGGGCGTTGCGTACAGCTACGACGGCAATCAGCTCGTTGTAGGCGATGGTCAGCTAGTCTTTACAAAGGATTCTGCAACCTGCCTGATTAACGGCGCTGTTACGGCGATGGATGCCGCAGCCAAAGAACTTGATTCTGAACTTTTTGTTCCGGTTCGTCTTTTAGCGGAAACGCTAGGCTATCAGGTTAACTTTAACCAGCAACGGGCGGCAGACGGAAGCGTTTATGCATCCATAGTTCTCATTGATGAAAAACTGGCGGAAATCCCGGCAATTACCGTAGTTATTCCGGAAAGTCAGACTGCCGTAGCGCAAGTTTTAGAAGTTGCGGCGTCTATATCCGGAATGGAACTGAATCTGATTCCGTGTGAGGATGCCAGTTATGTTGAAAGATGTTGTTTAATGTTGGCTGCCGGTGAGCCGGTTGTAGTCTTAGGCTCTGCAGAAAGTTTTGGAAAGTTTTCTGATTATGTGGGAATTGTTCATACCTTGGATTCCTATTTAGAGAGCCGGGCGCCGAAGACAAAAGCCCTGATTGAGGCGAATTCAGAAATCGGCACTCTCGTTAAAAATGATAAAGGACAGATTCTTGCTTTCCCGGTTCAGATCGGCGACGAAGTTGAATGCTTCTACATCAGTGGTACGGTTCGTAATGTGGAAGGTGCGGTATCGTTCCTGCATGCTTACAGTGAAGTTCTGGCGGCACTCATCGGATAAAGTGAATGACATAAAAAAACCACCCGTCAGGGTGGTTTTTTTTATGCCGTTTTTTATTCAGTTAAGTCAGCGGCAGTATATGCCACAATTTTCTGCAGATCAGCGGGGCTTACCTCTACCTGATAGCCGATTTTTCCGGCACTGAACAGGATGGTATCAAAAGTCAGTGCGCTTTCGTGCAAAAAGGTGGGGAAAGGCTTTTTCATGCCGATGGGAGAACAACCGCCATGGATATATCCCGTCAGGGGCAGCAGTTCTTTCTGCTTAATCATCTCAATGGACTTCTCGCCGGAAGCCTTGGCGGCTTTCTTTAAGTTCAGTTCCCGGTTGACAGGAACAACGAAAACAAAGTGATTACCGGATTTGCCTACCGTCACCAGCGTCTTAAACACCCGGTTGGGATCCTGACCTAAAATATCTGCGATTTCCTGACCAACGGTGGTGGCAGCGTCAACATAACAGTAATGCTGATAGGGGATTTTCGCCTGCTCCAAAAGGCGCATAACGTTGGTTTTTTCTTCTTTTCCTGTTTTCTTTGCCATTATTATGCCTCTTTCTTAAAGTTCAGTAAGATGATACCGGCGCAAATCAGAACCAGCGTAATACAGAGATTTAAAGGTGTTGTTTTGCTGGGCTCTGATAAGAGAAGCGCAGACAGTAAAACACCGAACACCGGCGTCATAAAACTATAAATAGAAACCTTGGAAACAGGGTTGTGCTTTAAGAGAACACCCCAGACAGCGTAGGCTGTTGCGGATAGGCAGGCGAGGTAGAGTAAAACCAACAGCGCATTTATGCTCGGGAAGATAACGGTTCCGCCTGATAAAAGGCCGACAGCAATCATCACAAAGCCACCCATAATAAATTGATATCCGCTGATAACAACCGGATCTTCTAAAGAAGAATACCGTTTCATCAGGGAAGAGGAGACGGCATAGGCAATGGAGGAGAAAATAACAAACCAGTCACCGGTGAAATTCATACTGAAATCCAGCCCGTTTAAGTTGACTAAAATAATGCCGGCAAAACCCAGAATGCAGGCGAAAACTTTCTTAAAGGTGAGTTTTTCCTGCCGGAACAAAAGACTGGCGACCAAGAGGCAGAAAAAAGCGCTGGAGCCGCTGCCGACGGTGCCTTTGACGCCGGTGGTGTTAGAAAGCCCGATGTAAAAAAAGATGTATTGAATCACGGTCTGGAAACTGCTGACCAAGGCGACTTTTCCCAGATTCTCTTTCTTTGGGTAAAGGAATTTCTTCCGGCCGATACTGTAAATCAGTACCGTGATGATGCCCGCTAAGGTGAAGCGGATGCCGGCGAATAAAATCGTTGACGGAACAGTCTTTTCCGGCAGAATCAGTTCGTAGCCGATTTTAATAAAGGGCGTTGCGCTACCCCAGAGCGCACAGCATAAAAGGGCTGCGGCTGCTACGAAGAATTTATTTGTCAATAATTTGCTTTTCATTTCATACTCTCCATAATTCATAATGTCTTTATTATAACTTGTTATTCCGAAAACTTCAAGTCCCTTTGACAGGAAAGAATGTTTTTTGAAAAATTGCACAAAAAAATTCAAATTTCGTTCAAAAATTTTTTGTAGACAATTTTGTCGAATTATGTTATAATCAATCCGGTGTATATCTATTAAATATGAAGAGATTTTTTTGAGACTTTTTCTGTTATGGTCATCATAGAATGAAAATGATGCGAAGTTGTTACCTGAAAGGAGGCATGAGAGCATGAGTTTAAGTTTAGGAATTGACGTGGGATCGACCACGGTAAAAGTGGTGCTCATTGAAAACGACGCGATTATATACAGTCGCTATGAACGGCATTTTTCTCAGGTTCGTGAAAAAACCGCGGAACTTCTTGCTCTTGTGGGTTCCTGTGTTGGAGAGGAACCGTTTTCTGTAGCCGTTACCGGTTCTGCCGGTTATGGTCTTGCCAAGGCTGCCGGCCTGCCTTTTGTGCAGGAGGTGTATGCAACAGGCGGCGCAGTCAAAACATTTTTGGAAGATGTTGATGTTGTTATTGAACTGGGCGGTGAAGATGCGAAAATTCTGTTTTTAACCGGCGGGCAGGAAGAACGGATGAACGGGACCTGCGCCGGTGGTACAGGTGCGTTCATTGACCAGATGGCTGTTTTGATGAACGTAACGGTGGATGAACTGGATGCGCTGAGTCTGGAGGCAGAAAAACTGTATCCTATTGCCTCCCGTTGCGGTGTGTTTGCGAAAACGGATATTCAGCCGCTGCTGAATCAGAACGCCAGTAAGGCAGATATTGCCGCCAGCATTTATCAGGCGGTAGTGGATCAGACGATTATCGGGTTGGCTCAGGGCAGGAAGATTTCCGGCAAGGTGGCATTTTTAGGTGGCCCGCTCCATTTTGCGGAAGGGCTTCGCAGACAGTTTCAGACGACGCTGGCGCTTCCGGCGGGAAATGCAATTTTCCCTGAAAACGGTCAGTTTTATGTAGCAGCAGGTGCGGCTTTGTATGCTGCGACTCAGGGAGAAACTGTCACTTTTTCCGATTTGGAACAAAAGGTCCGGAATGCGCGGGAGAGTGGCAATCTTCATCTGCTGGAACCGTTATTTCAGAACGAAGAAGAATATCAGGCGTTTCAGGAACGCCACGCTAAGGCATCGGTTCCGGTTGTTGACATTCAGACTTATGCAGGAAATGCCTATCTGGGGATCGATTGTGGCAGCACGACGGTTAAAATTGTTTTACTTGGCGATAATGCCGAAATTTTATATCAGTTCTATGGCTCCAACAACGGCCGCCCTCTGGAACTTGTCAGACAACATCTCATTGAAATTCTGTCACTTTGCGGCGACCGGATTACGGTTTGCGGTGCGGCTGCCACGGGTTATGGCGAAGATTTAATCAAGCGGGCATTCCATTTAGATGACGGCATCGTGGAAACGCTGGCACATTTCCGTGCCACCCGGCATTTTTCGCCGAAAGTGGATTTCATTCTGGATATTGGCGGCCAGGATATTAAGTGCATGTCCATTCAAAATAATGCCATTGACAGTATTATGTTAAATGAAGCCTGCTCTTCCGGGTGCGGTTCCTTTTTGGAGACCTTTGCCCGGTCGTTGGGGTATACGGCGGAAAGTTTTGCAAAACTTGGTCTTTATGCGCCGCATCCCGTTGACCTCGGCTCACGCTGTACGGTGTTTATGAATTCTTCCGTTAAGCAGGCGCAGAAAGACGGGGCAGGCGTTGACGACATTTCTGCCGGTTTGTGTATCAGCGTTGTAAAAAATGCTTTGTATAAGGTTATTCGTGCCCGGGATGTTTCGGAGTTGGGCGAACATATTGTAGTACAAGGCGGCACATTTTATAATGATGCCGTTTTAAGAAGCTTTGAGCGGGAACTGGGACGGGAGGTTGTCCGTCCGGCTATTGCGGGTTTGATGGGTGCTTTTGGTGCGGCATTATACACAAAAGAAAAAAAGCGCAGCAAAAGCAGTATGTTAGACCGTGCATCTCTTGAAAACTTCGCGGTTGAGACAAAGGAAGTCAGTTGCGGTCTTTGTACAAACCAATGCCATTTAACGGTAAATATTTTTCCGGACGGCGGACGGTTTATTTCCGGGAATAAGTGTGAGCGCCCCAATCAGCAGAAAGGGAGTTTTTCAGTTCCGAACCTGTATGAATTTAAACGCCAACTGCTATCGTCCTATCAACCGGTCAGTGGCAAAAGAGGAAAAATCGGTATTCCCAATGGTTTGAATCTTTTTGAAACCTTGCCATTCTGGCATGGATTCTTTACTGCTTTGGGGTTTGAAGTGGTTCTGTCTGAGCCTTCATCAGCAGCCCTTTATCGGAAAGGAAGGTATTCCATTCCCTCTGATACGGTCTGTTACCCGGCAAAACTGATGCACGGACACATTGAAAGTTTGTTGGAACAGGGGATTACCAGGATTTTTTACCCTTGTATGACCTATAATTTTAATGAGCGAAAAGGGGATAACCACTTTAACTGTCCGGTTGTGGCATACTACCCGGAGCTGCTTCATGCAAATGTAGAGCGGCTTTCGGAAGTAACATTCTGGTATCCTCATTTCGGGCTGCATCGGCCGGGAACTTTTGCCCGGCGCGCGTATCAGTATTTTCACGGGAAGGATCCGTCTATTACGAGAAAAGAAATCAGGCAAGCGGTGAAAGCTGCCTATGATGCACATGCAAAGTACATAGAAAAGGTCCGTCAGGAGGGCAAAAGGGCGGTTTCTATGGCCAGGGAACAAGGTCTTGACATGATTGTTCTGGCAGGTCGCCCTTATCATGTTGATACAGAAATTAACCACGGGATCGACAGGCTCATTACCTCGTTGGGCGTAGCCGTCCTTTCGGAAGATGCGGTTTGCGATCTGGTGACGCCGCCGGCGGTGCAGGTGTTAAACCAATGGACATACCACGCCCGACTGTATCGTGCAGCGGCTTACTGTGCAGAACAGCCTGATACATATCTCGTGCAATTGGTTTCTTTTGGTTGCGGCATTGATGCCATTACGACTGACGAGGTCCGGGATATATTAGAAAGTCGCGGTAAACTCTATACTCAGGTGAAAATTGACGATATTCATAACCTTGGGGCGGTCAAGATTCGAATCCGTAGCCTTTTAGGCGTGGCGCAGGAGCGCAAGGAGAAAGAAAATGAGTAAGGAATATCCCGTTTTTACGGAAGAAATGAAACAGACGCATACGATTTTATTGCCGATGATGTTACCCGTTCATTTTGCCCTGATGTGCAAAATTCTGCATCAGGAGGGGTACAAGGCGGAGGTTCTGGAAAATGACGGGCCTTCTGTAGCCGGTGAAGGGCTGAAATACGTTCATAATGATACCTGTTATCCGGCACTCCTTGTCATCGGGCAGTTTATTGATGCTTTAAAAAGCGGTAAATATGATGTTGATAAAACTGCTTTGATGATTACCCAGACCGGCGGTGGATGCCGCGCTTCTAACTATATTTTTCTGCTTCGTAAGGCACTGGTTAAAAGCGGTTTTGGTCATGTTCCGGTAATTTCTTTAAATGCAGCAGGATTAGACTCATCTCCGGGCTTTAAGTTGTCTCTTTCTTTAGGATTAAAGCTTTGCTATGCGGCTATGGCCGGAGATTTTCTGATGCATATTGCCAATCAGTGTCGACCCTATGAAAAGACGGCGGGTGATACGGATCGGGTCATTGATAAGTGGATGAACCACCTTCTGGAAGAATGGGAAGGAAAGAAACTGATTCATTATCGTCATGTAAAGTCATGTTACCCTAAAATGTTAGCAGACTTTGAGGCGATTCCGAAAACCGGAGAAAAGAAACCGAAAATCGGCATTGTCGGGGAAATTTATGTGAAATATTCTCCTATGGGCAATAATCATCTGGAAGAATTTTTGCTTTCTGAGGGGATGGAAGTGGTTCTTTTCGGGCTGACGGATTTTTGCCAGTATTGCCTTATCAACTCCGTGAATACCCGTGCGTTGTATGGTGGGCACCTGACGGCGGCATTAGGTAGCCGCATGGCCTATCGAGTGTTGCTTTCCATGCAGCGGGATATGCGACGGGCTATTGAAAAGCAGGGCGTTTTCTGGGCACCCGATGATTTTAATAAAACTCGGAAATTGGCAGAGACTTATATCGGCAAAGGCGTTAAGATGGGCGAGGGTTGGCTGCTAACCGTTGAAATGGCAGAACTGATTGAAAAAGGCGTCCATAATGTTATTTGTACGCAACCCTTTGGCTGCTTGCCCAACCATATTGTTGGTAAAGGTATGATGAACAGCATTAAAGCCCGGCATCCGGAGGCAAATCTGGTTGCTATCGACTATGATCCCGGTGCCAGTGTTGTCAATCAGCAGAATCGCATAAAATTAATGCTCGCCAATGTAAAAGATCAAGGTTAGAGGAGGGGAAGGATTGAGAAAGGGAGACCCGATTACCACCTATTCCGGTGTGAATTTTTATATTTTAGACCCGAAAGAAGAGGAAATTCTGGACGTGGACATTGCCCACGCGCTGTCCCTTATGTGCCGTGCCAACGGTCACTTTCGGTATTTTTATTCCGTTGCACAACACTCACTGAATTGCCTGCGAGAGGCTGAGGCAAGAGGATATTCCCCAAGACTCCAGCTGGCATGTCTGATTCATGACGGCAGCGAGGCATATCTTTCGGATATCACCCGCCCGGTAAAACAATATCTTTTAGTCTATCATACCTATGAGGAGACGATTCAGAATATGGTTTATGCCCGATATGGCGTAGGAAATCTAACGGAGGAAGAACGCGCCATGGTGGCATCTGTGGATGATGTGGTCCTGCATTATGAATTTGCAATGTTGCATAAGCAGCCTTTTGAGGAAGAGGCGCCCGGAAAGCATGCAGAACTTGATTTTTCCCTTCGACAGACCGGAGAGGTTGAGACAGAATTTTTAGAGAAACTCCACCATTTACAGAAATTATTATAAAAAAGACGGTGTTTATGCCGCCTTTTTTTGCGTTATGGGGTTTGGCATAAATTTCTTTACTTTGGAAATAAAATGTTATATAATACAAGTAGTGTTTACCAAGGACAAACAAGAAGAAAATCTGGAAAAGAGGGACCTTCGTTGAATCTGAAATTAGCAGAATGGAAAGCAGGCCTTAAAAACTGTAAAATCTGTGTCATTGGCATTGGGATCAGCCATTTGCCGCTGATTCACTATCTGGTGGCACAGGGGGCTAAGGTCACTGCTTGTGATAAAAAAACCAAAGAGGCATTGGGCGAAACGGCTGTTTCGCTGGAAAAGAAAGGCGTTCGTCTTTGTCTGGGCGAAGACTATCTGTCTGATTTGTCCGGTGATGTGATTTTTAAAACACCGGGTATGCGTCCGGATGTGCCGGAATTGCTTGCCGCTAAAGAGCGGGGGATTACGGTCACTACGGAGATGGAAGTGTTTATGGAACTTTGCCCTGCTCATGTGACAGCAATTACCGGCAGCGACGGCAAGACAACGACCACAACGCTGGTATATAAACTGCTGTCTATGGCGGGGTATAAAACCCATGTAGGCGGCAATATCGGCGCACCGCTTCTGCCGGAGATTGATTCCATTGCAGAAGATGACCGGGTAGTTTTGGAACTGTCCAGTTTTCAGCTGCAGACAATGAAGCAGAGCCCTGATGTAGCGATTGTGACCAATGTTTCTCCGAATCATCTGGATTATCATAAGGATTATCAGGAATATATTGATGCCAAAATGAACATTCTGGCGTATCAGAATGATGACAGTCTGGCTATACTAAATGCAGATAACGAGGTTTTGTCAGAGGTTTCTTCTAAGGTTTCAGGAACCTTAAAAACTTTTTCCAGAACGAAAAAAGCCCATGTCTGGCTGGACGGGGACATGATTACAGTTGGCAATGAGCCGGTTTTAAATATCCGGGATATCCGTGTTCCGGGGATGCATAATGTAGAAAACTATATGGCGGCAATCGGTGCGGTTTATCCGGCTGTTGATAAAGACGTCATTGTGCGCTGTGCCAAGGAATTCGGCGGCGTGGAACACAGGATTGAGTTTGTTCGTGAATTAGACGGCGTCCGGTACTATAACAGTTCTATTGACTCCTCTCCCAACCGGACAATGAATACCCTGAACGTCTTTTCTGAGCCGGTGGTTTTAATTGCCGGCGGGAAGGATAAGGGGATTCCTTATGACAATTTAGGGCCGGCAATCCGGGAACATGTAAAGGCATTGGTTTTAATCGGAGCAACGGCGAAAACCATTGGCGCTGTGGCAGAAAAGGCGGCGCCGGATGTGCCGGTGTACTATCCGGAGGACTATGAAAAAGCCGTATTACAGGCGAAAGCCCTTGCAAGGCCTGGAGAAATTGTGTTGCTTTCCAGCGCCAGTACGAGTTTTGATATGTTCCGGAATTTTGAAGAACGCGGTAACGTATTTAAGGAGTTGGTTAACCGACTATGAAGCATACATTGATTGAACTGGCATCACAAGGCGGAATTTCCGGTTTTGAATTTTCAATTCAGGAAGCGGTTATGTCTTTGTTAAAGCCCTATTGTGAGACCGTTACGGCAGATCAGATGGGGAATGTGATTGGTGTGATTCCGTCCAAACATCCGGATGCCAAAAAGGTGATGCTAGAAGCCCATATTGACGGGATCGGTTTGATGGTTTCTAATATCAGCGAAGACGGTTTTTTGTCCTTTGTTCCGGTGGGGGGCGTGGACAGTGCGATTTTGCCCGGTGCTGAGGTAACCGTTTGGGGGACAGAGCCTCTCTATGGTGTCATTGGTGCCAAACCGCCCCATTTGCAAACGGACGGAAAGGACAGCGCAGCTAAAATCAGCGATATGGTTATTGATATCGGGCTGCCCGGCGATGAAGTAAGAAAAAAAGTGCAGATAGGCGACATGGTGTGCTTTGCAGAGCGTGTTAAAGCTTTATCGAAGCATGTGCTGTCAGGAAAAACCTTTGACGACCGTGCCGGCTTGATTTCACTCTTGTTATGTCTTGAAAATCTGAGGGGGAAAGAACTGCCGTTTACTCTCTATGTTGTTGCGGCTGTTCAGGAAGAAGTTGGTCTTCGGGGCGCGATGATGGTCAGTGAGCGTTTAGCGCCGGACTGTGCTTTCGTTGTAGATGTTTGTCACGGCGATACGCCGGACGCCGGCAAGGAAAGCATTTTTACATTAGGCAGCGGCGCCGTCATCAGCTTTGGCCCTAACATTCACCCCTATCTTTCTTCCCTTGCAAAAACCGTGGCAAAAGAAGAGAAGATTCCGGTAAGCTATGATGCAGACGGCGGGGATACGGGAACGGATGCCTGGGCTGTTCAGGTGGCAGGTCTGGGCGTTCCGGTGCTTTTGTTATCCATTCCTCTCAGGTATATGCATACCACGGTGGAGACCCTGCATTTTGATGATGTGAAAGCGGTGGGCGATTTGCTTTCATCTATTCTGTTACAATTAGATTTGGAGGTGCTGGCATGTACCTTTCAGAACTGACTGCATTACACGGTGTTTCCGGCAACGAAAATGCTGTACGTTCCTATATTAGAAAGAAAATCGAACCGTTGGTTGACCGGATTGAAGTGGATTCCATGGGGAACCTGATAGCCTTTAAAGAGGGCAAGAACAATCCGGACAAGACCCTGATGCTCTGTGCTCACATGGACGAGGTCGGCATGATTGTCAGCCGGATTACAGACGAAGGTTTTTTGAAATTTAAAAATGTGGGCGGCATTGATCCGCGTGTACTGGTTTCTAAACGTGTTTTTGTAGGCGAAGAGTCTTTACCGGGCGTTATCGGCAGAAAGGCGATTCATCTTTTAACACCGGACGAACGGAAAAAAGCACCTAAAACGAAAGATTTATATATTGACATTGGGGCAAAAAGTAAGAAGGACGCAGAAAAAAAGATCAGCGTTGGGGATTATGTAGCTTTTGACAGCCCTTATGTTTCTTTTGGTGACGGTCTGATTAAGGCAAAAGCCTTAGATGACAGGGCAGGTTGTGCTATTTTGCTGGAATTGGCAGAAGAGGTGTGTGATTATAATCTTTGTTTTGCCTTTACGGTGCAGGAAGAAGTGGGCCTTCGCGGTGCCAGACTTTGCGCCAGACGGGTTCAGCCTGATCTTGCCGTTGTTTTAGAGTCAACGACTTGTTCGGATTTGCCTGAAATGGAGGAATCCATGATTTCAACCCGTCTCGGAAAGGGCGTGGCGCTTTCTTTGATTGATGGCGCTACCAGTTATGACCGAGATTTGGTAAAGCAGGTGTATGAACTGGGGAAGAACCACCATATCGCCGTTCAGTTCAAGCAAACGGCTACAGGTGGCAATGATGCCGGTTCTATTCATGTTTCGGCCGGCGGGATCAAGACGCTGAGTCTTTCCATTCCGGCACGTTACATCCATTCCCCGGTCAGCGTGATTGCTGAAAAAGACTATGAATCGGCAAAGGAACTGGCACGGACTTTAATTCGGGAGGTACAGCATGTTTGATTTACTGAAAAAACTTTGCATGGCTTCCGCACCCTCCGGTTGCGAGAAAACAATTGCAAAACTCATAGAAGAAGAAATTGCACCTTATGTGGATGTCGTTACAACAGACGCATTAGGCAATCTTATTGCGCACAAAAAAGGCAAAGGGAAAAAACTCATGTTTGCAGCGCATATGGATGAAATCGGTCTGGTTGCAAACTGTTGCGGAGATAAGGGGCAGGTGTATGTTTCGCCCCTGGGCGGTGTCAACCCTTACGCGGCATTGTATCAGAGAGTGACCTTCACCGGCGGTGCGCAAGGCGTTGTGGTACCGGACGGAAAATTGGAGGATTTGTCTAAAGGACTGACAGTCCGGAACCTTTATGTGGATATTGGCGCAAAAAGCGAGGAAGAAGCGCTGGCAATGGTTGGCATCGGTGAAGCGGCTGTTTTTGAGGGTGCCTACATGGAACAGGGGGACCGGATTGTTTCCAAAGCGCTGGATAATCGGGTCGGATGCTTTATTCTCCTTGAAGCAGTGAAGCAGATGAAAGCCCAGGAAAATGATTTATATTTTGTGTTTACTGCCAGTGAAGAATTAGGTCTTCGAGGCGCTAAAGCGGCGGCAGTCAGCATTTGTCCGGATTATGCTGTGGCGCTTGATGTCACCATAACGGGTGATACGCCGGCGTCACCGAAAATGGCGGTAAAACTGGGTCAGGGCGTGGCGGTTAAGATTATGGACAGTTCTTTCATTGCGCATCCTATTGTGAAAGATACCATGATTTCTCTTTGCAAAGCAGAGAACATTTCCTATCAGCTTGAGGTTTTGGAACGCGGCGGTACGGATGCCGGTGCTATTCATGTCACCGGTGGCGGTGTGCCCTCCGGCTGTATCTCTGTTCCGACGCGATTTGTTCATACGCCATGCGAGATGGTCTCAAAAGATGACGTTAAAGCGGCGATTCAGTTGACGAAAGCTCTGATTGAAGCAGGAATTGCATAAAAACAAAAGGAGAGTTCATTATGGAATATAAAAATAATTTGCCGGGCGAGACAATTTATGATACGCCTCATGTTGGGGAAGAGCAGGTTGAACAGCCTGCTGCGGAAAAAACGGAGCCGAAGACGGCGGTGGTTACAGAACAAAAGGAACCGGATATTTATCGACAGTTGGCGTTTGCTTCTTTTATCACCGGTATAAGTTCGCTGCTTCTGATTTTTATTCTCCCGTTTTTCGGTCTGGCTTTTGCAGCGGTTGGCGGGGTGTTTGGTGTTGTGTTCGGCGCCATTACGCGGAAGAAGTACCCGGCTCTTGCGTGGACGGGAATGGCGATTTCTATTCTTTCCCTGGTTCTTGTTTTGCTTTGTTTTATTGTGCTTTGTATTGTGGGTTGGGGATTATTGCTTTCTCTGACATCCCAGTTTTCCGGAGGCTTCGGCGGATACTATTTCAGATAAAAAAACGGCTGCGGTGGCGGTAGTCCTTAGGGAACAATCGCCGAAAGCAGCCGTTTTTTTTATTTTGTAACAAATAAAATGCCGTAAACGCCGGGGCCAATGTGGGAACCGATGGAAGCACCAATCTGGAGCCGGCCGGCAACAGGGTATCCTTTTTCTTTCAAAAATTTTTCTAACTGTATACAGTTTTCTTCGCCAAAGGTGTATAACGAGTAGAGAGGGAAGTTTTTATCAACATGAGCATTTGCCAGCTGTCTTGCAATGAGTTGCATGGCACCGGCTTTCCCAAGGCTTTTGCCCGCCAGACTGACGGTTCCCTCAGAGGTAATGGTAATGATGGGCTTTACGCGCGTCAGTTCCCCGACGGTGGCGGTTGCTTTGCTGAGTCGCCCACCGCGGTAGAGATACTCCAGCGTATCAACGCCGGCCAGTAACTTCACTCTGCCTTTTAAGTTTTCGCACATTGCAAGAATTTCCGGCGCAGTTGCTCCTTTCTCTGCCATTTTAGCAGCAAACCCCGCCAGAAAATTAATGGCATGGGTGGCGGTTTTTGTGTCAAACAAATAAATTTTATCATAATTTACCATATCTTTGGCAATGGTGGCGCTTTGGAAGGTGCCGCTTAAGGCAGAAGAAATGGAAAAATAAATCAGTTCGTCACCGGCATCCCTGATTTCCTGAAACACTTCAGCAAACTGTTGGGGTGACGGTTGAGCGGTTTTTGGAAACGTCTTACTTTTGGTTAAAAGACGATAAAAAGCGTCTGACTTCAAATCATTACCATCCGTGTATTCTATGCCGTCCAGGGAAATGGTAACGGGAACGACAGTGCAGTATATGGCGCTGTTATTTTTGCAATCAGATGCAGAGTCTACCAGAATTTTAATCACGGTAATGCCTCCTTTATATGCTGATTAAAAACTGAATCAGCTCATCAAATGTGCCCTGCGGCCCTTCAGGTATCGGAACGTCTGCAATGAGACAGTCGGTTACTAAAAAAGTTTTCATGCCCAGTTTTTGTGCCGGGAGAATGTCTTCAACCACATTGTTTCCTACCATCAGACAATCCTCAGGTGCTACGTTTAGTGTCTCGGTTATTTCTGTGAAATATGCAGGGTTTGGCTTACAAAAAGCGCAACTTTCATAATCTGTGACCAGGTCAAAATCCTCCGGCGAGAGTCCGACCCATCCAAGTCTTGCCGTAACGGCGCTGATGGGAAAGAGAGGATTTGTTGCCAACACAAGGGCTTCAGCCTTTTCTTCTGCGAGTCGGATGGCGTCTTTTGCAAGAGGGTTCGGCCGGGTTAAAGCAGATGTTTTGTGAAATTCAGTTTCGTAAAACTCGTCAAACAAGGGAATCAGGTCATAAATTTCCGGGTTTAAAAGCGACGAAAAAGTCTCCCAAAACCGGTCGCAGTTAGAAACTTCGCCATTGTTTTTTACCATGGAGCCGACGCCTTTCATCATGGCAGATAAAAAGGGCTCTTTTTCATAACCGTATGGCGCTACCACTTTGGACAAAAGGTGGAAATAGCCTTTTGAAAATTCATCGTAATCCATGGGTAGCAGGGTTCCGTCCAAATCAAAAAGAATTGCTTTATATTGCATGGTACTCTCCTTTACAGCTGATAATCAGAGTCGCAGATTTTTTTCGAAATTCTGACAAAGGCTCTGGCATCTTCTTCGCCAATAATATCAATCAGATTTTGGGCTAAATGCAGCGAGGTATTGTGCACCGCCAGAAAGACATTCAGTTTTTCTTTGATGCAACGGACGTAGACCATTCGTTTGTCACCGGGAATCTGGCGACGCTCTAAGAGGCCTTTTTCTTCTAAGGTATTTATAGTCCGGTTGACTAAAGATTTCAGCATTTTTGTTTCACGAGTAATCTCTTTTATCGAGACAAGACCATCTCCGTCTTTTAAAAAACGGTTATATAAGAGCAACATGATGATGGCTTCGTTGTAAGCGAGGCCTTTTGTGATCCGGCTGTTTTTAATCACGCCGGTCAGTCTCACCCATGCGGCCAGTAACTGTTCATCGAGGGTTTTTTGATTCATACAATCACCTCCAATTTGGTTCACAAAGTGAACAATCTACAAGTTGCATTATACCTGATTTTTCCTGAAAAGTCAAGAAGAAATTGGTAGCCTTTCTCAACAAAATCCAACGCACATCTTGCATTTTTGACAAAAACGTGGTACAATATATAGTGATTAACTATAAGAATATTTGACTGCTGTGAGGTTTTTTATGGTGCAACCCAGAGAGCTGTCTCTAAAGATTTTATATGACGTTGAAAAAAACGGAGCTTATTTAAATATCAGTTTTCAGAACCATGCAGAATCCGCCGGAGTAGCCGGACGTGATGCTGCTTTGGTCAAAGAACTGACCTATGGTGTTCTGAAGCAGAAACTGGCACTGGATGCAACCATTGCCCGGTTTTCTTCTGTTAAACTGAAGAAAATTGCGCCCTATGTTCTGTGTATTCTGCGCATGGGGCTGTATCAGTTGTTTTTCATGGATAAAATTCCCGATTCTGCAGCTGTAGACGAGTCTGTTAAACTGGCAAGAAAATATGCGGGAAAATCCCGCGGATTTGTCAATGCTATTTTGCGAAAGGCTCAGGCAGAGGGCTTGTTATTACCTGAAGAGGAAACACCTAAAGCCCTTTCTGTTCGCTATTCTCACCCTGTGGAATTGGTAGAATGGCTTTGTGAGAATTTTGGTATAGAAAAAGCCCGGCAGATTATGGAGGAGAACAACCAGGTGCCGGCTTTGTGCATTCGTCTGAACCGCCTGAAAACCAACCGGGAGGCCTTGGCGGAACGTTTGGCGCAGGAAGGGGTTCAAACTCGTCCCGGGGTTCTTTCGGCAGAGTCCTTATTGATTGAAAGCGGCAACTTGTCCCGGCTTCCGTCCTATGCAGAAGGGCTTTTTACCGTACAGGACCAGAGTGCCCAACTGGCGGCTCTGGCTCTTTCGCCGGCTCCGGGAGATACCGTGTATGATATTTGTGCAGCGCCGGGCGGTAAGACCACGCATCTGGCAGAACTGATGAACAACCGGGGAAAAATTTTAGCCCTGGATATTTATGAAAAGCGACTGTTATCCGTTGAAAAAACGGCGCAGCGCCTGGGGATATCCATTATTGAAACCCGGGTAGCAGACGGCGCAAGTGTCCGGTTTCCGGAGCAAGCTGATAAAATTCTGGTGGATGCACCGTGTTCCGGTCTGGGAGTTATTCGCAGACGGCCGGACATTAAATATAAGCCGGAACTAACCATGTTTGATGAACTGGTTCAGATTCAAAGAGATATTTTGCAGAATGTGGCTGCGTATGTCAAACCGGGTGGTGTCATGGTTTACAGCACCTGTACCATCAATCCCGGAGAAAACGAAGAGCAAATTGCTGCATTTTTAGAAACCCATAAAGAGTTTGAACTTTTGCCGGTGGACTATTCCGGCATCACGGAGGCGGCAAGAGAGCAATTAAAAACCGGCATGGGAACCCTTTACCCCGCAGGGGATAGCGGAGACGGATTTTTCATTGCCAAACTGAGAAGGAGAAACAGTTTTGATTGATTTATACGGATTGACTGCCCGGGAACTTTGTGATCTTTCCCTTCAACTGGGAGAGAAATCCTTCCGGGGAAAACAACTTTTTTCCTGGCTGTACAGCGGCGCGGAGTCCTTTGATGACATGACCAATCTTTCCAAACAGTTCAGGCAGGTGCTGAAAGAACATTGCTCAGTCAGTCTGCCGGAAATTGCCAGAAAGCAGCAATCAAAAGACGGAACGGTGAAATATGCCTTCCGGCTTTCTGATGGAGAGATTATTGAAAGTGTTGTTATGTCCTACCACCATGGGCACACCATCTGTCTTTCAACCCAGGCAGGGTGCAATATGGGCTGCAAGTTTTGCGCGTCGGCCGTGGGTGGCAAAAGCCGGGATCTTTCTGCAGGAGAAATCATGGGGCAGCTCATGGCGGCTCAACGGGATTTATCCGTGCGGATTGGCAATATTGTTTTCATGGGTATGGGTGAACCCCTTGATAATTTAGAGCAGGTTCTTCAGTTTATGGAGGTTGCCGGCAGTGAGGAAGGATTAAATATCGGTAATCGACATTTTACCTTGTCAACCTGCGGATTATGTGATAAAATATTACTGTTGGCTGAAAAACGGTTACAAATTAATCTGGCTGTCTCGCTTCATTCACCTTTTGATGCAGAACGAAGCGAAATGATGCCGGTCAATAAGAAATATCCCTTGAAGGCTCTGGTGCAATCGCTCCGGCAGTATCAGGAGGCAACCGGCAGACGGATTACGCTGGAATATGCCTTAAATCGCGGGAAGAATGACAGTCCGGCGCATGCCCGGGAATTGATGCGGTTATTTTCCGGCTTTTCCTATCATGTGAACGTCATTCCGATCAATGCCGCCAGAGACGGCTTTTTAAAGAGCGAGAAGGATGCTGTGAAGCGGTTTGTGGACTGTTTTACAGAGCGGGGCATTTCAGCAACTGTGCGCCGGGAGTTGGGTGCGGATATCAGTGCCGCTTGCGGACAGTTAAAACATGAGATTCAAAATGATTGAATAGAAGGTAACGTGAATTTGAGGTGATAGTATGATAAGAAGTGGAGGCTGTACGGATGTAGGCAGAACCCGGCCGATGAATGAGGACGGGTACTACATATCAGAATACAGCCAGGAAGTTGATGCACTGTATGCTGTCGTGGCAGACGGCATGGGCGGCCACCAGGCCGGTGAAGTTGCCAGCGCTATGGCGATTCAGTACATCAGCGAGCATATCAACAACGGATTTACCGCAGATATGACGATGGCAGATATTAAAGACTTGTTAGTTTCGGTTTTAAAGCAGGCCAACAGTGCGGTTTACCAGAGGAGCGCCGGCGAGCCGGCATGCCAGGGCATGGGAACGACCATCACTCTTTGCTTCCTGTTGGGAGATCAGGGTCTTGTGGCTCATGTGGGAGACTCCCGTGCTTATATGCTTCGTAAAGGAACGCTACATCAGATTACCACAGATCATTCACTGGTTCAGGAACTCCTGCAAAAAGGGCAGATAACGGCAGAAGAAGCCGTGAATCACCCCCAGAAAAATGTCATTACCCGTGCATTGGGAACCGATGCCGGCGTGGAGATTGATTTATACGAATTTGCGGTTCAGCCCGAGGATATGTTGCTTTTATGTACAGACGGGTTATCCAATATGTTGCAGGTTGATGAACTTGTTGCGGCTTTAGCGGAATTTCAGGGTTGTTCCCTGGAACGGCTGACAGAACAATTGGTTCAGAAGGCCAATGCTAAAGGCGGCGTAGATAACATTACGGCAGTGCTACTGACAAAAGAATCTGGATTGTGCTGAAAGGAATGTGAAACAAATGACAAACGGTACATTAATCGGAAACCGATATGAAATAATTGAAACCATTGGAAAGGGCGGCATGGCCATTGTTTACAAAGCAAAGTGTACGGTTCTGAACCGGTACGTTGCTTTAAAAGTTCTGCGCCCGGAGTTCAGGGAAGATAAAGATTTTATCAGCCGTTTTAAGGTGGAAGCCCAGTCGGCAGGCAGTTTGTCTCATCCTAATGTGGTTTCTATTTTTGATGTTGCCCAGGATGGCGATCTGGATTACATCGTTATGGAATATGTTGAGGGCGTAACCTTAAAGCAGTATATTGATGCAAAAGGGATTATTCCCTGGCGCGAAGCGGTGGATTATGCGGCGCAGCTGTGTGCCGGCCTTGATCATGCGCACAAAAAGGGTATTATCCACAAGGATATTAAACCCCATAATGTGATTATTACCAGGGAAGGAACTGTGAAGATTACAGACTTCGGCATCGCCAAGGTTATGAGCTCCAGCACCATCACCACAGGGAACGCCACTATGGGCAGCGTCCATTATTTCTCACCGGAACAGGCCCGGGGTGGCTACATGGATTATAAAACTGATATTTATTCTCTGGGTGTTGTTCTGTATGAGATGGTGACCGGCAAGCTTCCTTTTGAGGGGGATACGGCTATTGCTATCGCTATGCAGCATATTGAAAAGGAAATGACACCTCCCTGTCAGTTAAATCCGGAAATTCCTCAGTCTCTGGAAAATGTTATTCGTCGGGCTATGTGCAAGGAACAGAGTATGCGTTATGATTCTGTTATGCAGATGCTGGTGGATTTGAAAAAAGTGTATACAGGCAACATGGTCGATTACAGCGACTTATCCTCCGGTGCAACCGTGATTACGCCGGTGGTGAAAGAGCATCCGATTGATGACGCTGCCTCCCATAACCAGACCGGCGGCAAGAAAAAGAAAGTTACCAGGAAAAAAGATTTAATCGGGGTTATTGCCGGAACGTTATCCGGTATCGTGCTGGTTGTTGCATTGTTTTTTGCGAGTTATCTCATCTCTAATCGTGCCGGGGCAGAGCAGATAGAACTGCCTGATTTTTCAGGGAAGACTCTGGAAGAGGCCCGGGCTATGATTGTGAATAGTAAACTTGAGATTGTTGTGGAAAAAGAAGTCCCGAATGATGAGGTTGAGCCGGGACAAATTATTTCTCAGAGTCCGGCAGCCGGAAAAAAAGTGCCGGAAACGAAAAAAATTAAGGTCGTTATCAGTGAGGGCGGCAGCGAATCCCAGGAATTCCCCATGCCGGATCTGATAAATCGGAAAGATTCTGATGCTCAGAAGATCTTGCGCGATAAAAAATTGCAGTTTTCCGTTGTCAGTGAACCCAGTGACACCATTCCCAAGGATTACGTTGTCCGTCAGGTTCCCTCTGTCGGAACATATGTAGATACGGCAACTTCTGTTACAGTATATGTCAGTGCCGGAAAGGAATCTACTACGGTTGAAGTTCCCAATCTGTTGGGTCTTGATATTGAAGAAGCGAAAATCGATCTTCTGGATGCAAACCTGACCTGGGGTGATATTAAAACGGTGGAAAGCACCAAAGCGAAAGGTGTTGTTATTTCTCAGTCTATTCGTGCAGGTGTTGAGGTTAAGGAGCAGTCCTCCATTGACCTCCGGATTTCCTCCGGTCCTTCTGAGACAAGTACGCCGACTCATACACCGACGCAGGCACCGACCCAGGCGCCGACGCAGGCACCGGAACCCACGCCGGACACAGGCTCCTCCAATCAGTCGGGCAATAATCCGCCCACTATTGTGATTACGCCGCCAAATGCCGGAGGCGCAGAGTAAGAGGCCTATGCTGACAGGAACAATTATTAAAGGAATTGGCGGATTTTACTATGTAAAGACTCCGGAGGGTATCATTGAATGCCGGGCCCGTGGTCGCTTCCGTAAAGATGGCGAGTCTCCCATGGTTGGGGACTATGTCCGCATTAAACGGACGGCGGAGGATGCAGCAAAGGGTAGCGTAGATGAAATTCTGCCCCGGAAGAATTCTTTTACCCGTCCGCCGGTAGCCAATATCGACCAGATGGTTGCCGTGATTTCTGTTAAAAATCCAGAGTCCAGTCTTTTGCTGACAGACCAGTTGACGGTTACTGCAGAAGCAGCAGGCGTCAGCCCGGTGATTTGCATCAATAAGCGGGACTTGGACGACGAGCGGGCGAGAGCCATTCAGAAAATATACGAAACAACAGGGTATCCCGTGGTTCTGACCAGTGCCAAAGAGGAGCAGGGTCTTTCTGAACTGCAGGAAATTTTGCAAGATAAAATCACTGCCTTTGCCGGCAATTCCGGTGTAGGAAAATCGAGTCTTTTAAATCGTCTTTGTGATTCTTTTTCATTAGAGACGGGGAAAGTAAGCGAAAAAACCCAGCGTGGCCGACACACCACCAGGCATACAGAACTCCTCGACTTGCCTTTTGGTGGCTACGTCTTTGATACACCGGGATTTTCCTCGTTTGCAGCAGAGGGAATCGCAGCAGATGCCTTGAAAGGACTTTTTCCGGAAATGGCAGAGTATGGCGCGGGTTGTCGCTTTTCCGGATGTGCCCATATTGCTGAGCCGGGTTGCGAGGTTAAGGACGCGCTGGCAGCGGGTAAAATTGCCCGGGAGCGGTATGACAGTTACTGCGCGTTATATCAGGAATTAAAGGCTGTTAAAGCCTGGAAATAAGTGAAAATAGAGAAAAGAAAGGTTATGAGAAACATGTCAATCAAATTAGCACCATCCCTTTTAGCAGCAGATTTTTCAAAGTTAAAAGAAGAAGTTCAGGCCATTGAAAAGGCCGGCGCAGATTACCTCCATTTAGACGTTATGGACGGACATCTTGTGCCCAATCTTTCCTTTGGCGTTCCCGTGATTCAGTCTTTGAGAAAACATAGCAACATGGTATTTGATGCGCACCTGATGATCAGCGAGCCTCATAAATATGTAGAAATGTTTGCAAAAGCAGGTTCTGATATTATTACCATTCATGTTGAATGCGACAGCAATATCGGCGAAACCCTGGATCTGATTAAGTCTTATGGTATAAAGGCAGGTCTTGCTTTGAATCCGGATGCGGATTTGTCCCGTGCGGAACCTTATTTTGATAAAATTGATATGTTGCTTATTATGAGTGTTTATGCCGGTTTTGGCGGACAGAGCTATATCAATGATGTTAACGATAAAATCAGCCAGGCAAGAAAACTGTTAGGCCCTGATTTTGATATTCAGGTTGACGGTGGCGTATATCTGCACAATCTGCAGGTTCCCGTTGAAGCTGGTGCAAACGTTATCGTTGCAGGCAGTGCTGTTTTCGGCAGCGAAGATCCGGCACAGGCAGTTCGCGACTTTAAGTCCCGGTACTAAAATATGAGAGGCATCGTGATAGCGGGCGGCAGCGTAAGCACGCCCGCTTTTTACAAGCCCCTTGTCAGAGAAGATGATTTGATTCTTTGCGCTGACAGCGGGTATTTGAATTGTGAGAAAATGGGACTCATCCCTGATTTGGTTATTGGCGATTTTGATTCCTGCCGCCGGGGGTTGGTGCCCGAGGAGATTCCGGTGGTTGAGCTTCCGGTGGAGAAAGATGAAACAGACCTGCACGCCTGCATCAATTATGTGATTGACCGGGGCGCAGATGAAATTCTCTTATTTGGCTGTCGGGGGACCCGCCTTGACCATAGCCTTGCGTCAATTTCTCTGGTGTATATGGGCCTGTTAAAAGGCGTTACCATCCGGCTTATCGATGAAACGAATGAGTTGTTTATGTTTTGCGGCGAAGTCGAAGTCCCCAGGAAAGAGGGCTATAAACTGTCGCTCCTGCCTGTCACACCGGTGGAAGAAATTTATGCCGAAGGGGTGTACTATCCCTTAAACGGGCAGAGTATGGATTGGGGCAATCCCTATGGAGTCAGCAATGAATTTACGGCGGAGTCTGCGAAAATCAAGGCAAAATCCGGGGTTTTAATGGTGATTCTCAGCCGAGACTAGTTTTGCATGGCAATAGGCTCAGACTCTGTCATCGGAAAGATTTTGAGTTTGTCGGATAGCAGGGTTTCCCGATTCATGTCAATGCCCCTAATGCAACTGTTATCATAGGTTTTATAATAGTAAATGCCTTGGGTTGCGTTATAGCAGACGGAGTAGTTTGTTTGCTCAAATTCTTTGCCTACCTGTGCGCAGCCTTTCACCTGGAAAACGGACTGAAGCACATGAAAGAACTGGTGAACCTTTTCTTCTTCTCTGCCGTTAAAGACCGCGTTTAGTTTTGTGAAACTGGCCCGTGTAAATCGGGACATAGAGGATAAATCTCCGGGGAGACCCAACCCACCCATACCTCTTGAGTAGGGTGTTAAAGAAATAGCATCTGAGAAACGATTTTCCGGCTCCTTTGCCGAAACGGACAGATAGTTATTGAGCATACATACCTGCATGGGGAACGCGGGGCTATTGGTTAAAACTCCAAGGGGATTTTCGTAAAGAAAGAGTCCGTCATTTGTCTGCTCGACAGTGAGGGACTCTTTTTTGTCTGCAATCAGCCAGTGGAGGGGTGAGGGAGACAGGTCAGAGGAGAAACTCTCATTTGTAATATTGACCTGCTTTAAAAACCGTCTGGCTTCTGAGACGGTTTTGTAACGGGCGAGTATCCGGGGAATCAGTTCATAGGAGGGAATGTTTTCTTTGTCCGGCCGGGGCGGATGATAGTGCGCCAGACCGGGGAAGAGAAGTCCTGCCATACAGAGGCCGGATTCGTTTACGGCATCAAAATAGAGTGGATAGTTGTTTACAGGCAGTGCAGTCCCGATAATGGCATAATGCTCTGTTTCACTGCAAAGAGGAAAAAGCTTGGGTGTCAGAACAATTTTTTCACCAAAAGAATGTTCATAGTCCAGATTCCGTCCGAAATAGTGATCACCGGCAGATAAGGAAACAGCCGTACACATAGACACACTTCTTTCTGCTTTTTCTATTAGTATGCGTATTTTTGATAGCTTCATACAAAAAAGCCTTGGCGAATGCCAAGGCTTTTTTGTATTTTTTTCTTAAGCAATGTTATATTTTTGTTTGTAAGATTCATACATTTCAGTGAATGCTGTTTCTGTACCGGATTTAACCTGACTTAAGTACTCATGGGTTCCCAGTGAATCATGAGTGATTTCAAGGAGACAAACGGCAATGTTGGAACAGTGGTCTGAAATTCTTTCGTAGTTGGTTAAAAGGTCAGACAGGACAAAACCCAGTTCCATGGTGCAGTCTCCCTGGCGAAGTCTTGAAATGTGACCGTTTTTAATCAAACGCTTTAAGCGGTCAATAACCTGTTCTAAAGGCTCAACGCGCGTTGCTGCCTCTAAATCGTCGTGCTTCAGCGCATGGACAGATAACTCGAGAATTTCAAAAACTGCATTGGTAATTACCTTCAGGTCGGTATTGGCTTTTTCAGAGAAGGTAATTTGCTTATCGTGAATTTCTTTTGCGGCTTCGGCAATGTTTAAAGCATGGTCAGAAATACGCTCAATATCTCCGACGCAATGGAGCAATTCAGTTACGACCTTACTGTCTTTTTCAGAAACATGTTTTCCGGCAATTTTGACCAGATAGGAACTGGTTTTATCTTCATATTTATCCACTTTGGTTTCTAAGGATTTGACTTCTTCAAACACATCATTGTCAAAGTTGTCAAACAGAACAGTCGCTTTTTTAAAGGCTTCCATAGAAATCGTTGCCATTTCGCAGACTAAATCTTTACTCTTTTCAACAGCGAATGCAGGCATATCCAGGAAACGCTCGTCCAAAGCAGAGAAAGCATCAATCTCAGGATCTTCCTTACCGCGAACGGTTGCAATTGCAAGTTTTTCAAAAAGAGAACAGAAGGGAATTAAAATAATGGTAGAGAGAATATTAAACAAGGTATGAATCAGAGCGATGTGGAAAGCGCTGACCTGCATATTCATAAATGAAAAACCAATAAAATGATTCAGCAGATAAAAAATTCCAACCACAACGATAACACCAATGAGTTTGATATAGAGACAGACAAGGGCAACGCGCTTGGATTCCGTATTACCGGTAATTGCAGAAATAATCGGCGTAATCGTTGTACCGATGTTCTGACCTAAAATAACGGGAATAGCCGTCGAACAGGGAATAATGCAGGACAGAGACAGCGCCTGCAGGACGCCGACGGAAGCAGAAGAGGACTGGATGATTGCCGTGAAAATCGTACCCACGAGAATACCCATAATCGGGTTGGAGAACATAGTCAAAAGGTTAGTGAAGGTCTGATTATCACGAAGCCCTTCAACGGCAGAACTCATCATTTCCATACCGAACATTAAAATAGCGAAACCGAGAAGAATGGTAGAGGTATTTCTTTTCCGGTCGTTTTTAGCGGTCATGTTCATGAGCAGGCCGATGGCTGCCAAAATCGGTGTAAAGGATTCAGGCTTAAGCAGTTTCAGCAAAATCATCGTTCCTTTGATATCTGCGGTACTGAGTAGCCATGCGGTAACTGTCGTACCAATGTTGGCACCCATAATGATGCTGATGGTCTGAGCGAGTTTCATAATGCCTGAGTTAACAAAACCAACGAGCATAACCGTTGTGGCAGAGGATGACTGAATAACAGCCGTTACAACGAGACCTAAAAGGAAGCCTTTCCATCGGGAAGAAGTCAGACGTGCCAGAATGGATTCAAGTTTTCCGCCTGCCAGTTTTTTCAGGCTGTCTCCCATTAAATCCATACCATAAAGAAACAAAACTAAACCGCCGATTAAACTCAAAATAGTAAAAATGTCCATATGTTCCTCCTATGCTTCTTTAATTGAATTCATATTCTTGCAATTATATTATATCATAGGAAAGTTTGTTTTACAATCTGATTTTTTTAAAATAGGGAGAAAAATAGCTTATATTTTTACAAAAAAACGTTTATGTTATAAAAGTTACTATGCCACAGAAAATAAAGTTATAGAAAATTAAAATAATGCTTGACAAGAGAAGAATGGTGTGGTAAAATAATTGAGTATTTAGTAAGCGGAAACATTTGTTTTCCACCATCAGGCAAAGCCTAAATGGTCAATATACTTCTTTTGAGTGTATTTGCGGATAGGTTTGCCTGTCCGTATTTTTTTGTCTTTAGGGATAAAATCCTGAAAAACTTTTATGGAGGTGCTTCTGTTATTAGTAAGCAGGAAATGAAGATTAACGAAGAGATCAGAGCCGCACAGGTGCGTTTGGTAGGTCCCGAAGGGGAACAGTTGGGTATTATGGACAGTGCTTCAGCTTTAGATCTTGCGTATCAGAAAAATCTCGACTTGGTTTTAATTGCCCCCAAGGCAGAGCCGCCGGTTTGTAAAGTCATGGACTACGGTAAGTACAAATTTGAACTGGCGAAACGCGACAAGGAAGCAAAGAAAAACCAGAAGACCATGAATGTGAAAGAAATTCGTATTTCTCCCTCCATTGATGATCATGATTTTGATACGAAAGCTAATCATGCGAAAAAGTTTTTGCAGGACGGAGATAAGGTTAAGGTTTCTATCCGCTTCCGCGGCAGAGAGATTCATCATTCTGCTTTGGGAACGAAAATTATGGAACGCTTCCGGGATGCTCTTTCAGAGTATGGAACGGCTGACAAGCCCCCGAAGCTTGAGGGCAGAAGCATGAACCTGATTATTTCCCCCGTGACAAAAAAGGATTAAGTGAGTCATTAATTTTAATTTACAGAGTGGAAGGAGTACCAAATTATGCCTAAGATTAAAACACACCGGGCTTCAGCAAAACGTTTCAAGGTGACCAAGAACGGTAAAATCAAAATGAAACATGCATTCAAGAGCCACATTTTAACCAAGAAGTCTACAAAGAGAAAACGTCTGCTTCGTAAAGGCGCCTATGCTTGTGATGCAA
>JBGUTC010000090.1:0-4230 GCA_045132895.1 Clostridia bacterium
AGAGCAACCGAGCCATCGAAATAGCATCGCTGTCATCAACTGAAACAATTTGTGTCATTTCCTGTAGCTTTAAGATATCGGGAATAAATTCATCAGAAATTCCGTAAATTCTGTGTTTTCCTACTTTATAGCCGGTGGAAAGGGTGGGGGAATTAGACGGTTCCAGCGGAAATGCCTTTAATGCGGGATTTGTTTTGCGAAGCCCCTGGGCAATCCCCATGACAGTGCCGCCCGTACCGACGCCGGCAACAACGCCGTCTGCAACCAGACCTTTTGAAGCCAGTTGTTCTTCGATTTCCTTGGCTGTGGATTCGATATGCGCGTTTACGTTATCTTCATTGGAAAACTGACAAGGGAGGAAAACATTCCCTTGCTTTGCAAAGTCTTCTGTCATCTGAATGGAGCCTAAAAAACCGCCCTCTTCGCTGGAAACCAAACGGACAGAAGCACCAAAACTTTCCATTAAGGCAATTCGTTCGCGACTCATCCAGTCAGGCATGTAAATTTTTACCGCGTGGCCGAGATAACGACCAACGGCAGAAAAGGAAATACCCGTATTCCCGCTGGTTGCTTCTGCAATGGTATCTCCGGGTTTTATGGTGCCGTTATTGTAGGCTTTTTCTAAAATATAAAGCGCAACACGGTCTTTGATACTGCCTGTTAAATTATAGTATTCTGCTTTGGCAAACAGTCTCCGTTCTTTTCCACGGAATTTATAGGAAATTTCCAAAAGAGGCGTATTTCCGATTAAAGGGCGGATTGCTGCAAAACGTTCCCTGAGTTCTTGATTCATGTTTTTTCCTACCTTTATCCCTGAAGGGTCATTACACTAATATTGTATGTCATACGATTCAAATGGAACCACTCTTTCTATTATAATACGGAACGGGTTGTTTTGCAAGGTTTTTATAACAGGTTTTCAAAATATTGGATTATAACAGAAGGTTTCAGAGATAAAAAGCGGTTGAGACAAAAATACCGGCTTTTGCCCCAACCGCTTGACGTGCTATTTTGATTTGTATCCGAAATTGGGAATGCTATGCCACCTTTTTTTGAAATAGTGCGCTGCCAGTTTTGGCTGTCTGTCCCGGGTGAAGAGACCCTTTTTGTTTCCGACAACGCGCATAATTCCCTGAACGGTAGCAAAGTCTGCAAAGTTCCAGACTTGCTCGCCGATAAAAAACGGGTAGCGATCTGTAATTTCGTGTGTTGCTTTGTAAAAATCCGCTTGGTATTCTTCTGTGAACATGACCGGTGTAGCACTGTGGAAGCCGGCGATGGTATCTGCACCATATTCTGTGAACATAAGGGGTTTTCCAAACTGTTCCCAGTAATCAAGCTCGATGGAAAGCGCCTGCTTTGCAGCGGCTAAATCTCCGCCGTAGATATACCAGCCGTAATAGCGGTTCAGGCAGATGACGTCTGTGATCGGCAGAGTTTTGTCTTTGCTGTATTCATTCTGTACGCCAACGATGGTAACCGGTCGGTTCTGCGGATCAGCGCTGTGGGCAACATCGTAAAGGGGTTTATAATAGTCTAGGGCACTATCCGGAAATGTGGTTGTATCTGATTCGTTGGCGATGGACCACATTACAACACAGGCGTGGTTTTTATCACGGGCAATCATGTCTCTGATCACTTCTGTATGATGCTCTTTCGTCCGGATGGCTTTATAGGTGTCAACCGGTGTGCCCCCTGCTGCAGCGCCGAAGTTTAAGTTGATGCCGACGGCAGGAGTTTCGTCGATGACTACGATTCCTTCGCGGTCACAAAGGTACATCATTTCCTCAGAATAGGGATAATGACTGGTGCGGAAGGAGTTGGCGCCAATCCATTTTATCAGGCTGATATCTTTGACGTTTAATACTTCGTCCAACCCGCGACCGCGGATGGCAGCATCTTCATGTTTGCCAAAACCTTTGAAATAAAAGGGCTTTCCGTTAATCAGAAATTCCGTTCCGCGGACGGAAACCGTGCGGACGCCAAAGGGTTCGGAATAACTGTCTTCTCCGTAGCGGACTTCCATCTGATATAAATATGCGTCCAACGGTTCCCAAAGGCGGACGTTTTCTATGGTAAAGCAACCGATTTTCCCGCTTGCGACGGCGACAATCGTTCCGTTTTCGTCCCGGACAGTCACATCTGTCGGAAGTTCTCCTTCGGTGTCGATGGTGTAATGTACCTTGGCAGAATCTCCCTGAACCGAAGGAATTATGGTGATGTCTTTAATGTATTCTTTAGGCGTGGTATATAGTTTAACAGGGCGGGAAATACCGCTGTAATTGAAAAAATCAAAGTTAGGGTAGTTTTGTTTTTTGGCATTAACGCCGGGGATGTCCGGGATCAGGCCTGTCAACATATTGCCACCTTTTTCGCTTCCTACGGGGAGCGTGGAAAAATTGACGCGGTTGTCAACGGCAATGGTCAGTCTGTTCCTGTCTGACAAATATTCTTCTGAGAGAACGACTTCAAATGGCAGGAATCCACCCTTGTGTGTTGTGATAAGTTTTCCGTTCAGATAGATTTTAGAACTTTGGGCGACGGCACCGAATCGAAGGACGATTCTTTGCTGGCGGAGAGTGACGGGAATGGAAAAGTAGGTTTCATAAAAAACCCATCCGAAGTGGTCCCGGAAGTTTTCGCCTTCTTTTTGATCGTTATAGGAGGCAGGGACGGCAATCGTCATAGGGTCTGAAATCGGGGTGGCAACTTCGCAATCGGCAAATTCATCTCCGGGGCCTAACTTGAAGTTCCAGATGCCGGAGAGGTCGATGACTGTACGCGAGGCGTTAAGTCTTGGATATAACATGTATAACATCCTTTCAAAATTGATTATGAGTCTCTAGGTAGTGCATCTAAGATTTTACGGTTTTTTGCAATTTCTTTTTTTGATAGGGGATACCAGAAAATCAAAATTATCGCCACAATAAAATAGCAAATTGCGGGAATCAAAGTAGAGACCGTGTAGATTCGCTCTACAACCTGAGGCTTTTGTACGATGTTTTCGGTCGAGGAAACATAACCAATGAGGGTCAGTGCGTATCCGCCCAGCCCACCGGCTAAAGCTTGACCGATTTTTCTGGCGAAGGAATAAACAGCATAAACCGTTCCGTCTTCACGGTTACCGGTTAAAACTTCCTGAGAGTCAATCACGTCTGTTATAAACGCCCAAATCATCAGATTAAACAGTCCGACCCCCAGGTTGCCAAACAGCAGGAA
Organism: Clostridia bacterium; assembly: GCA_045132895.1. GTDB lineage: Bacteria > Bacillota > Clostridia > UBA1381 > UBA9506 > UMGS755. Next base: position 3,220 of record JBGUTC010000090.1, read on the forward strand.
CAGGCAGAAAATCCAGGGGTTTTGGATTCTGAGAATAAACAGGATAAAGAATATAGCAGAAGCGAGTAAAACGGCGACACCGGAAGCTTCCTTTTTTCCGATTTTCTTTGCAATGGTAGCAGAAAAAGGTGCTAAGAGCAAGGTGCATACAGTTTGCAGAAAACCGGCGACACTCATGGCTTCCTTGCTTTTGAAATAGTCCATAAACAAATAGAGATTCATAGTGCTGGATAAAAGACTGGAAAGAAGTAACACAATGGCTGCAGCAATAATTGCCCAAAGAGCACGGTTTCGAAGCATTCCTTTAACCGCGGTATAGAACCGTCCGGATGTTTGCTGAGGCGAGGGCGTGATCCGCTCTCTGACTAAAGAGTAGCAAAGAGCATAGCAAATCAAAGCCAGAATGCCGAACAAAAGAACGATAGGGAAAAAACGCTCTCCGTGAATCAACTGATTTCCCTGTGCGTCGTATGTGTAAATAAATAGCGGAACGCCTGCAGAAACAATAAAGCCTGCAATGGCGGCACCAATTGAACGGAAGGTGGAAAGAGACGTACGTTCAACGGGGTCCTCCGTAATCGCAGAAGCCATAGAACCGTAAGGGATATTAATTGCAGTGTAGCATATGCTGCCCCAGAGGAGATACGTTATATAGATATAGAGCAGTTTTCCGGCATAAGAGCAGTCTTTTACTGCCGGAATGAACATGAGAATACCGGCAATGACGACCGGCAGGCTCATCCATTTGATCCAAGGTCGGAATCGACCGCCCTTTTTAGGGGGCTGACGGTCGACGATGCGCCCCATAGTAATATCGGTTACAGCGTCGACGGCTCTTGCAACTAAAAACAGCGTTCCGACCACTTCACCTGCAATACCTAAAACTTTTGTGTAAAAAACCATCAGGAAAGAACTTGCAAGAATAAAGAAAAAATCATTCCCGAGGTCTCCAAACATATAACCGAGTTTGTCGCGTAAACCAAAATTTCTCACTTCTAACACTCCTTTATG
>JBGUTC010000091.1:0-15029 GCA_045132895.1 Clostridia bacterium
AATATATGACTTCGAAATAAATATTTGTGATGCGATTTTAGAATTAAGCTATATAAGAAGCCAATTATCTTCTCATAACGTAAATGCAAATGTTTTAAAATTGTCAGTTTATGATGCGGAAAATGCATTTACCTTAGCACGGATTTTATTATTGAATTATTTTCAAATTAATTTGATGGGTGATATTAAAAGTGATAACTTATAATTGAGAAAGATTACTCATATCAAGTCTATACAATTTAAAACATTAGTTTGCCGATTTATAATATTTACATATACTATCGGATGCGAGAAAATCCAGTATTCTCGCGGGTTTTAGGGAAGAACAGTAAAATTTTTTTGAAAGGATTTGCAATGATGATCTATTCTCCGGATCTGAAAAGATATGAAAACATGACGTATAGAAAATGTGGGGAAAGCGGCTTGAAGCTTCCTGCAGTGTCACTGGGACTGTGGCATAATTTTGGAGATAATGCGGATTATGAAAATATGTCTAAAATGTGTTTTACGGCATTTGATAACGGAATAACGCATTTTGATTTGGCGAATAACTATGGTCCCGAACCCGGTAGTGCGGAACGTAATTTCGGGAAAATACTTCATGATCACTTCAAAAACCATCGTGATGAAATGATCATCAGTACGAAAGCCGGTTATTTAATGTGGCCCGGTCCGTATGGTGATAACGGCAGCAAGAAGTATTTGACAGCAAGTCTTGATCAAAGCCTTAAAAGAATGAATGTTGATTATGTTGATATTTTTTATCATCATAGAATGGATCCCGATACACCGTTATATGAAACGATGTGGGCCCTTGACAGCATAGTAAAAAGCGGGAAGGCGCTTTATGTCGGGTTGTCGAACTATGATGGTGAAACGATGGAAAAAGCAGAAGCAATATTAGAAGAATTACATTGCCCGTTTATCATCAATCAAAATAAGTATTCAATTTTTGATAGGACTGTTGAAAAAAATGGAATACTTAGCAGCACGATTGCAAAGAAGAAAGGAATGATTGTCTTCTGTCCGCTGGATCAGGGTCGGCTTACGAATCGTTATTTAAACGGAATACCGGAAGACAGCAGAGTGAAAACGGACGGCAGATTTTTGAACGAAAATTCGTTATCTGATGAAATTTTGAAAAAAATCAGAAAATTAAATGCTATAGCGGAAGAACGGGGACAAACTCTTGCCCAGATGGCTCTTTCCTGGCTGTATAGCCGGGAAGGTGTTACAAGTGTTTTAATTGGTGCCTCAAAAGCGGAACAAATTGAAGAAAACATTAAAATGCTGAAGAATCTCCATTTTACCGAAGAAGAATATAAGGCTATTGACTTGGAAGCGGAGTAAAGAACGTTAATGATCATTGTTTAGACAGGGAGAAAAAGTATGAAGAGAGAAATTAAATTGTCAGATAAGGTATACCTGTTTTCCTGCAAAACATATTCTCAGGAAGAGGTTTCGTCGGTTCTGAATCGTCTTCTTGATCAGCTTTGTGCTGAGAACAATTTTACGGATTTCCGGGAGAAGAAAGTTGTTTTAAAGCCTAATTTACTTGCAAAACGGGCTCCGGATATGGGCGTTACAACGCAACCCTCGTTTGTTGTTGCGGCTTCAGAATATTTTTCGGCAAAAGGTGCAGATGTTGTCATTGCGGATAGTCCGGGTGGCGTATATCATCCGACAATACTAAAATCACTGTATAAGGTTTGTAAAATGGATGAAGCAACTTCAGCTGAACTGAATTTAAATGTTGAGTCAGAAAATGTCCGGTGGGAGGATAAAGAGTTCAACATCATTACGCCCCTTGCAGAAGCAGATATAATTGTAAATCTTGCCAGAATGAAAACACATACGCTGTGTGATATGACCGCTGCGGTTAAGAATCTTTTTGGTTCTATCCCCGGACTGGCTAAAGCAGAATACCATGCGAAATATCCAGATAAAAAGGATTTTTCGGAAATGCTTGTTGACCTGTGCCTGGCAAATGCGCCTCAGATTAATATTATTGATGGCGTTATAGGTATGGAGGGAGACGGCCCGGCTAATGGGAGCCCTATCAAAACAGGTATGATGATCGGTTCAGTTAACCCCTTTGCGGCAGATTGCTTATGCGCGCATCTTATGGGGTTTGATGAAAATGAGGTTGATACTGTCAGAATTTCAAAGGAAAGAGGCCTTTGCCCGGCGGTTAGTGAACTTAAGGTTGAGGGCGAAGACGTTGCATCATATCAGTTCAAATTCAAAAGACCGAAGGGAAGCAAGAGTTCTATTGGGCTTGTCAGGATTTTGCCGAAATTTATAAAGCAAAAATTTGAAAAGAAAGTTCCGCATCCCTTTATTCTGCAAGAAAAATGTATCGGTTGCGGAGAGTGTGCAAGATGCTGTCCGGTCGAAACGATAGCGATGGCAGACGGAAAAGCCCGCATCAATTATGAAAAGTGTATAAAATGTTTTTGCTGCCAGGAACTTTGTCCGCAAAAAGCTGTTTCGATTAAAAAGATGAGGGTGAAATAAACCGCCGCAAGTGGCGCTGATGGAGCGTTCCCCGGTTGAGGGCGAAACAGGTGGCGGTGGGCAGAATTTCAGGATGGAGAACACAATCCGCTTGTCTATACAAAGCCGCTGTACATAAAAGGTAACAAAATAAACCGCTGTTAACCGGCCTTTGTTGATGAATGTGCAAAAATATGAAAAAAATTTAAAAAAACTAAAGACAAAATAAAATTTTTGTGTTAAAATATATGCGAGAATAAATTTTTAAATGATAGGGGTATGCGCAATGAATTTGGTTTACAAAGGAAAAACAAAAGATGTTTATAGTCTTGAAAACGGTAACGTTCTGTTAAAGTTCAAGGATGATTGCACCGGTAAAGACGGTAAGTTTGATCCGGGCGAAAACAGCGTTGGTCTTACCATTGAGGGTATTGGTAAGGAAAACTTAAAGACCTCTGTTTACTACTTCGATCTTCTGAAAAAAGCCGGCATCAAGACTCACTATGTGAGCGCTGATATTGACAATGCAACAATGGAAGTTCTGCCCGGTAAAGTATTTGGTCACGGTCTTGAAGTTATCTGCCGTTTGGTTGCAACCGGCAGCTTTATCCGCAGATACGGTGAATACATTGAAGATGGTACCGTTTTAGAGGGTGGCTACGTTGAATGTACCTTTAAAAATGATGAAAAGGGCGATCCCCTCGTAACCGGCGAAGGTCTTGCAGCTTTGGGCGTTATGTCTCCTGAAATGTTTGAAAGCATGAAGGAACAGACCCTGAAAATCACAAAGGTTGTTGCAGATGACCTGAAGTCCATTGGTCTTGACCTGTGGGATATTAAATTTGAGTTTGGTTACAACAATGATGAAGTTATTCTGATTGACGAAATTGCATCCGGTAATATGCGTGTTTATAAGGGCAATGAAATCGTTGACCCGGTTGAACTGACCAAACTGATTCTGAACAGATAAATGAATTTAGAAAGCCCTGCATACATGCTTTGCAGGGCTTTTTCATTTACTCGCAATCTATTACAGGGAACATGGTGATGGTATGAAAAATAGAGTATGTATGATAACCGGCGCCGGTGGCGGTATTGGGTCGGCCATTGTTGAAGCGTTGTTTTCTTGTGGCTTTCGCCTGGTTTTAATGGGGCGTGACGAGGAAAAACTCAAAAAAGTCGCCGGGGATAGAGAATGTCTCATTATGCCCGGGGATATTTGTGATGATGCTTACATAAAAGCAACTGTGGCAAAAACTGTTCAGGTTTATGGCGGCCTTGACCTTTTGGTTAACAACGCCGGCATTGCGCAATCCACAGCCTTTGAAGATATCTCCATGGAAGAATATGACCGGATTATGAACACCAATGCCAGAGCGCCATTTCTCCTTTGTCAGACGGCGCTTCCGTATCTGGTGCAGTCTTCCTGCGGAACGATTATCAATATTGCTTCCGTGACGGCTCACCATGGTTACGCGCTGCAAAGCGTTTATTCTGCTTCGAAGCATGCGCTACTGGGGTTCAGTAAGGCACTGAGCAAGGAGTATTACGATAAAGGTGTGCGTGTTCATGTGATCAGTCCCGGTGCGGTGTTTACCGATATGGTCAAGATTTCCCGGCCTGATTTAACAGGAGAGGGCATGCTTCTGCCGGAAGATATTGCAGAAACGGTGTTGTATCTCCTGAAAATGCGAAACACAGCCTCAGTTGCAGATGAAATTCAGCTTCATCGGGAAACAAAAGAACCGTTTATGTAAGCGATAAAGGAGTCAGGGACATGAATCATATAATATTAAAGCGATATCCCATAGGCAATCAGCGTTTTGCCTGGAAGCAAACAGACTATGTTCTTTCTACTTTTTCCGGCTTCCCGCAAAGCGGCACTCAGGAAGGGGAGATTCACGAGGTTGCAGATCGGTATGCAAGACACCATAAAGAAGCCGGTTTTAACCTGATGGAACTTGGCTGGGTGGAACATGAAGGCTCCTGGGCAGCGGTTGAAGCCTGTGAAAAGAACGAAATCAATTTGATTTTTCAGGATATGAGTCTGCTGGGCGGCATGACCCATCATCATGCTGATCGTAAGGTTTCGCGGGAGGCCATCAAGGCTGTTGTAGACCGGTTAAAAGATAAGACCTATACCATAGGTTACTATGTCTGGGATGAACCGCAGTCAGAGGCACAGATGGACGAGGCAAGACGACAGATGGATATTCTGCAGGAACTGGATCCTGAGGCACTCTTGTTTACCGTTGCCGTTCCGGACTATAATGCCCGTCAGGATGGGCTGGAGGGGGTAGGCGTCAGTTGGGAAAACGGTCTGTATGCGCCATATCTTGAAATGTTTGCAGAAAAAATGGATCCCCCGGTTATGTCTTTCGACTATTACCCCATTGGTGATTATTTTAATGTCTGGCCCGGTCATACCTATAGCAAGGAAAAACAACTGGATGACAGTTTTATGTACCTTTCCATGGCGGCAAACCGGGCTGTTGCCAAAAAGCACAATATTCCGTTCTGGTTTTATTATCAGGGGTATAAACTTTACCGATGTACACGGGAAGAGGATTTTGTTTTCCCCATGGTTCGCTGTTTTATGTATTCTGCCGTTCTGTATGGCGCAAAGGGGCTTCAGAATTATGCGACGGGTGAAAAAGGAAACCGGTTTTTACATCCTGATGGTTCAAAGGGTGATTTTTTTGAGGAACAGAAGCAAATCAACTTTGAAATTCTGCAGCTTGGAAAGACACTGATGGCGTTGGATTCAAAACTCATTATTCACTCAGATGATCTGCTTCCGGGATGTATTTACACAAAGCCTTATTTTAATCAGGTGGAAGAAAGTGAAATCTTTGTGGGTAAACTCCCAAAAAGAACCTCTGTTGGAGAATTGGAAGATGCTTACGGAAACCGATATGCTGTGATTTTAAACCGTGATTTTGAAGCGGATTCCGAAGTAAACCTTTCTCTGAAGGAGAACTTCAGAGTCTATGAAGTCAGTAAAGAGGACGGCAGACAACGCGTGATTTATGATGGCGTAAGCGAACTGAGCGTATTCTTAAAGAAGGGCGATGCTGTACTTTATCGTTTCCAGAAAGCGGATGACGAAGCGTTTATCTGTGAATATGAACTGGAGGAAGTATAGAGGTTTTACAGGGATTTTGGCGAAAGGAGCAGAACATGATTACGTTTCGAAAGGCAACAGAAAAGGATTTAGATGCCATTGAGGCAATTTATCATGACATTCATTCTCTGGAGGAAGCGGGTAAAACGGTTATCGGGTGGGTAAGAGGCATTTATCCCACCAGAAAAACAGCAGAAGCTGCGTTGTTGAGAGACGATTTATTTGTCATGGAGGATAGCGGCATACTTGTAGGTTCTGCTATTATCAATCAAAAACAGGTGGAAGAATACCGCTTTGGAGAATGGACGACGAATCCGCCGGAAGAGAAAATCATGGTGCTGCATACGCTGGTGATTGCTCCGGAGGCGGGGAGAAAAGGGTACGGAAAGCAGTTTGTGGCGTTTTATGAAACCTATGCGCAGGAACACAAATGCCCGTATTTACGAATGGATACCAACGAGCGCAACAGCCGCGCCCGTGCAATGTACCGGAAACTGGGATACAGGGAAGTGGGCATTGTCCCCTGCGATTTTAACGGTATTCAAAGTATCAATCTGGTGCTTTTGGAAAAAAACATGGATGAGAAATAAAAAGCGAGGAAACATTTATGGAAAAACTATTAAAACGGATTAACGAACTTGCCAGAAAATCAAGAGAACAGGGTCTGAGCGAAGAAGAAAAGGCGGAACAGCAAAATCTTCGACAGGAATATCTCAAAAAATTTCGACAGGGCATGGAAAATACATTAAACAGTGTTTATATCATGGACGAAAACGGCAATAAAAGAAAGGTCGAAAGAAAGAAATAAGTTTGTTGGCTCCGTCGATTGTTTCGTTACAATCGATTTATTATAAAAGTGCAGAGAGGTTTCGGTATGGATGTTTTTCCGAATTATTATGAGCGTTTTGCCTGTATAGCAGACCGGTGCAAGCATAGTTGCTGTATTGGCTGGGAAATTGATATTGATGAAGATACGATGGAGCTTTACCGTTCTTTAGAGGGTAGCCTGGGGGAGAGAATCCGCCGGAATATTGAGGGGGAAGTCCCTCATTTCGTTTTGCAGGAGGAAGAGCGGTGTCCTTTTTTAAATGAAACAGGACTTTGCGATATTATTTGTGAACTGGGTGACGGAGCCATTTGTGATATTTGTTATATGCATCCCAGATTTTGCAATTTTTATCATGACTTTACAGAAACTGGGCTGGGGCTTTGTTGCGAAGAAGCGGCACGTATCATCCTGACGTACCAGGAGCCCTTTTACATACCGGTTCCCTCTTGTGTTACCGATGAGGAAAGAAATTTTTTAGCAAAGCGGCAAAAGGCGTTTGACATTCTGCAAAACCGGACGATTACGGTTCTGGAGCGCTTGAAGAATCTTGCAGGGTCTTTCGGGTTGGCGTTTTCGTTTTCAAGCAGAACCTTGCAAGAATTTTATATGTCTTTAGAACGATTGGATCCCTCCTGGGAGATAGAACTGAAAAAGTTGGCAGCGGCGAACGATCGCATTTTTGAGCGGGAAGATCTGCAGATTTTCTTTGAACAACTGGGTTGCTATTTTTTGTTCCGCCATTTTGAGAAAGGTGTCGGATTTGCCCTGGTCAGTTGCTATGTCATAGGCGCAATTTGTGCCGGTTGTGAGAACTTTGACAAGATGCTGGATGTTGTCAGAATGTATTCATCAGAAATTGAGTATTCTGAAGAAAATACTGAGAAAGTAGCAGCCTTTTGCCATGAGTGGTCAGGAGGAAGAATATGATGGTGCTTGCGCAGGTTTTTGGCATTCTGGCGGTGATTGCCTTTCTTTTAAGTTTTCAGTTTAAAAAGAGAAAGAGCATTATTGCTGTCAGTATTACCTCGAGAATTTTTTATATTTCCCAGTATATCCTCTTGGGCGCCTTTGAAGGAGCCTCGCTGGACTGTATGGGGGTTATTTCTTCACTTCTGGCGCGGTATAAAGACAAGCCTTTTATCAGCAGACATGGCTTGCTGATACCGGCTTTGACGAATCTGATGCTGATTGGGATCGGTCTTTTACTTTATAAAAACATCTTCAGTTTGTTTGCTATTGGCGGCATCGTTCTGGAAATAACGGCCATGTGGCTTTCAAAAGAGAAAAACATACGTTGGGTATCCTTGGTAGCGGCGCCGTTCTGGATGGTTTATAATATAGCAAATTGTGCGTATGGTTCAGCGGTAGGCAACGTGCTTACCATTCTTTCCATTGCCGTTGCGATTGTTCGCTATGACATCATCAGAAACCGGGCGGATGCACCCGGCACGAAAGGAAATGTGTTATGATTAATTATGCACACAGAGGCGCCAGCGAATATGCGCCGGAAAATACTCTGTCTGCCTTTTATCTGGGACTTCTGCAGGGTGCAAACGGGATTGAAACAGATGTTCAGCGGACAAAGGACGGACAACTGGTGTTGTTTCACGATGAGACCGTAGACCGGATTTCGAACGGAAACGGGGCTGTTTCTGAATTCACCCTGGAGGAATTGAAAAGTCTTAGAATTTACGGGAAAAATCAGGGCGGGTTTTATGATCGAATTATCACGCTGAGAGAATTTTTAGATAAGTTCTCCGGCTATGACATTCAGTTTGCTATTGAACTGAAAGGCGCGGGCGTTGAGCAAGAAACGCTGGCGCTGGCAGAAGAATACGGCATTTTGGAGCGAACCACCTTTACCAGTTTTCAGTTTGACTATATCCGTAAGATGAAGTCTTTATCTGAAACGGCACGGGTAGGCTGGTTGACGAGTGAAACCGATGACGAAGCAATAGAAAAATTACTTTCAATTGGCGGCGAGGAATTGGCGCCTGAAGCGGAATGTGTGACAGAAGCGCTGATGCAGAAGTGGAGAAGTGCGGGACTGGGCGTCAGAGCCTGGGGCGTTTATCATACTGAACTTATGGAGAGAATGTGCCGCATGGGCGTAGACGGCATGACGGTGAATTTCCCGGACCTGCTCCATGAGTATTTATTGAAAACAGAGAACTGATTGTTTACAGACGACAGAGAGGTGAGGAAATGCTGAAGCAAAAGATGCTGATGGCAGAAGTGGCAACACTTTATTATGAGAAAAAGATGACACAGCAGGAAATTGCAGATTTGATGAAACTATCCCGGCAGACCGTTTCCAAGTTGTTGCGGGATGCAGAAGCTGAAAATATTGTTGAAATTACCATTCACAATCCGGAGAACGATTGCGCATCTTTGAAACAAGCAATCTGTGAGCGGTTTGGAATCAGAGAATGCGTGATTTGCCCGTCGGGAAGCCGGAATGAAGAGGTGCGCTACCACATGACGGTTAAAGCAGCGGCGCAGTATGTGGCGCCAATTTTGGGACAGGGCAATTTAAAAATTGCTGTTTCCTGGGGCAAAACGATTCATGATCTGATTTTGGCAATGCCGGAACTTTCTGCAAATGATAACGTGGTTTTCCCGCTTTTTGGTGCGACAGATGATGAGAGTTATTACTTTTCTTCCAATGAGTTGGCAAGAGGCATGGCGGACAAAATCGGGGCGGGGATTCGATATGCCCTGTTTCCTTACATGACAGATAATCAGGCGGACTATGCTCTTTTGAAAAAACTTTCTTATTACCAGAAAATCCAGTCTCTTTGGGAAGCTGCTGACGTAGCCATTGTCGGTATCGGTAACCGGAATGTTTTGGATATTTTTGAAAAACACTTTGGCGAGGGCGCCAATCGAGTCGGCGCCATTGGGGACGTTGCAACTCACTTTTTTTCATCGGACGGGAATTTGCTGGAACCGTATGAACATACCCTTTGTGCGTCATCAGATGATTTAAAGCAGGTTAAAACGACCATTGCCGTAGCCTGCGGTAATAACAAGGTACAGGCTATTGGCGGAGCGTTGCGGACGGGGCTTATAGATGTCCTGATTACAGATGAATATACGGCAGAGCAGGTTCTGGCTTAATTTGATTAAGAGAAAAAGTGGAATTATTAACACATTAAATTAATTAACGATTACAAAAGTGAACGTTTTGTTTTGAAAAATGCATTGTATATCTCTGAGTTTTGTATTAGGATGAATGTATCAAATATGACTTGGAGGTATCTTTATGTTAAGAGTTGGAATTATTGGCTGTGGCAATATCTTCACGATGCATGCAACAAGTGCGCATCATCTGCCTAATGCTCAGATTGTGGGTGTTTGTGATATCAAAAAAGACAGAGCAGACAAAGCGGCTCAGAAATATGCCTGCAAGGCATATTACGATTATAAGGAACTGATTAACACCGAAAAGCCAGATGTGGTTCACGTTTGTGTTCCTCATTATCTTCATCCTATCATTTCGCGGTATGCCATTGAGGCAGGTGTGAATGTTCTGTGTGAAAAGCCGATGAGCATTCGCTATGAAGACGGCGTGGAGAACGTACGCCTTGCAGAAGAAAAGGGCGTTAAATACGGCATTATTTTCCAGTGCCGGTATAATGATTCTGCAAAACTGGTTAAAGAAAAACTGGAAGATGGTACCTTGGGTAAGATTATTTCCGCAAGAGTGGTTCTTACCTGGAGTAAGCCGGACGAATACTACAGTCTTTCTGACTGGAAGGGTACATGGGATAAAGAAGGCGGCGGCGTTTTAATTGACCAGGCGATTCATTCTGTTGATCTGGCGAACTGGTTTATTAATGATGAGGTTGAGAGCGTTCAGGCTCATATGGCAAACAGAGCCCATTCTATTATGGAAGTTGACGACACAGCAGAGGGCTTCATTCGTTACAAAGGTGGCGCAACGCTGGCTTTTTGGGCTATGAACAACTATGGTTGTGATGACCCCATTGAAATCAGAATGCTCTGCGAAAACGGCAAGGTTGTCATGGACTATGATAACGCCAGAATTACATTAAATGACGGTACCGAGTTGACTACCAAAACCACCATCGATCCTGACGTTGTATATGAGAACGGAAAGGATTATTGGGGCTTCCAGCACATCCGCCAGATAGAGAATTTCTACTATGCCGTGGAGCATGATGTAGAGCCGGATATCACCGGAAAAGAAGCCTTGAAGATACAGAAATTAATCTGTGATATTTATGAAAAAGGAACAGAGAATTTTCAGAAAACATTGCAGTAATCCGGATTGATTTTACCAATAAAGCGTTCATGTGCCGGTGGGCAGATGGGCGCTTTTTTTCATGACGAAAGCCTGGATTTTTCTGTTGACATAGGGTCGCTTTTGTATTACAATTACAAATATAGAAAAAGGGGGCGTTTTTGTGGATTTTGCAATCATGAAAGAATTTATGGATCGGCTGACTGCCTGGCGGATACCGGGGAACAGCATCCGGATATATAAAGGCAAAGAAGAGGTTTTTTCCTATAGTTCAGGCTATAGCGATTTAGAACAGAAGATTCCTATGAACGGAACGGAACATCTGAATATTTATTCCTGTTCGAAAGTGGCAACTGTCACGGCGGCACTCCAATTGTTTGAGCGGGGCTATTTTTTGATGAACGACCCGATTTCGGAGTTTCTGCCGGCATTTAAAACCATGTACATTGACCGGGGCAACGGAGAAACGGTTAAGGCGGAAAATCCCATTACCATGAAGCATTTATTCACCATGACGTCCGGTTTGACATATAACATGCAGACGAAGGCTTTTGATAAGGCAAGAGAACAGACAGGCGGCAAGATGGATACGCTGACGGTGCTTAACTGTATTGCAGAGGAGCCGATTTCCTTTGAACCGGGGACGGCATGGCAGTACAGTTTAAGTCATGATGTGCTCGCCGGCGTTGTAGAAGTGATTTCCGGCAAGAAATTCAGTACATACATGAAAGAAAACATTTTTGAACCCCTGGAGATGCATGATACTTGCTATCACAATGCCGGTGTGCAGGATAAAATGGCAGAACAGTATCAGTTTGTTGACAGCGAGGAAACAGATCTTGTCAAACTCCAGATGTCCGGCAGCAGCAGAGAAGGCGGCACGGTCATTAATATCGGCAAGGGGAACATGTTTGAGTTTGGTCCGGATTATGATAGTGGCGGTGCCGGAATTACCACAACGGTGCCGGATTATAGTAAGTTTGCCTGTGCTTTGGGAAACTGGGGCGAGGGTGCAAATGGTGAGCGGATTTTGTCAAAGAGTACGGTGGAATTGTTAAGAACCAATCAACTGACGGAAGACATCAGGAAACCCTTTGCAAACAATCAATATATCGGTTACGGTTACGGCTTAGGTGTCAGAACAATGCTTGATAAAGCAGAGGGTGGCTCTTCCGGAAACTTGAAGGAATTTGGCTGGGGCGGTGCTGCTGGTGCAACGGTTACAATAGACCCAGATAGCGGATTTTCGCTGTTCTATGCCCATCACATGATGAATCCGCAGGAGACCTATTATCAACCGAGATTGCGTAATGTTTTATATACCTGCATGACGCGTTAATCCGCCAAGGAGAGAACAATATGGAATTGGTAAAAGAAAAACAGTATGCCTTCCGTAAGAGAATGCGGAAACTGCATCAGGATGATTTGCGGAATCCGGCAATTGTTGTCGCAGCTAACGAAACAGAAGTATCAGATGGCTGGGCGCTGGTGTTGCCGGAAAACTATGGAGAAGTTGTTCTGACGGCGGCACAGGATTTTCAGGACTTCATGCTTTGCTCTATGGATGTTTCACTGCTGCTTAGCAAAAAGACGGTAGAAAAGCATTCCATTACTCTTTCGGTGGTTTCTGTTCAGACAGAGGATTATATTATTTCTGTGGGTGATTCGATTACCATAACCGGTAAAAATGAACGGGGACTTGCTCAGGCGCTTTATTGTCTGGAAGATAAAATGAGTTTGAAACGGGCACCGATTCTAAGGAAAGAGGATATTCGGCATACCTTCTTATTTTCTCCCAGAATGGTGCATTCCGGCTATGAAATCGATAATTATCCCAATGAGCATTTATCTGCCATTGCCCACGCCGGTATGGATGCGATTTTGGTTTTCGTTAAAGGTGTTAACCGGACAACCACCGGTTTCATGGATTTTAATGAGTTAGTCAGCCGGGCGGCAAAGTATGGTATTGATGTTTATGCATATAGTTATTTAAAGAGCGAGATGCATCCCGAGGATGAGGGTGCAGAGGAATTTTATGATAACCTTTACGGAAAAGTTTTTGAGGCTTGTCCCGGTTTTAAAGGTGTGATTTTAGTTGGGGAGTCTGTGGGATTTCCCAGTCATGACCCTAATGTTGCGTCCAGTAATGCCTACCTGTCTGCAGATGGATTTCCGCACAAAAAGCCCCGTCCCGGTTGGTGGCCCTGTGAGGACTATCCCTTGTGGCTGGATTGCGTGAAAAAGGCGGTCAGAAAGCATAATCCGGAAGCAGACATTGTGTTCTGGACTTATAACTGGGGCAGTCAGCCGGAAGAAGCCCGGCTGAAACTTATTGAAAGTCTGCCGACAGATATCAGCCTGCAGGCAACATTTGAGATGTTTGAGGACTATCCCTTGGGTAGCATTAAACAGTCAGTTGCAGATTATTCGCTGGCGTTTGCCGGTCCCGGAAAATATTTTTCCTCAGAAGCTAAGGTGGCCAAAAAGAAAGGTATCAGACTATACGCCATGGCCAATACAGGCGGTTTGACCTGGGATATTGGTACGATTCCTTATGAGCCCATGCCTTATCAATGGATGGAACGCTATCGGGGGCTTCGGGAAGCCAATGAAACCTGTGGTCTTTGCGGCCTGATGGAATCACATCATTTTGGCATCTATCCTTCTTTTATCAGCGATTTGGCAAAACAATGCTTCATCAAGGAGAATACTTCTATGGAGGAGTGCCTGAAAGAAGTTGTTGCCAAGCGGTTTGGGGCAGACAACGTAGAGGTTGTCTGTGAAGCCTTAAAGCTCTGGAGTGATGCAATCCGGCATTATACGCCTACAGATGCACACCAGTACGGAGCATTCCGATGCGGCCCCTCTTATCCTTTGTGCCTGATTAACAGGGCAAAGCCGGAAACAGAGGACTATGCTCATTTTGGCAATGGTATTTTAGAAGTTTTATATCCGGCAGATTATTCGCCGGTTTATAATCTTATTTATGGCGGAGAAATGTTCCCCTCTCTGCGTATAAATGGGGAACTGGAGGTTTTAGGAAAAATGCTGACCTTCATGCAGGACGGTGTTATCCTGTTGAAGGGAATTCAGAATCCTGATACAGAACTGTTATACCTCATTAATCTGGGTGAATACATTTGCTGCTGTGTGCAGACCGGTATTCATGCAAAAGAGTGGTATCTCCTGACGTCGCGGTTGAAAATCGAAACCGATCGGGAAAGATTCAGAGAGATGATTCCAAAGGTGAAGGAACTGCTGGAAGCAGAACGGCAGAATGCGCTTTCTGCTATTCCTTTGGTGGAAAAGGATTCCCGCCTGGGTTGGGAGCCCAGTATGGAATACATCGGCGATGCTGATCGGATTCGTTGGAAACTGCGGCATTTAGACTATGTGTTAGATTTTGAACTGCCATGTTTTGAGGACGGTTCGGCTGATAAATGGTTTGAGTAAGATTTACGAACAAATAAAGGAAGAGACAAATGGAAATAACTTTTGAAGGATTCAGAAATGAAACGTTTCGCTTTGCAGAGTTATATCCGGAACTTACGGCGGTTATGTATTTAGACGCACCGGTGTTAAATATTTTAAGCATGTGTGGTCTGGGTGAATCAACTTGTCCTGCGAACGCTCCGTTCTGGCGGGAAATTGTTGCGACATTTGGCGTCAGCCGTTCTACGATTGTCAATTTCAGAAAGAGCCCGATTGACAACATGGAGCCGCTGATTGAGCATGATATTCCTGTTCTGATGCTTTACGGTAATGCAGATGATGTGGTTATTTATGAAGAAAATGGTAAAGTTTTAGAAGAGTTCTACAAAGAAAAAAGGCGGCCGGATGAAAGTTATTTCCAGATCCATGATGGGTCACCATCCCCACGGTTTGGATGATCCGCAGCCAATCATTGATTTTGTTGAAGAGAATTATGCATAAGGAAAAAGTCAGAACCTGACAGGTTCTGACTTTTTTTGCATTGTAACCGTTTGTTTACTGTGGTTTTTTCATGACTTGGTTTTATAAAATTTGTTTATTTTATATATTGAATGGTAATGGAAGACTATGCTACAATAAAATTAAATAAAAAAGTTTTTTTCTGTTTCGTTTCTATCCGTTTGTTATCTTTTTTTCATATATATTTTTCCTCAGGAGGTTTTTTGTGGATCTTTCAGACAAGAAAATCAATGAACTAAAAGAAATTGCTAAAACTTTGGGAATCAGGCATATTGCCAGATGCAAAAAGCAGGAGTTGATAGACCTGATTTTAGAAAAGGGGTCGGCAGAGCAAAAATCGGAGCCTGTTCGCGCCAGTGAAA